>NZ_AZUN01000001.1:2927500-3291854 GCF_000527095.1 Methylomicrobium lacus LW14 | reverse complement strand
TCCAACCGGGGAAGGTATTTTTTTCATAGCCGTTGCCTTATAGTACATAAGGGGCTATGCCTGCCTATTCGATTTTCTTATTTACAACGACCTGTGCGTCGGCGATCATCAACGCGATGTGGCGGAAACCGGGCGATGACTCTGAATCGGAAGCCTAGCGCTTGGAATTTTTTCCAGGTTTTTCGGCCTATTACGGATATTAAAACGTAAATAAACTTGAAAAATGATTGACTATTTAGTAGAATTCTCGGTCTTATTTATTGATCCTTTAAAAGCAAGACCGAACTAACGATGAAAACATTTAGTGCAAAACCTGCAGAAGTTAAGCGCGATTGGTACGTGGTTGATGCGGAAGGGAAGACGCTTGGCCGTCTTGCTTCTGAGATTGCACGCCGTCTGCGCGGAAAACACAAACCGGAATATACCCCGCATGTGGATACCGGCGACTACATTATTGTCGTGAATGTCGAAAAAATCGGCGTCACCGGCAATAAGGAAAAGGACAAATTATATCACCACCACACCGGCTATATCGGCAATCTGAAGACCGTCAGCCTGGGTAAGTTGAGAAAAACCTTTCCTGACCGCATCTTGACCACCGCCGTCAAAGGCATGCTGCCTAACAACCCATTGGGCCGCGCGATGTTCAAAAAATTGAAAGTTTACGCCGGTCCGGAACACGACCATCAGGCGCAACAGCCCAAAGTATTAGAATTTTAAGCGAGTAATCCATGGCAGCAGCTCAATATTACGGTACAGGTCGTCGTAAAAGTGCAATTGCACGCGTTTACGCCACCAAAGGCACCGGCAAAATCACCATTAACCAAAAATCGATCGAAGACTATTTCGGCCGCAAGACCGACCAGATGGTTTCCCGTCAACCGCTGGAATGCGTTGAGATGGAAGGCCAATTCGATGTGAACGTCATCGTCAAAGGCGGCGGCCCATCCGGCCAAGCCGGCGCGATCCGCCACGGCTTGACCCGCGCGTTGATGGAATACGACGAAACTCTGCGTCAAGCCTTGCGTAAGGCTGGCTATGTGACCCGCGATTCGCGCGTCGTCGAACGTAAAAAAGTCGGCTTGCACAAAGCAAGAAAACGCCCTCAATACTCAAAACGTTAAGCGTTCGGTATGGTTGCGAGTGGCCAGGCCGCTCACCCAAAGAGGCTGCATTTCATTCGGATGCAGCCTTTTTTATTGCCTTGAATAAATGAAAATTAACATTATTGTCATATAAAGCGGTTAAACTGTACCATTTGCGCATCATCGAACCATCGCTCAATGAAAATATCCATTGTTGTTCCCGTCCATAACGAAGCCGGCAATATCTTGCCGTTGCTCGAAGAAATCGAACAAGCCATGACGCAGGCGGAGGCCTATGAAATCATCTATGTCGATGACGGCAGCCGCGATCAAACCGAAGCCGAACTGAAAGACGCGATGCTGCGCTTCAACGCCTTACGCGTGATCAGACATAACCAGAGCTGCGGCCAAAGCACTGCGGTGCGCACCGCAGTCAAGGCGGCGGTTCATCCCTGGATTGCGACGCTGGATGGAGACGGGCAAAACGATCCCGCCGACATCCCGCATTTATACCGAGCCTTGCTCGATAAAAGACAAAGCACAGCGAATCTGTGGATGATTGCGGGATGGAGAAACAAGCGTTACGACTCGAAGTGGCGCCTGTTCTCGTCCAAATTCGCGAATACGGTCAGGTCCACTTTGCTCGGCGACAAGACACCGGACACCGGCTGCGGCTTGAAAGTCTTCGCACGGGATAAATTTTTGGAATTGCCCTATTTCGACCACATGCACCGGTTTTTGCCTGCCCTGGTGATTCGGGCCGGCGGCACTGTCATTTCGGAACCGGTCAATCACCGGGCGCGCGGCGTAGGCGTTTCGAATTACGGCACGCTCGACCGCTTGTGGGCCGGCATCACCGATTTGCTGGGCGTGATCTGGCTGCAACAACGTGCAAAATTACCGGAGGTAGACGAAATTGAACGTGGATAAAGAAACCCTCTGGCTGGCTGTCGGTTTTCTGGGTCAAGCTCTGTTTTCCGCGCGTTTTCTGGTGCAATGGATCAAGAGCGAAAAAGAGAAAAAAAGTGTGTTTCCGATCGCATTCTGGTATTTCAGCATCGGCGGCGGCGTGACGCTGCTGGCCTATGCGGTCTACCGGCAAGATCCGGTTTTCATTCTCGGCCAAGCCTCCGGATTATTGATCTATTTCCGTAATCTATATTTTGTGATCTACGAACGCAAACAGCTCAACACCTGAGTTTCCGCCAAAGATTCATCGCCTCGGATCGATATGTATCAATTACTGCCCGTCAGAAGCTGGGTGTTTGTAATCTGGCTGGTTTTGATCAGTTTCGCGCTCTATGCCCGGCCCTTGCTGCCGGTGGATGAAACCCGCTACGCAGCGGTGGCCTGGGAGATGTGGCAACGCGGCGACTTCCTGGTACCCCATCTCAACGGCGAACTTTACAGTCACAAACCGCCGCTTTTGTTCTGGCTGATGCAGCTGACCTGGCTGCTGTTCGGCGTCAATGACTGGTCGCTGCGGCTCGTTTCCCCGCTCTTCGCGCTCGGCACCGTGTATTTGTCCGCCGCGATGGCCCGGCTGTTATGGCCGGAACGTCAGGCGATCGCGGACATGGCGCCGATCATGCTGCTGGGCTCCGGTTTCTGGATCGTTTTCAGCACGCTGACCATGTTCGACATGATGTTGGCATTTTTCGTCACGCTGGCCATTTATAGCCTGTTGCAGCTGGCACATGCCGGGCTGACGCTGCCGCGCTGGCTGTTGCTGGGCGCGGCCATCGGCGGCGGCGTGATGGCGAAAGGCCCGGTGATTTTGCTGCACGTGTTGCCGGCGGCCTTATTGGCGCCCTGGTGGCTCAAGGATGCCAAGCCGGGATCATATTGGCGGCACTGGTATGCGGGGCTTGTTTTCAGCATCCTGCTGGGCGCCGCCATTGCGCTATGCTGGGCGATTCCGGCCGGGATTGCGGGCGGCGAAGTTTACCGGAACGCAATTTTCTGGGGACAGACGCAAGGTCGCATCGTCGAGTCGTTCGCGCACAAGCTGCCGTGGTGGTGGTATGCGCAGTATCTGCCGGCCCTGCTGTTGCCGTGGCTGCTGCTCAAACCGTTTTGGCTGGGCCTGAAGACGCTGAATCTACATGACGCCGGCCTGCGTTTTTGCGCGGCCTGGGGCGTGCCCTTATTTATCGCCTTTTCGCTGATCAGCGGCAAACGCGTGCATTATCTGCTGCCGATGTATCCCTTGTTTGTGTTGGTCCTGGCCAGAGCGGCGGCAGCGGTTAACGCCCGTCAAATCGATTGGCGGCGCGCCCATCATGCCTACATCGCCTTATTGGCTTTGATCGGCGTCGCGATCGCAATCGCGCCCTGGGTCAACGCAATGACGTTTCGCAACGCCGAATTGGCGACATTGTCCCCGCTATGGGGCATCTTCTTGTTGCTCGTTGCTGCATTATTGTGGCGCCATGAGGCCCAAAACGCCCAGGAGTCAGTCTTTACGGTCGGCATCGCGACAGTGATCGCCTTGCTGGTCGTCTCTTCGGCCTTTTTTTCGCTCAGAGGCGAGCGTTTCGATACGCAGGAAACCGGCGTAAAGATTGCCGAGGTTTTCGCCCAAAACCGAGAGGTCGCTTATCTGGTCGCCGTTTATCACGGCGAATACCAATTCAGCGGGCGCTTAACGAAGCCCATCAAAACGCTCGTCGGTTTACGCAACCTCGAGAAATGGCGAGCAGAGCATCCGGATGGCTATGTGCTGATGCGTTATAAGAACGCGTCCGATTTGCCGACGCCCTTTCCCTATTATCATCATCGCCACAAGGGTTTTAATGTCGCCTTGCTGCCGATCGATGCGTTCCTGAACCATCCCGAGCTCAATAAGATTTTGATTTATTAAATACCCACTCAAACTTCTCTCTAGTTCCGAGCATATATCAGACCTCAAACTGCCAAGGTCTTTTTCCTATCATTTAAACCCGCAATCTCGACCGCCTGTCCCTTGGCTGCACAATTTGGATCAAGCATTCAGCCTTACTATTAATAGGGTATTTTTATGGATTCTGTTTCCTAACTGCCGAATGCATCCTCCTCTCTACGCTATGCAATAACCCATTGATATATCGAGTTTGTCGGGTAATTCGGCAGGCAATCCGTGATTATATCCACGCAGCCGAATACCGGCATCCTCGTCTTTTTGACAAGCGCACAGATGAAATATATTGGCATCTGTTTAAATACTTAATACTTAATATTTAATTAAACCTTTTCGGTTTTATATGCCTGTACCGTATACTCTATGAGCCATGGTCTTGCGCAGAGTTCGGCAGTTTTCATGGCATCCCTATTCGGATAGGATTTTATGATCGCCAGTTCCTGGTGATAGCAAGGCAATGACTGTCACTCATTCATGGACCGAACCTTTCGCAATTGACTCTCTGTCGAGAGAACTATTTTAGATCCGCTACAAAGGAGAATGACCATGAACATCAAACACAAGATATTGACATGCAGCGTTTTCACTGCGGGCTTGCTGACAACACCCTTAGCCTGGTCTGCAGACGATTGCGTTGCGCAGGAATGCGGCCAAATGATTGCGCAATTGGAACTGCTAAGAAATCAGGTCGACGCAAGCCATTCCGATATTAAAAAATTGGAAACGGCCCTGACTTTCGTGAGGCAAGACATAGATGCTTTACAAAGCGGAAATTCAAGAAAATCGGGCTCGATGACGAACGCAAATCAACTTCAACGCACAGGTCGCGGCAATCGCAATCGAAACGCTTATCCTAATTAATCGGCATTATAAAAAAAGCCGCCAGCGTTTGCGGCAAAAACGAAAAACACCACGGCACCTAGAATTAGTAATAAAAAAAGCCCGCCCTTCTGTAGAAGGGCGGGCTTTTTTGTGTACTTACGCCTTATATATATCGCGGAGACGTCTATTTCCAGATCGTGACGATATTCGTGAAATCGTCGGTCCACGGCTTCAGGCCGAAGGTAATCGGCAGCTTTTGCCATTTGCCGAGGCTGCTGCTACGCAACGGATCGAGCGTCTCCGGTTTTTTCGCCATCACCACCCAGTCCGTGGCCGCAACCAGCGGAATTTCCTGCTGCGGCACGAACTCCTGGAGCAGCGCGTCATAGTGCAGTTGCTTGGCGTGATCGGCCAGCACTTTTTTCAACGCCAGATGGCGGTTGGTAATGTGCAGCGCGAGGATGCCGTTCGGCTTCAGCTTCTGGAAATACAACTGAATCGCTTCCTGCGTCAACAAGTGCGTCGGAATCGAATCGGAGCTGAAAGCATCGATTACGTATAAATCGAATTTTTGATCCGGTTCTTTTTCGAGCGACAGGCGCGCATCGCCGACCCGCATGGCCACCTTCGGATTGCAGCCGCTGATATAGGTAAAGTATTTCGGATTGCTCGCGACCTCGACGACCAGAGGATCCAGTTCGTAGAAAGTCCAGTTTTGCGTCGGCTTCGCGTAGCAGTTCAAGGTGCCGGCGCCGAGACCGACGACGCCGATCTCCCAGTTTTGATCGACATTATCGAAAACGCTGAACACCTGCCCGATCGGCCCCGGCCGGCTGAAATAGGTCAGCGGCGTCAGCGCATGCTCGGCAGTCAGGCGCTGCGCGCCGTGCTTGGTCGTGCCGTGGTAAAACTCGTGGAATTTTTCCGGTCGGCCTTCTTCATCGGTCAATACGCTCTCACGAACCGACAGCACGCCGAAGAAGGTGCGGTCCTGGTATAGCGTGTTCGACAACAAACCATGCAGCCCCATCGTGAAGAAAATCAGAATGCCGGTCGATAAAGCCATCGTCAACGGCCGGTCCCTGAACGCATAGAGCAAACCGGCCAACACCAAGAGACCGACGCCGATCGTGTCGAGATATTCCGGCAAATCATGGATGCCCAGATACACCGCGATGCCGAACACCAGCAGTAAGATAGGGAACAGCGCCTGTTTCAGCCAGTCGATCTTGTCGCTGCCGAGGGACAGTTTCAGGCCGGGACGCAAGAGCAGTGCCGCAACGATCATGATCGGGTATTCATACACGCCGTTGAACACGAAAGGCGCGACGAAGGTGTTGAACATGCCGCCGAGCATGCCGGCGAAGGACATGATCAGATAGTAGGTCGTCAAATACCGGGTATGCGGCCGGGCCTTGGCCAGCTCGCCGTGGCAGACCATCACCGCGACGAAGAACGCGGCCAGGTGCAGAGCCAGATTGACCCAGTACGGAATGATCGCCGGATTGATGAACGAATAGGCGATGAATGGCAGCAATACCATCGGTTGCAGCTTGACCATCCAGGGATGAATCAAGTCATGCCATTTCGAAAACACGATGATGAAGGTCAGGAGGTACAGCGTCAACGGAATGATCCACAGCAGCGGCACCGAAGCAATGTCGGTGCTGATGTAATTGGTCAAACCGAGCAACAGGCTCGACGGCACCAAGGCCAGAACCAGCCAGTGCAACTGGGTCAGAGGGCTCAGGCCATCCTCTGCCCCATTTTCTTCCTCAACGATCGGATTTTGCTGATGCGATTTCCATAACATGAAGGCGCAACCGGCAATCAAGAGGCACAACAGCACATAACCGATGCTCCAGTCCGCTTTTTGCTGATCCAGCCCGATATTCGGCTCCAACAGAAACGGATAGCTGAGCAGCGCGATCAGGCTGCCGGCATTGCTGGCCGCATACAGGTAATAAGGATCATGGCTGGTATGGTGGCCGACGTTAGCGAACCATTTCTGGATCAACGGCGCGGTGGTCGAGACCACGAAAAAAGGCAGGCCGATCGCGATGAACAAGGTCCACAGCAGCCAGAAAGTCGGATTGCTTTCGGTCGGCGGCGCCGCGTTTTCGGGCATCGCGACCGGCAGCGCCAGCAAGCTGACCAGCATCAATCCGCCGTGGATCAGCACCTGTTTATGGGTGTTTTGCCGAGTAGAAAGCAGGTGCGCATACAAATAGCCGAGAAAAAGCAGCGTTTGGTAAAACACCATGCAGGTATTCCAAACCGACGGCGATCCGCCCAGCAAGGGCAGCAGGATTTTTCCAAACATCGGTTGCAGCACGAACATCAAGGATGCGCTGCTGAACAGGGTCGCGGCAAACAAAAAGATCAGAGATAAACGGCGGTCGTTCGAGTTTTCTGAAGGCAGGCTCATAGTGGTTTAAAGCGGCTCGCTAATTATTATTTTTTGAGGCGCTAATGATAAAGCATTTGGCCGCGAATGAGGGACTTTAATCCGAGGTTGGGGTAAAAATTCGCCTATTTTACTGCAGAATGCAGCGAAGGATTGGTTTGTGGATTAAGCGGTGGGAAACGAGAGAGATCTTAATTCCTTAGCCGTATCGTTTCCATACCGCGATCATTTTTTTGCACTCGGAGCGCCACTGGCAATCATTGAACTGGCTACAGAGGTCCTCGACGCCGATCCTGAAACACGGCAAAAGCTGGCAGGCGCATTGAATCGCCTGGATCAGGTCGGTTTTCGAATGAATATTTTCTGGGTGTTCGACGCCGATCGAATAAGCCAGTCTTTGCAGACCGATCAGGGTGGTCTCGCCGTCTTCTTCCAGAATGATCAGATAGTCCTCGACCTGCCGTTTGACGTAGTCGAGTTCGGCCTCGAACCAGTCGTCCCAGTCATGGTTCGGCGCAAAGCCGCGTTTCTCGGCCTTGAAATACGCGGCGACCGCAATCCATTCGTGGCGTTTTTGGCTTTCCTGGGCCCAGCGCTCGCCGCAGGCTTGGGCGCTGGGCGTAGTCTTGGGCGAGATTTCGGCGTTTTGCTCGCCCGGAGAGGGTGATCGGCGATTCTCGGGACTCGTATTCATGCCATCTTTCTTGTGTAGATTAAGCCGGACGGGTTATTGACCTCGATCGGATAAGATTGGTGCAATTTTTATAGGGTGTAAGTGTTTAAACTTTTGGGCCGCTCAGCAAGAATGCAAGAAGACTTTACCCCTAAATATCGGGGGCAAGCGATCTCGTTCGGAGCGGCCTAACGCCGCCTGTTAATGCGCTTCATCCCAATTGTCGCCGACGCCGACGTCGACGAGCAGAGGGACTTTAAGATCGGCGGCCGAGTTCATCAGCGTCCTGATCCTGTCCATACAATGATCGAGGCGGTCTTTGGCGACTTCGAACACCAGCTCGTCATGCACCTGCATGATCATCTTGGCATCCTCGCGCGCCTCGATCAGCCAGCGGTCGGTCGCGATCATCGCGCGCTTGATGATGTCCGCCGCGGTGCCCTGCATCGGCGCATTGATCGCGGTGCGTTCGGCATATTGGCGCTGCGCCGCATTGCGCGAATTGATATCGGGCAGATACAGCCGCCGTCCGAACAGCGTTTCGACATAGCCCTGCTCGCGGGCCAAGGCCCTGATCGAATCCATGTAGTCCTTGACGCCCGGATAGCGCGCGAAATACAGGTCGATATACGACTGCGCCTGGCCGCGCGTGAGGCCGAGCTGCTGCGCCAGGCCGAACGACGACATGCCGTAGATCAGCCCGAAATTGATCGCCTTCGCCGAACGGCGCAAATCGTGCGTGACCTGCTCCGGCGCGACCCCGAACACTTCCGCCGCGGTCGCGGTATGCACGTCCAAGCCTTCGCTGAACGCCTTCAACAAACCCGCATCGCCGGACAGATGCGCCATGATGCGCAGTTCGATCTGCGAATAGTCGGCCGCGACGATCTTGTAACCCGGCGGCGCGATGAATGCCTTGCGGATCTTGCGGCCTTCCTCGGTGCGTATCGGAATGTTTTGCAGGTTCGGGTCGGACGACGACAAGCGCCCGGTCGCGGCGACCGCCTGATGATACGAGGTATGGATGCGGCCGGTGTTCGGGTCGACCTGTTCGGGCAGTTTGTCGGTATAAGTCGACTTCAGCTTGCTGAGGCTGCGGTGTTCGAGAATCAGCCTGGGCAAGGGGTAATCGGCGGCCAGCTCCTGCAAGACCGACTCGTCGGTCGACGGCTGGCCTTTCGGCGTTTTCTTCAGCACCGGCAGTTGCAGACGATCGTACAAGATCTCCTGAATCTGTTTCGGCGAACCCAGATTGAAACTGTGCCCGGCCAGATCGTGCGCATGGTGTTCGAGGCTGATGATTTGGCTAGCCAGCTCCATGCTCTGCTGCGCGAGCATGTCGGTGTCGACCGCGACGCCGTTGCGTTCGATGCGGGCCAGCACGCTGAGTAGCGGCACTTCGATGTCCGCATAGAGCCGGTACAGCGCATCGTGCTCCGCGAGCAGCGGCCGCAGTTTGTGATGCAAACGCAGCGTGATGTCCGCATCCTCGGCCGCATACGGCCCGGCCTCTTCGATCGCAATTTCATCAAAGGAAAGTTGCTTCGCGCCCTTGCCGGCGATGTCTTCGAAGTGGATCGTGTCGACGCCGAGATATTTCTTCGCCAGGTCATCCATGTTGTGCTTGGTCGCGGTGCTGTTATAGACGTAAGACTCCAGCATCGTATCGTGCGCGACGCCCTTCAGATCGATGCCTTCGTTCGCGAGCACATGCAGGTCGTATTTGAGGTTCTGCCCGAGCTTGGCTTTTGCAGGATTTTCGAGCAGCGGCCTGAGGCGCTCCAGAACCCGGGTTTTGTCGAGCTGCTCCGGCGCGCCGGGATAATCGTGCGCAAGCGGCACATAGGCCGCATGTCCCGGTTCGACCGCGAACGACACGCCGACGATGCGCGCCTTGCTGTAATCGAGACTGGTCGTTTCGGTATCGAACGCGAACAGCTCGGCATTGTCGAGCTTGGCGAACCAGCGCTCGAAATGCTCTTCGCTCAGCACCGTTTCATAGTCGGTTTTGCCGGGCGGGGTTTCCGGTTCGGAGATAGGCGCCGCCGTTTCGCTGCCGAGAGTTTTCAGCCAGGTCGTAAAGCCGAATTCGGACAGCAGCGCCTTCAATTCGGTAGGATCTGCCGGTTTGCGTTCGAGGTCGTCGATAGCGTAAGGCAGATCGATGTCCCACTTGATCGTGGTCAACTGTTTGGACAGCGGCAGTTGTTCGAGGCTCGCGCGCAGATTTTCGCCGATTTTGCCGGTGATCTTGTCCGCGTTCGCGATCAGATTGTCCAGCGACTCGTATTGTTCGAGCCATTTCGCGGCCGTTTTCGGACCGACCTTCGGCACGCCCGGAATGTTGTCGACCGCATCGCCGATCAGCGCCAGGTAATCGATGATCTGGTCCGGCCTGACGCCGAATTTGTCGATCACGCCCTGGACGTCCATCCGGCTGTTGTTCATTGTGTTTTCGAGCATGATATGCGCGTTGACCAGTTGCGCCATGTCCTTGTCGCCGGTCGAGATGATCACCTCGAAGCCGAGCTGATCGGCTTTCTTCGCCAAACAGCCCAGCACGTCGTCCGCCTCGATGCCCGACTCGACGATCAGCGGCAAGCCCATCGCCCGCACCAGCCGGTGCAAGGGTTCGATCTGGCAGCGCAGATCGTCCGGCATCGGCGGCCGGTGCGCCTTGTATTGATCGTAAAGGTCGTGCCGGAAAGTCTTGCCGGGCGCATCGAAGATCACCGCGAAATGGTCCTGCGGATAATCGCTAAGCATCTTCCTGAGCATGTTCGATACACCGTACACCGCATTGATTGCCAAGCCTTGCGGACTGGTCAACGGCGGCAGCGCATGATAGGCGCGGAACAGGAAGGACGAGCCGTCGACGAGAATCAGGCGTTTGGTGGTCATAATAAAGCGCGCAAAAGGATAAAGGAGCAAGGCTAAAGGAAAAAGACTCAAGGCGCAAGGCGCGGCTTTTACTTTCGCCTTGAGTCCGCCTGTTTTTACATCACCCTCGCTAGCTCGCTCACCCACACCCCGACATTCAGGCTCGATCCCGGCGGCCCGACGAACGATCCGGCTACCGGCGGAACGGATTCGGGCGACCTTGCCACCGCCACGGCAATGTGATGGGTCCCCACGATTTCTCCGAGGGTAGGGTCGAATCCCTTCCAGCCTACGCCCGGCAGGTAGACTTCCGCCCAGGCATGCGTCGAACCATAATTGAACTGAGATGGCGGCGTATGCAGATAGCCGCTGACAAAACGTGACGCCAGCCCCAGGCACCTCGCCGCTTCCATGAATAAATAGGCAAAATCCCGACATGAGCCAGTGCCCAGGGACAACGTTTCCGCCGGAGACTGCACGCCCGGTTCCTCGCGCAGTTGGTACGACAGCGTTTGATGAATGATGGAGCAAAGATTTTGCAGCAAGGAAAGGGGCTGATCGCGTTCGCTCGGCTGCCGGAATCTGCCGATCCATTCTGTCAGTTTGTCGTCTTCCGTGTCATCGGCGGAAATCATATAGGGCGACAGCACAATCCGGTCTTCGGGCGTATAGGTGAAGGGATAGTCGGCCGCATAGCTTGCCACCATGAAATCCAGGGGAGCTTGATTGTACTGCTGAATGATCACCTCGCTCTCGATCGAAAGCTGGCGAGCGGGCATTGCGAAATTGGCGACAGCAACGCAATTATCCTCCACGTCGCGTTGCCAACGCAGGGTGGCCGGAGGCGAGATTGTGAGGCTTGATGACTCGATCCGCAACTCATGGCCTTCTCGCGGACGAAGGCGCAAAAAATGCGGATCGAGCCGCACCTCGGTGGAATAATTATAATAGGTGCGATGAAGAATTTTATAGCGCTGCATAGATTCACCATCGAGGATACGAAGTCGAGCAGAGTGCGCTGTATGCGCCAACTATCCCAAAACAGTAAGCTCAGGATACGCTACTTGCTTTAGCCTGTCTGCTTTCTTTTTACCTCGACAATGTTAGGCAAGCAGCTGAGCCGGTTCAATATCTGGCTGAGTTGATCGATATTTTCGATTTGAATGGTCAGGTTCAGGTCGGCCGAAAAATCGGGGTGCGTGTTCAATGCCGCATTCGAGATATGAATTTTCGAATGCGCCAGCACCTGAGTCACCTGGTTCAATAAGTCCTTCGCGCTTTGCGCGAGAATGATGATCGGCACCGAATAATACGATTTGTCCCCGCCCCATTCGACCTGAATCAGTTGCGCCTGCTTGTCGGGGCTCAACTGCAGGATATTCTCGCAGTTGCGGCGGTGCACGATGATGCCTTTCTTGTGCGATATGTAGCCGATGATCTCGTCGCCCTGCACCGGCGAGCAGCAGTGCGCGAACGAGGTCAGCACCTGATCGATGCCGTCGACCGTGACCGCCGATTTCGCGGTCTGTTTTTTTTGCTGAATCCTGATGAACGGCGCTTCTTCCAGCTCGGGGATCTTGAAAAACGCGGCGACCTGGCGGCTGGTGATGTCGCCGCGGCCGATCGCCTCGTACAGTTTGTCCTTGTCCGGTTGCTTGAAATGCTTGGTCAACTCGTTCAGATTGGCCAGTTTGACGCCGAGCCGCTGCATTTCCTTGTCCAGAATCGCCTTGCCGGTCGCGATGTTTTGCGCCATCTGCTGATTCTTGAACCAGCTTCTGACGCGCGCGATCGCGTGCGGCGATTTCAGGTAGCCGAGGTTCGGATCGATCCAGTTATGATTCGGCCCGCCTTCCTTCGCGGTCAGGATTTCGACCTGTTCGCCCGACTTCAGGACATAGGTCAACGGGGTGATGCGTCCGTTCACCTTGGCGCCGCGGCAGCGGTGGCCGATTTCGGTGTGAATCGCATAGGCGAAATCGAGCGGCGTCGAGCCCTTGACCAGATCGATCAGCTTGCCGGCAGGAGTCAGCACATAGACGCGGTCGGAAAACAATTCGGTCTTGAAATCTTCGGCCAGCGTCTCGTCATTGTCTTTTTCCTCGAGCAGCTTGCGCAAGGAGGCGATGTTTTTTTCGACCGCGGCATTGTGTCTGCCGCCTTCCTTATACGACCAGTGCGCGGCGACGCCCATTTCGGCGAATTCGTGCATTGCGCGGGTGCGGATCTGCACCTCGATCCGGTTGCCGCCGCTGTCAAGGATCACCGTATGCAGGGACTGGTAGCCGTTTTCCTTCGGGTTGGCGATATAATCGTCGAATTCTTTCGGAATCGTCTGCCAGAGACTGTGCACGAGACCCAGGACCGTGTAGCATTGGGTCAGGTTGTTCACGATCACGCGCACCGCCAGGAGGTCGTACAGTTCATCGATGCCGAGCCGCTTTTTTTGCATCTTTTTCCAGATGCTGTAGATGTGCTTCGGCCGGCCGTATACGTCGGCAGTGATGCCTTCCTCGCTCAGCGCGGCGTGCAGCTGGGCGATAAAATGGCTGACGCAGCGCTCGCGCTCGACCCGTTTATCGGCGAGCGACTTGGCGATGCTCTTGTAAACCTGCGGCTCCAGATAACGGAACGCCAGGTCTTCGAGCTCCCATTTGAACTGATGAATCCCCATCCGGTTCGCGATCGGCGCATAAATGTCCAGCGTTTCGCGCGCGATGAAATGGCGCACTTCTTCCGCTTCGCCCGCGAGACCGCGCAGGCGCTTGACCCGGTAAGCCAGTTTGATCAGCACCGCGCGCACGTCATGGGTCATCGACAGCAACATCCGGCGCAAGGTTTCGGTCTGGTTCGGCTGATGCGTCATCTCGGGCGTGTAAACGCTCAATTTGTTCAGCCAATTGACGTCGTTGACCAAGGCATCGACCGTGGCGCCAAAGCGGCCGGCAAGATCCGGGTGCGGCTTGAGCGCATTCAAGCGGGGATCGCTTAAAATAGCCGCCAGAGTCGTTTTCAGATCGACATGAAAATCCGTTAAAATAGCGGCCACTTCAAACCCCTTCGGACGGCCATAATCAGGATCGTCGGGAATTTGGGCGATGATGGCAAGCGCCTGGTTGATCTGCTCGCGGTCAGGTTCGGAAAACCCGTCTAACAGCGATTTGTTGGGGTCGGTTTTTTTCGGCATCGTACGGAAAAATACAAGAAAGGCCGCGCAGGCTCTTGGCTCGATAATCGGAAACTTAGACAGGCGCTAGCGCCGGTTGAGTCAATTCATTTAGCAATAATAAAGCGAATAAGATGAAAATTACAGTGTTCGGTAGCGGTTATGTCGGTCTGGTCACGGGCGCCTGTATGGCGGATGTCGGTAACGAGGTGATTTGTATGGATATTGACGCGGGCAAGGTGGCCAAGTTGCAGCAGGGCGAGATTCCTATCTTCGAGCCGGGCCTGGATGCGATGGTCAAGGAAAATCAGGCGGCGGGGCGCCTTAAGTTTACCACCGACGTGAAGGAGGCGGTCGCGCACGGCGTGTTTCAATTCATCGCGGTCGGCACGCCGCCCGACGAAGACGGCTCGGCCGACCTGCGTTATGTGTTGACGGTCGCCGAAAGCATCGCCGAGCACATGACCGGCTACCGGGTCGTGATCGATAAATCGACCGTGCCGGTCGGCACCGCCGACAAGGTCAAGGCGAAGATCGAGGAGGCGCTGGCAAAACGCGGCGAAAAGATCGAATTCGACGTGGTCTCGAATCCGGAGTTTCTGAAGGAGGGCGCGGCGTTGAACGACTTCATGCGCCCGGACCGCATCATCATCGGCGTGGACAATCCGCGCACCGCGGAATTGATGAAGGAATTATACGCGCCGTTCAACCGCAGCCGTGAGCGGATCATCACGATGGATGTGCGTTCGGCCGAATTGACCAAGTATGCGGCGAATGCGATGCTGGCGACCAAAATCAGTTTCATGAACGAACTCGCGAATCTGGCCGAATATCTCGGCGCGGACATTGAGCAGGTCCGCCAAGGCATCGGCTCGGACAGCCGGATCGGCTACAGCTTCATCTATCCGGGCTGCGGCTATGGCGGTTCCTGTTTTCCGAAGGATGTGAAGGCCTTGGAGCGCACCGCGAAGGAACAGGGCTATCATGCCGAATTATTGAACGCGGTCGAAAACGTGAACAACCGGCAAAAAAGCCGCTTGTTCGAAAAAATCAGCCGGCATTATCAGGGCAAGCTCGAAGGCAAGGTGATCGCGCTCTGGGGGCTCGCCTTCAAGCCCGACACCGACGACATGCGCGAGGCGCCGAGCCGGGTCCTGATCGAGAGCCTAAGCCGGGCCGGCGCCAGCGTGCAGGCCTATGATCCCGAGGCGCTCGCCGAAGCGCGGCGGATTTACGGCGACAACCCGCATTTGAAACTCTGCTCCTCGCCTCGAGACGCATTGGAGAATGCCGACGCCTTGGTAATCGTGACCGAATGGAAGGAGTTTAGGAGTCCCGACTTCGACGAACTGAGCCGCGCGCTCGGCGACAAGGTCATTTTCGATGGCCGCAACATGTACGAACCGGCGTTTGTGCGCCGCAGCGGATTGGCCTATCATGCGATAGGCAGACCTTAACCAATGCTGTTATGATAAAAATTATTTAGGGTACCCACAGCGCACCCTGCCAAGCGATCAAGGCGACATTCACCTCATTCATTGCTTCGGAAGAAGCCAACTATCTTAATGTTCAAATGACCAAACAAGAAAAATCCCTCGCGATGACCGTGCTGATGACGCCGGACATGGCCAACTTCGCCGGCAACGTGCACGGCGGTTCGCTGTTGAAAATGCTCGATCAGGTGGCCTACGCCTGCGCGGCCAAATATTGCAAGAACTATGTCGTGACCGCCGCGCTCGATCAGGTGTTTTTCAAGGAAAACATCAATGTCGGCGACCTGGTCACGTTCTATGCGCATGTGAATCATGTCGGCCGCTCGTCGATGGAAGTCGGCATCAAGGTGGTCGCCGAAAACCTGACCACGCACGAAAAACGCCATACGACCTCCTGCTACTTTACGATGGTCGCGATCGACGGCCACGGACACAGCATAGAAGTTCCGCAATTGATACTCGAAACCGAGATCGAAAAACAGCTGTTCAAGGACGCGGAACAGCGCAAAAAATGCCGAGAGGAACTGCTCGAAAAAAACCGCGCGATCCGTGTCGATCTGCCGGAGGGGCTGCTCTAAGTGGGATTGCAGGACAATTTCGAACAACTGCCGTTAAAAGAGTTCGCCGAGAAAGCCTACCTCGATTATTCGATGTATGTGATCCTGGACCGGGCGCTGCCGCATATCGCGGACGGCCTGAAACCGGTACAGCGGCGCATCGTCTATGCGATGTCGGAGCTCGGCCTGACCGCGCTGGCCAAGTATAAAAAGTCCGCGCGCACGGTCGGCGACGTGCTCGGCAAATACCACCCGCACGGCGATTCGGCCTGCTACGAAGCGATGGTGTTGATGGCGCAGGACTTTTCCTACCGCTATCCGCTGATCGACGGCCAGGGCAACTGGGGGTCTCCGGACGATCCGAAGTCGTTCGCCGCGATGCGTTACACCGAATCGCGCCTGACTCAATACGCGCAGACCTTGCTCAGCGAACTCGGCCAGGGCACGGTCGAATGGACCGACAATTTCGACGGCACCATGAAAGAGCCTGAACTGTTGCCGGCGCGTCTGCCGAATGTGCTGCTGAACGGTACGATGGGCATCGCGGTCGGCATGGCGACCGACATTCCGCCGCACAATCTCAGGGAAGTCGCGGCCGCCTGCATCCACTTGCTCGACGCGCCGGGCAGCACGCTTGACCAGCTCTTGCAGCACATCCAGGGCCCCGATTATCCGACCGCGGCCGAAATCGTCTCATCCCGAGACGACATCCGCAAGATGTATATCAACGGCGGCGGCTCGATCAAGATGCGAGCGAAATATGAGGTCGAGGACGGCACGATCGTGATTACCGCGCTGCCCTATCAGGTTTCGGGCTCCAAACTGATGGAGCAGATCGCCGCGCAAATGCTCGCGAAAAAACTGCCGATGATCGAGGATTTGCGCGACGAATCCGATCACGAGAACCCGACCCGCCTGCTGGTGATTCCGAAATCGAAGCGCACCGATACCGATGCGGTGATGTCGCATCTGTTCGCGACCACCGATCTCGAAAGAAGTTACCGGGTCAATATGAACATGATCGGCCTGGACAACCGGCCGAGAGTCAGGGATCTGCGCGAAATTCTGGTCGAATGGCTGGCCTTCCGCACCGAGACGGTCAGGAAGCGTTTGCAGCACCGCCTCGACAAGGTGCTCGCGCGTCTGCATATCCTGGAAGGCCTCCTGATCGCCTATCTGAACATCGACGAGGTAATCGCGATTATCCGCCAGGAAGAGCATCCGAAGCCGGTGCTGATGGCGCGATTCGGGATCAGCGATAGCCAGGCCGAGGCGATCCTGGAATTGAAGCTGCGTTATCTTGCCAAGCTTGAGGAAATGAAGATCCGCGGCGAACAGGACGAACTGGAACAGGAACGCGCCGCGCTCGAAAAAACGCTCGGCTCGCCGCGCCTGTTGAACCGCCTGATCCGCAAGGAACTCGAACGCGACGCCGAAAAATACGGCGACGACCGCCGCTCGCCGATCGTCGCGCGCGAAGCTGCGCAGGCGATGGAAACGACGCAGCTGATCAACAACGAGCCGTTGACCGTGATCCTGTCGCAAAAAGGCTGGATCAGGGCCGCGAAAGGCCATGACTTCGATGTCGATAGCTTGAATTACCGCGCCGGCGACGGTTTTCTCGAAGCGGTCAAATGCCGCTCGACCCAGCCGGTTTATTTGCTCGATTCGACTGGACGCGCCTACAGTATCACGACGCATGACCTGCCGTCGGCCAGAACCCAGGGCGAACCCCTGACCGGTCGCCTGAATCCGCCGCCCGGCGCGCTGTTCGCGCATCTGTTGGCCGGCAGTCCGGACGACTGGGTTGTGGTAGCGAGCCATTACGGCTACGGCTTTCGGGTGCAACTGAAAGAGCTGTACAGCAAGAACAAGGCCGGAAAAGTCTTGCTGACGCTGTCCGAAGGCGCCAAAGTGATCAAGCCCGCCGAACTCCGAGGCGACAGCGATCGGCTCGCGGTGGTGACCCAGCAGGGACGGCTATTGATTTTTCCGGCGCAGGAACTGCCCGAACTGACCAAAGGCAAGGGTAACAAACTGATCCAGATTCCGACGGACGATTTGGCGGCCGGCAATGATGCGGTCATTGCGGTGACGGCGCTGCCCGAAGGCGGCCAATTGAAAATCACCGCCGGTAAACGGCCGTTGACCTTGAAAGGCGCGGACATTGAGCACTATTCGGGCGCGCGCGCGAAACGCGGCCTGCATCTGCCGCGCGGTTTTCAACGCGTCGATGCGCTGGAAGCCGAATGACAGTAAAATGCCTCGCGCGGTGAATTCAGTGGTTTTCCTAGGGTCTTAGCGTGAGGAGCTGGCGGTCTCCTCTTCCGTGCGCTCACAGGGCATAACGGTGGGGGGTCGTAAAGGAAACATTAATCGTCAGCGCAATTGCATCAAAAACACACCGGTCAGCCGGTAACATTCGACAGCATCCAATGGGAGGATAGTAAATGAACACATTACGCATTTATTTGACGGTCGCCATTGCCGTTCTATTGTTAGGCGCATCAAGCACCGCGGCGGCGGATAATTCGTCGGCAGGCAAGTTTGGCCGCGGTTTGGCCGGTATGACCTGCGGTTTTCTCGAAATTCCTGGCAATATCGTGCAGGAAACCCGAAGAAGCGGCGCGATCGGCTTTCCGGTCGGTTTGGCAAAGGGGCTCGGCATGACGGTAACCCGAGAACTGGTCGGCGTTTACGAGTTTGTCAGCGCGCCCTTCCCGGTGCCTGCAGGCTATAGGCCCATTTTAAGCCCCGAATACCCTTGGGATTATTTCTAATCGCTCGCTCAATGCCATTTCATCCGGTTGGCGCCGGCTAAACCGATCACGCCAACCGGATGATTCGCTACGCAAACTTCTAAAATTCCGCTTCAACCGGGCGCGCCTTTCTGCTCGGACCGTCAGCTCCCGCTGTGCCGGCCAACGTCAAACCTTCCCCTCTCGAATTCAATGCGCTGACAATGAACCGGATGCGAAGGGATCAGTCCAATCGTGAAGGGAATCATCTGGGCAGCGCCCGCAGCCGAATACATTGCCGAGGGCGGATTCTTAACCGATCGCATAGCGAGGGTAACGCGATGAGACGCATCTATTTTTTAGCGCCGGACATCCAAACGACGCACAAAATTGTCGACGAACTCCGCCGGGAAGGCATCGAAGACCGCCATATTCACATCCTGGCCAAGCGGGACACGCCGCTGGAAGACTTGCCGGAAGCCTCCGTGCTGCAAAAAACCGATTTTATCCCGGCCCTGGAGCGAGGTATCGTGCTGGGCGGCTCCGCAGGCTTGCTGGCAGGCTTGGCCGGACTGTCTTATGCGGGATTCGTCATCGCCGGAGGCCCGATCCTGGGCATCATCATCGCCGGCGCCACCATCGGCTCGCTGATGGGCGGTCTGGCCGGCATGAATTCGGGCAATTCAAGACTCCATCAATTCGAAGCCGCAATTGAAAAAGGCGAATTGCTGGTGTTGCTCGACATTCCGCTGGATCGTATCGGCGAGATTACCGGCAAGATTGAAAAACATCATCCGACTGCGGAATTTGAAGGAATAGAGCCGATTCTGCCGTTGAAATATTGATGGAAATTCGCGCACAATCAGCGCAATGCGCTTTGGCAAGTCGCGGATGCAAAAATGGCCGCATAAAGCGGCCATTTTCGTCTCAAACAATTAAAAATTATTGGAGATGTGAGCTCAAGCAAGTTTGAGTGGCCGCAAGCGCAGCGTCGATCGCAGTGGTAGAGATAGCAACCGCGTTGTTTGTGCAATTGGCCAGACCCGGTAAGTCTGTTGTTGAAACGTGGGCAGATGCGCAAAGTTGCAAATCGGCCGACAATTGGAGGTTAGCTGCATTTACCAGGGCTGTATACGCAGTGGCGCAAGCCAGCGGGCTTGGCAGTTTCGCGATAGTGTTGTCAAGCGTGGTAGCGGTTGCAGTCAGCTTGTTGTAAGTCAGATCCAGAATCGCGTCAACCGTTGAATCGACAACGCCCCACACGGAATCAGTGAGATTTATCAGCGTATTGGTGGTATTTGTAATAAGGCCTGCAGAAGCCTGGGTGCTGATTCCTGAGATAATAGTAGTAAATAATACAGCGGCAATTAAACGCTTTTTACCTGACATGGTAATTTCCTTTCAAAAGATGATTGAATAACGTGGATTGTTTTTTCAGCCGGGAGTGAATCCAGCCGTTGCAATCAGAAACCTTCTTCTCAACTGCGGAGAGGATTCTATGGCATTTGAACTTAAAAAACACTTAAGTTAAATGTTAAGATTCTGTGACATAGCCTGAGGGGCATTATTGAATTTGCCTTTTGGGCTTTGCCGCGTTTCGCTCCTTCGATAAAACGCGAAAACAATCATTTAAATCAATAAATTAAAAGATTAAGGCCCGCTTATTCCTCTGGCTTTAAATTTGTAACGCCCGCATTGTTAACAAAATGGAAATAATTAATTTCCATTTCAACTCTATAATTCCGGTAATTTTTATCTAGACTAGAATGTCATTTTATTTTTTCGCCTCTTTGTGCCGAATACGACAACACAATAGTGCGATTAATCTTGGGGGCAACGAAGAGTCGCCCCCTATAGTCAGAATTTTTACTCAGAAACCTGGCATTTTGCCACTCATTCAAAGATTTTGTAGAGCCCGTCCAACACCAGCGAATTCGGACTGACGATCCCGATCACCTTGCGGTCCTCGATCACCGGCGCCCGGACCAGATCGTAGTGCGCGAACAGCCGCGAACAATAACGGATATCCATCTCCGGATGCACCGAAATGACCGGTTTAGTCATGATTTCATAGACATTGACCCGGTCCGGCGCCCTGTCCTTAGCCAGCACATGGCGGGCGATATCGCCGCAGTTGATCAGACCGTATTCGTCATCGTCATGGCGCTTGTTCACGATCAGCACCGCGGTCTGCATTTCCTTCATCTTCTTCAGCGCTTCTGCGACGGTCGCGATGCCGTCGATCGTACCGAAATCGGTTTTCATCACGTCTCTAACGCGGATAATAATGCGGTTGTTCATATGGCGTCCTCCAGTTCTTGTTTCAATACCTCAACCTGATGCATCACGCCGATCGCGTCCTCGACATCGATCTGGATCGCGATACCGGTACCGGGTTTGTTGTCGAAATCGGCGACGATTGCGATTTTCTCCAGAATGTAACGGCTGATGTGTTCCTCGACCAGCATCAAGACCACATCGCGTTGGGCTTCGAGCGTCAGGCCAAAAAAGGTTTTCGATTGTTTCATGCCTTCGCCGCGAGCGTTGTTGATCACGGTCGCGCCCTTCGCGCCGCATTGCCTGGCCGTTTCGAGCACCAGGTCGGTTTTGTCGTCATCGACGAAAACTAGGATGAGTTTGAAATGCATGATGTACCTCAGGACTTGGATGAAGGTTTGTCTTTATTGATCCATTGCGCGATTTGTGCATAACCCAGCACGGCGATGATCGGAAATAGACTCGCGAAGGCGATCAAGCCGAATCCGTCGAGCAAGGGATTGCGTCCGGGCACCGCTTCGGCCAGGCCCAAACCCAACGCGGTAATCATCGGCACGGTCACCATCGACGTGGTGACCGCGCCGGAATCGTAGGCCAGGCCGAGGATCAGTTTAGGGGCAAAGCGGGTTTGCATCATCACGACGAGATAGCCGCCGATGATGTAGAGATAGAATTCCGAACCGGTCACGATGCGAAAAGCGCCGAGCGCGATACCGAAACCGACGCCAAAGGCGACCGAAAAGCGTAGGCCCCAGGCCCGGATCGTGCCGCCTGAAATTTTCTCGGCCTTCAACGCGACCGCAAGCAGGGCAGGCTCAGCCAGCGCTGTCGCAAAACCGATGCTGGCGGAGAAAACATAAATCCAGGCATAATCACGCCAATCGACTTGACCGACAACCGGTTCGATACCGAGAAATTCGGGCATGGTCAATTGCTTGGCCATCAACTTGCCCAGCGGAAACAGCGCCATATCCAGCCCCTTCAGGAAAAACACAATCCCGAGCAAGACCAAAATGAAACCGATCAGAATTTTTCTCGGATGCGCGATCGGCCGGCGAATGATCAGCAATTGAAAGCCGATGATGGTCACGGCGATCGGCAACACATTCCGGCAGGTTTCCAGCAGGGTCAACGCAAACTGCATCAACCCGGCTAGCATGCCGCTATGCCGTAGCCCCTCACCGAGAATCGCGGCGCTGGGCAACATATCCCGGCAGGCTTCCAGCAGGCTAACCGCAAACTGCATCAATGCGTCGATCATACTGCCATTCCGTAAGCCATCACGAAAATAATCGGGGTCAATGACGCAAACACCACCAGGCCAAAGCCATCGGTCAGCGGATTGCGGCCCTTGATCGCGGTCGCCAGTCCAACGCCGAGCGCGGTGACCAACGGCACGGTAATGCTGGATGTCGCAATGCCGCCCGCATCATAGGCGATGCCGACGATCTCCTTCGGCGCGAACGGCGTCAGCAGGGCAACGCATAAATAGCCGATAAAAACCGGAGCATACACCGGCCAGCCGCGAATGATCCGCAATACGCCGAAGATTAAAGCAACACCGACCGACAGTGCGACGGTCACGCGCAGGCCGAGCGCATATTCGGCTTTCGCCGTCTCGGTCGCATCGATGCTGTTGCCCTGACTGGCGATATCCGCGGCTTTTTGGGCGGCAGCAATCAGCGCCGGTTCGGCGATTGCCGCGCTAAATCCCAGACAAAAGGCGAACAGCAACAGCCAGAGCAAACTGCCCTTGCGGGCAAAGTCATACGCGATGTCCTCGCCGAGCGGGAACAGGCTGAGCTCCAGTCCCTGCACAAACAGGGTCAGGCCGATAATTAAAAACAGCGAACCCGAAATCAAATCAGCCAGATTGGGCAACGGTTGCTTGATGATCAACAGCTGAAAGATCAGCACGACTGCAAAAATCGGCGCCAAATCCCGGCAACTGCCCAGCAGGTATTTGATAAAACGGCTATTTAACATGAGCTCGATGGCAATATATGGAGTCGAATCGATTGTACATGAAAGAAACGTGCCAAGGAAATCGCCTCCGGCGTATTTAGCCTAAACGGCTGCGCCCGCGGCCAAAAAACTTGCGTATCACCGCTTTCTCCAACTCCGCGACGGTAAATACGAACATTCCGGCGAACACAACCTTCAACCACTCATCCGGAGACAAATCGGTCGAACCGAACAAAGCATGCATCGGGTCGGCATGGGTGTATGCGATCTGTAAGGCCGCGCAGGCGGCAATGGCGATCAATACATAACGATTGCCGAACAGGCCTTCGAGTGACAAGGCCGACTTGTAAATGTAACGGCTGTTGATCAGATAGAACATTTCCGCCCCTACCACCGTGCTGACCGCCATCGTGCGCGCGGTTTCCAGGCTGGACCCGAGGTCCATCTCCCAGAGGAACAGGCCCAGCGCCCCCACCATGAAAAGCGTTGATACCATCAACACCCGCCAGCCGAAAAACCAGGACAGCAATGGCTCGCGCGGGTCGCGAGGCTTCCTGCGCATGACCTCCCGCTCCGGGCGCTCAAAGGCGAGCGCGAGCCCCAATGTGCTGGAGGTGACCATATTGATCCAGAGCACCTGCGCCGGCGTCAACGGCAGGGTCAACTCAAACAGAATCGCCGCAATAACGACGAGCGCTTCACCGCCATTCGTCGGCAGCATGAACAGGATGAATTTCTGGATATTGTCGTAAATCCCTCTGCCGACGTACACGGCGTTGCCGATAGTGGCGAAATTGTCGTCGGCCAGCACCATATCGGACGCTTCCTTGGCCGCCTCAGTCCCTTTCAGCCCCATCGCCACGCCGACATCCGCCCGCTTTAGCGCCGGCGCGTCATTGACGCCGTCGCCGGTCATCGCGACAACCTGACCGGCTGCCTGCAATGCCTGTACCAGGCGCAGTTTATGTTCCGGGCTTGCCCTGGCGAATACGTCGACATCCAGCGCAACGCTCCGCAGTTGCTCGTCATCCAGGGCTTCGATCTGGGCCCCGGTCAAGGCCGGTTTGCCCAGGCCTATCCCAAGCCGTGCTCCGATCGCCTGCGCCGTATCGGCATGGTCGCCGGTGATCATCTTGACGCGAATGCCGGCGCCGGCGCAGGTTTCTACCGCAGCGATCGCTTCCTCGCGCGGCGGATCGATGATGCCGACCAGGGCGAGCAGGGCAAAACCGTCTTCCAAATCCGAGAAGTTGACCTCACGCCAGGACTGCTCAACCCGTTTGGCGGCAATCGCCAGCACGCGCAGGCCGCCGGCGGCGAAGCGCTTGGCGCAGCGATGCCAATAATCGGCATCCAGTACGGTCTCGGCGTCATGGAGACCGCCCTGCCGTTCGCACATTTCCAGGATGCGTTCGGGAGCGCCTTTGACATAAATGTAGCCGCTGCCGCTATGGTCGTGATGGAGGGTCGCCATCAGCCGGTGTTCGGATTCGAACGGAATGGCGTCGGTACGCGGCAGGGTTTCGCGCTCCCATGCGGAATCGGCGCCGACTTTGCCCGCGAACGCAAGCAGGGCGCCCTCGGTCGGATCGCCGGTCAGTTGCCAGGACTCATCGGCGAGCCGGTGCAGCTGTGCGTCATTGCAGAGCACGGCGGCGCGCGCGATTTCGGCCAGTTCGGGATAGTCATCGGCGGTCACCGCGGTGCCCTCCAGAAAAATACCGCCGTCGGGCGCATAACCCGCGCCGCCGATATCGAATACATGCCCGGCGGTGACCACGCTTTGCACGGTCATTTCGTTCCGCGTCAAAGTGCCGGTCTTGTCGGAACAAATGACCGTCACCGAGCCCAGCGTTTCCACCGCCGGCAGATGCCGGATGATGGCCTTGCGCTTTGCCATGCGGCGCATGCCGAGGGCAAGCGTGATGGTCATGATCGCCGGCAGGCCTTCGGGTATCGCCGAAGCCGCCAGAGCCACGGCCATCATGAACATTTCGGCCGGCGGATGCCCATGCCACAGCACGCCGATCACGAATGTCGCCACGGACATCAATACAATGGCCAGCGCCAGCCAGTGTCCGAAGCGGGCGATCTGGCGCAGCAGCGGCGTTGTCATCGTCTGAACCTGGGCTAGCATTGAGCTGATCCGTCCCAACTCGGTGCGAACGCCCGTCTCGACGACAATGGCCGTCGCCTGACCGGAGGTAACCAGGGTTCCCGAGTACAGCATGCAGTAACGCTCGCCAAGCTCGGCGTCGTTTTGGACCGGATCGGCTGTCTTTTCGACCGCTTCGGATTCGCCGGTCAGAATCGCTTCATTCACCCGCAAGCCCTTGCCTGCAATAAGCCTCAGGTCGGCGGGCACTTTGTCACCGGAAGCCAGTGCCACGATATCGCCGGGCACCAGACTCTCGGCTTCGATCTCTGTGCGCCTGGCGTCACGAATGACCGTCGTGTGCAGGGAGAGCATGCCGCGGATGGCATCCATCGCCTGTTCCGCCTTGCCTTCCTGGATAAAACCGATGATTGCATTGACGAGGACGGCGGCCAAGAGCACGCCGGTGTCAACCCAGTCGCCTAACATGGCCGTGGTGCCGGCGGCAACCAGCATCACATAAATCAGAACGTTGTGAAATTGAAGCAGAAAACGCAGCCAGGCAGAGCGTTTCCGCGGCGGGGGGAGGCGGTTGTAGCCAAAACGTTTCACCCTCTCCAGCGCCTCTTGGGAAGACAGGCCGTGATGACGATCCGAATGCAGACGCATGACCGCATCGTCGACTTCAAGGCTGTGCCAATGCGTGATGTGTTTTTCATTCGCTTTTTTCTTGGACATGCGTTCTCCATGCTTAAACTCATCAACGGCCCCCCAAAATGCAATCGTCCTGGAATGAGGACGATTGCATTTTGGGGACTTGATCACTCGACTAAGATGACCTACACATCATGCCTAGGTTCATAATATCAATCCGGCTTCTCTGCCATTTTTGAACGGACTGGAATCGGAGTAAAATGATGCCGTCAACCCTGACTGTCTTTTCACAGGGCTCATTCACCATCACTCCCCCGGACATTTCGATGAACAAACGATTGATCAGCATCACCTTGGGTTTGTTATTACCCTGCGCCGTGCTTGCCGAAACCGCAGCGCCTGCAGCCGAAACGCCACCCGCCGCCACTTCGCCGGCTGCGCCCGAGGCGGGCAAGCATCACGGCATCAAGTTAAAACAACTGAGCGAGGAGCTTGACCTGAGCAAGGAGCAGGAATCCAAAATCAAGTCGCTGTTTAAAAAGCATAAACAAAAAATCAAGGAAATCCGCGAAGAGAGCAAGGAAGAGGTCAAGGAGACGCTGACGCCGGCGCAAAAGCTCAAGCTGTATCAGCTGAAGGAAAAAAATAAAGACAAAATCAATGCGCTGAAAGAAACGGTCAAGGAAGAAGAAAACAAGCCGTAAGCCCTATGCCGAGCTTGCTTCACGGCTTGAACGACGCGACCCAGCGTTTTAATTGCCTGATGTCGCAGGGCGCCGCCTGTCTGCCATAGCGCAGGCTGATGAACACCTCGGTAATCCGATCGATTTCGACCGCATGTTGCGGCAGTTGGGTTTTGGCGCGCTCGGCGAAGTCTTTCGCGCCCTCGCCCGCCCCCTTGACCAAGCCCTTACGCGCGAGTTTGGCGCAGAAGCGCGCATAAATCAGCAGCGCCGGATCGGTTTTCCGGCGTTTTTGATAGAGCATCGACGCGCTCAGCAATAACGTCATCGCGCTCACGATCGCGGTCAGCCAATACACCATCGCTCGGCTGTCCTTGATGCCGAATCCGGACAGCAAATTGGACTGGTGCAGGCTGTCGTAATCGATGACCCAGCGTTGCCAGCGGTAATCGACAGTGCCCCAGATCAATCGGGCCCGCTTGAACAGGCTAAACACTTTTCTGAACTCTTGCTTGTCGATATCGAAGTAGATTTCTTCGCCCGGACTCAAGCGGCCGACATCGAGCGGATATTCGATTCTTTCCGGCGCAACCGCCGCGGTCGGATCGTAGCGGACCCAGCCTTCATTTTCATACCAGACTTCGGCCCAGGCGTGCGCGTCGGCTTGCCTGACCTCAATGAAATGGCCGAGATCGTTCACTTCGCCGCCCTGAAAACCGGTCACGACGCGGGCAGGAATATGCGCGGCGCGCAAGAGATAGACGAAAGCGGAGGCATAATGGCTACAAAAACCGGCGCGCGTATCGAACAGAAACGACTCGATCGGGTTATCGTCGAGTTTCGGGGGCTCCAGCGTGTAACGGAAATTTTCGGCACGGAAATGAGCTAATAGATTCTGGACAAAAACCGCCGGCGGTGCATCGTAACCGCGCAATTGACGGACGAATTCTTTGATGCGCTCCGAAGGCTTGCCGGGCAATTGCATCGCATCCCGGTATTCGCCGTCCGCAAGCGGCCCCGTATTGTAGGCCGGATAGGAGACCAACTTATAGGCCGCACGCCGCCCGGGGGGTGCCGAAGTGATCAATTGAAAATTGGCGTTTCGGGTCAGCGGCGCAGAAAAACCCACCGGCATGTCGAGTGCGAATACCCAGTTTTTGGTCTGCGGCTCCATCAACAAAGTATAACCGTAGGGCTTTCCCGAAACCTTCGGACTGTGCCTGCCATACTGCGCAAAATCCTGCGCCTGCATCCAGAGTTTGCCGTTGGTCATCGACATCACCGGGCCGCGCCAGTAACGTTGTTGCGGCGGCGGTATCGGGCCGTCGAACTGGGCGCGGAACACCCGTTCATCGGACAGTCCCAGATTGGTGATCGAGCCGGGCTCCATTACTTCGCTGAGGCCGGTCCTATTTTGGGTTTCGCTGCCGAGCGCCATCCATTTCGGTGGCTCAAGGCGCGGAAACAGAATGAACATCGCGGCCGCAAGCGGCGCCGCCTGCAAGGCGATCAGGCAGGCCAGTTTCAGCGCCTGCCCGAGTTTCTTATGGAGGCCGTTCATCGCGATCAAAAGTGCCAACAGCAAACAGCAAACGCCCCCGATATAGACGCCTAGCAGAATGTTTTGCTCATAAAGAAACTGGGTGGCGACCACGATGAAGGTCATGTAGATGAGCAGATAAAAATCGCGTTCCCGCTTCATTTCCATCAGTTTCAGGCCCAGCGCGATGACCAGCAGGCTGGAGCCGGCATCGCGGCCTAGGATGCCTTGCCGCTCTGCGAACAGCAGCGCGATGCCGACAAGCAGCAACAAAAACACGGATAGCCGGCCGGGCAGCCAGGCCGGACGCCAGATGCCGAGCACACGCCAAACCCAAAGGGCGGTAAAAAAGCCGAAAGAACGATTCGAGATATGCTGGATGTGCGGCAGCACGGCCAGGCCGACCGCGCCGAACAATAACAACAGCAGGTTTTTGTCGATTACCGCCGTCTTCATGCCGTGTACAGCGCCAAGGCCTCGAGACAGGATTGCCGATGCAGCGCGCCGTTTGCAGGCGCCAGCCGGACGCCGGGCAGGCAAAGGCCGTAGTTCAAACCGGCCTTTTCCGCATCGAGCACCCAGCGGCATAATTGGCAGAGGCGTTCTTCCGCGTCATATCCGGGCGTGCCGTCCAGATCCAGCCAGAGTTCGCCGCTGCTGTCGCCGCCGTATTGCTTGCTGAATACGCCTTGCCCTTTCGCATAGGCTTTCCAGTGGATATGCTTGATCGAGTCGCCGGCTTCATAGTTTTTCAGTCCGTAAAAATCATCGCCGCCCTTTTGACTGGCGCCCTCCGAACTCATGCCGAGGGGCGCTTGCGGAAAAGGCAGGTCGGCCGCGGCAGGTTTCGGGTAAACCAGGACTCTCAGGTCGAAACGCAGCGGCGACCAGACCCGAAACAGGCCGAGCGGAAAGGTGCTGTAAAGGGTGATCGTGCCGGCCTCGCACCAGCCCCGCCGGGTGGTATTTCGATATACGAAGGCTGGATTTTGGCTGTCAGGCAGAAGGGATAGAACGGTTTCGTCTTGGCCTGCGACCTTGATTTGCGGGCGGAGCATTGCCGACGGATTATCGATATGGAGCGGAAAAGCCGCTGTTTCGCCCGCAAATACCGGTTTTGCGATGCCTTCGCGGATCACCAGCCCGGACAGCGATCTGAAGCTATGCACGGTCGTGATGAAAAAGATGCTGGCCAATAAAAACGACAGCAGATAGACCAGGTTGTTGTTATAAACGAAGCCGATGAAAAACAGCAGCGCGGTCAGCAACGCGAAGCCGAGGCCGCGCAGAGTCGGCAGGATGAAGATGCGGCGATGGTTCAGCGTGACCGGCCCCGGCACGGCAGTTTCGCCGAGCACGAAGCGGCTGAGCCGAAAGCGCTCCTTCAAGGCCAATGCGTTCATCAAACGGCGACCCGGCTGAGTATCGGCGCGACCACCGCGTCGGCCTCGACGCTGCCCGAGCGAATCCGGTGCCCTGCGACCGACGCCAGCACCGCCTGCATGTCTTCCGGAATCACCGCGTCGCGGCCGTCCATGTAGGCCCAGGCCTTGGCCGCGGTCAACAGCGCAAGTCCTGCGCGCGGAGAAAGCCCGGTGGGATAGGCGGCCGATTCGCGGGTAAAGCGGATGATCGCCTGGCAATAGTCGAGCAGCGCATTCGAGGCATGCACCTGTAGCACTTCTTTTTGAATGCGTTGGAGTTGTTCCGGCGGCAGCTTGACGGTCAGGGTGTCGATCAAACGGTGCCGGCTTTGGCCTGCCAACAGCTGGCGCTCGGAGGCGGAATCAGGATAACCAAGCTCGATCCGCATCAGAAAGCGGTCCAGTTGCGACTCGGGCAGCGGAAACGTGCCGATCTGATGCGACGGGTTTTGCGTCGCGATCACAAAAAAAGGCTCCGGCAACGGATAGGTCTTGCCGTCCACGGTGACCTGATGCTCCTCCATCGCTTCGAGCAATGCGCTCTGCGCCTTCGGCGTCGAGCGGTTGATTTCGTCGGCCAGCACCATCTGATTGAAAATCGGCCCCGGATGAAAGGTAAATTGCTGGTTCTTCGCATCGAACACCGAGGCGCCGATCATATCGGCCGGCAATATATCGCTGGTAAACTGGATGCGCTGGTAATCGAGGCCGAACAGTTTCGCGAGCGTGTGCGCCAGCGTGGTCTTGCCGACGCCCGGAATATCCTCGATCAACAGATGTCCGCGCGCCAGCAGGCAACAAACCGCCAGCCGGACCTGCCGCTGTTTGCCGAGCAGGATTTGATTGGCCGAATCCAGTAACGCGTTGATTGCATTTTGCATGAGTGGTGATACGATGCTAGATGAAAAGCGCCGGCTTGCGACGAGCCCGGCAGGACTCTTGAAGTATAGCAGGATGTCACGCAGCATCCCTATGGGCCAGGGACAGCGCGCAAGCCAACAATAGACTGACATGGAGGAAAAAACCGTGAACGATTATGAAGAAATACGCGGCAATTTGATCGGCATGCTGGAAGAGCTGAACGACCGCTTGAGCAAGATCACCGACGATGTGAAGCATACCGAAGAGCCCCCCGAAAAGGACTTCGCGGAACAGGCCGTGCAGGCCGAAAACGATGAAGTGCTGGATTTTCTGGGCAATCGCGCCAGAACCGAAATCGCGCAGATCAAGGACGCGATCGCACGGATCGATTCCGGCCATTACGGCGTCTGCCAGAGCTGCGGCGAACCGATCGCAAAGGCGCGGCTAAAAGCGCTGCCTTATTCGAACTTGTGCATCAAATGCGCGAGCCAACAGGGCTGTTGAGACGACGACCGCACGCGCGATGACTGAACTTATAGCGATAGCCCGGCAATTCTCCGGGTCGAGTACGGCTGTGTTGCCGCTGGGCAACGGCCTGATCAACGCGACTTATCTGGTCACGACCGCCGCCGAGCCGTTCGTCTTGCAATGCATCAATGCGCATGTATTTCCGGAGCCGAAAGCGATTCTCGCGAACCTGGCCGAGATCGGCCGCCATATCGACAGCAAGGCACCCGAAGCGGTCGAACTGCAAATCCCTCGGCTGATCCAGTCCGAAGCCGGCTTCAACTCGGTGCGCGATGATCAAGGCCGCATCTGGCGCGCAACCCGTTATATTGCCGATACGGTCAGCCTCGAAGTGCTCGGCAATCTGCACGAAGCCCGCCAGACCGGCTTTGCGCTCGGGCATTTTCACCGCCTGCTTAGCGATCTCGATCCTGTAAGGCTGAAGGATACGCTGCCCGGTTTTCATATTACCCCGATGTATCTGGCGCGCTATCGTGAAGCTCTGGTTGCCGTCAATCCCAAGCTGATCGACAAGGATTGCGCGGCCTTTATCGAGCAGCATCAAACCTTCGCGGGCGACCTCGAAGCGGCGAAGCGGCAAGGCCTCTTGCCGCTCAGAATCATCCACGGCGACCCGAAACTGAACAACTTTTTATTCGACCACAACCGGCAAAAAGCGGTCGGCCTGATCGACCTCGATACGGTCAAGCCGGGCCTTCTGCATTACGACGTCGGCGACTGCCTGCGCTCCTGCTGTCACCGCCCCGAAAACGACACCTTCGATCCGGACATCGGCGAGGCGATACTGGCCAGTTATCTGGATCAAGCCGGCCATTTCTTTACCGGTCCCGATTATGACTCTCTATATGCCGCGATTCGGCTGATTCCGTTCGAACTGGGCCTGCGCTTCTATACCGACCATCTCGAAGGCGACCGCTACTTCAAGGTCGAAGGACAGGGGCAGAATCTCGAACGCGCCCTCGGGCAATTCCGTTTGTGTAAAAGCATCATGGGTCAGGAAGGGGCCATTAAACAATTGATCGAATCCTTGCGCGGCAAAACGGCATGGTTCGCCTCGGCGACCCGTTGACCGTGTTGCCGGATTCCGCCGAATCCTGAGTGATGGACAGGCGGAATTATGCGATCGGCCTCGCCCTGGTGCTGCTTGGCGCTTTGGGGTTCTCGATCAAATCGATCCTGATCAAGATGGCCTATGCGGCCAGCCCCGGCATCGATGCGATCACGCTGCTCGCGCTCAGGATGCTGTTCGCCTTGCCGATTTTCATCGCCGCGGCGCTTTTCCATAACCTCAAAGCGCACCCGCCGGCCTTGTCGAAACAGGAATGGCTGTTCGTGACGTTGCTGGGTCTTGACGGCTATTACCTCGCCAGTTTCCTGGATTTCGCGAGCCTGCAATACATCGCGGCAGGCCTGGAGCGGGTGATCCTGTTCCTGTATCCGACCTTCGTCGTGCTGTTTTCGGCGGTCCTGTTCCGTCGCCCTATTACCGCGCCCGTATTGATCGCGCTATTGCTCAGTTACGGCGGCCTGATCCTGGTCTTTCTCGACCATCTCTCCGCCGCCTCCTCGCCGAATCTCTGGCTGGGTTCGGCGCTGGTCCTCGGCAGCGCGCTCGTGTTCGCGGGCTTTACGATGGGCAGCGGCGTGATGGTGCACAAGATCGGCACGATCCGCTTTACCGCCTATACGATGACCGCGGCCGGCATCGCGACCTTGATTCATTTCGGGGTGCAGCGCGGCAGCGCGCTGACCGGCTTTCCCGCCGACGTGTATGGACTGACCCTGTTGATCTCGGTCTTTTCGACCGTGCTGCCGGCGTTTTCGATGAATGCGGGCATCCGCCGGATCGGCGCGGATTTCGCGTCCATCATCAGCACGACCGGCCCGATCGCGACGTTGATCTTCGCGTATTTCTTGCTGGATGAGCCCGTTTCCGCAATGCAGTTCGGCGGCACGGCGCTGGTGTTGAGCGGCGTTTATGTGCTGGGCAAAAGCAAGGCCTGATTCGTCATGCCACGACAATTTTTTGCCAACTTATTGGCTTTCTTGAGGTCTCAGAATAAGTTACATAGCCTGCGCTCCCTTTTAAGCGAAGCGGGAGAGACTGAACATGACAATATCGGAAGCCAATACACTTTTAGAAATGTCCCCACAATGGGTGTGTCTGGAATGCGGCTACAACATGATCGGCGAAATGCCCGATGTTTGCCCTTTCTGCGGCGCCCGACGCGATTGCTTTTTACCTTGGGAGGCGGCCGAACACCAATTTCGGGTGACTGAGTTTCCGGTCAACGACACTGTGACCCAGCTGCTTTCGGTGCCGAAACTCGGTTACGAGCACGCCGCCTACCGGATCGAAACAGCGCAAGGCGGTGTATGGATCGATGCGCCTTCCGCATTCAATCGCGACCTGGCGTCGGTTCGGGCGATCTTGTTCACGCATCATCATTTCATGGGCGCCTCGAATCAATACCGAAAGCTCTGGCAATCGGAAGTCTGGCTGCATGAAAGCGATGCGAGCCAGCCCTTGGCAAAACTATTCACTGTCGATCACCGCTTTACGGAAAGCTTTAGCGCTTTCGGTATAGAGGCCCATCACTGCGGCGGCCATACGCAGGGCTTTACGTTTTATATCTACCGCGATGCGTTGTTCATCTGTGATTACGTCTTTTTGACTCCCGCCGGCATGATTTTCAATCCCTATGGCTCCGAGCGCGAAACCCGCAAGCAGGCTTCCTTTATTCTCGAAGTCCTGGCAAAGAGACCGCTTCTGACCGTCTGCGGCTATAACTATGTGGCGCCTTATACTGACTGGCTGCCCCGTTTTGAAAGCCTATTGACGGAGCGCTAAGTCCTGCACTTTTAACCCGATAATCTGAGGAGGTTCCCGCGATGCCCCGGAATGACCCGTTCAAAGTAAGGCAAGACCTGGATCCAGGCGCTTTCGGTTCGCTGGCCTATTATTCGCTGCGCCGCCTGCAAGAAAATACCGGCACCGATCTGTTGCGGCTGCCGTTCTCGATCCGAATTTTGCTCGAATCGCTGCTGCGCAACTGCGACGGCTTTGCGATCACCGAGGAGCATGTGTTGAACCTGGTGAATTGGCGGCCGGATAGCGACAGGCGCGAGATCCCTTTCAAGCCGGCGCGCGTGATCTTGCAGGATTTTACCGGCGTCCCCGCGCTGGTCGATCTGGCCGCGATGCGCGATGCGATGCGGCGGCTCGGCGGCGACCCGAAAAAAATCAACCCCTTGCTGCCCTGCGATCTGGTGATCGATCATTCGGTGCAGGTCGATTATTACGGCCAGAGCATTTCGCTCGCGTTGAACGAAGCGCTCGATTTCGAACGCAATACCGAACGCTACGAGTTTCTGAAATGGGGCCAGGCCGCTTTCCGGAACCTCCGCGTGGTGCCGCCGACGACCGGCATCGTGCATCAGGTCAATCTCGAATATCTGTCGCAGGTGATCTTCCGGAATCAGGACAATAACCTGTGTTATCCGGACAGTTGCGTCGGCACCGATTCGCATACACCAATGGTTAACGGCCTCGGGGTTTTGGCCTGGGGCGTCGGCGGCATCGAAGCCGAAGCGGTGCTGCTGGATCAGCCGATTTACATGCTGGTTCCCGATGTAGCCGGCATCAAGCTGACCGGCAGGCTGAGTCCTGGCGTCACCGCGACCGATCTGGTGCTCAGGATCACGGAGTTGTGCCGAAGCATCGGCATGGTCGGCAAATTCGTCGAATTTTTCGGCCCCGGCCTGTCGTCGATGAGCATTCCGGACCGGGCCACGATCGGCAATATGGCGCCCGAACAAGGCTCGACGGTCAGTTATTTTCCGATCGACGCGCTGACCTTGGATTACATGCGCCTGACCGGTCGCAGCGCCGAGCAGATCGAACTGACCGAACGCTACGCGAAGGCGCAGGGCCTGTTCCGCCGCGACGACATGCCCGATCCGCTCTACAGTCAGGTATTGACGGTCGACCTCGGCGAAATCGAGCCGGCACTGGCAGGACCCAAGCGGCCCCACGACCGCATTGCGCTGAGTGAGGTCGGCTCCGGCTTTCGCCGCATGTTGACCGAACCGATCGGCTTCAAGGGTTTCGGGCTTGCCGAGAGCGAACTTAAGCGAACCGCGACCGTCTCGATCGGCGATACGCAGGAGCAAATCGGCCACGGCGCGGTCGTTATCGCCGCGATCACCTCCTGTACGAATACCAGCAACCCATCGGTGATGCTCGGCGCCGGCCTGCTCGCGAAGAAAGCGGTCGAGAAGGGGCTTCGGGTCAGGCGCACTGTCAAAACCTCTCTCGCGCCCGGCTCGACGGTCGTGACCGAATATTTGAAAAAATCGGGCCTCTTGCCTTATCTGGAGCAATTGGGTTTTTATCTGGTCGGCTACGGCTGCACGACCTGCATCGGCAATTCCGGGCCGTTGGACGATGAGATTGCGAAGGCGATCGTCGATAACGATCTGGTGGTCTCGGCGGTCCTGTCCGGCAACCGTAATTTCGAAGGCCGCGTACATCCTTTGACCAAGAGCAATTTTCTGGCTTCGCCGCCGCTGGTCGTCGCTTATGCCCTGGCCGGTTCGACCGCGATCGACATCACTACCGAGCCGTTGGGTTTCGATCAGGGCGGCACGCCGGTCTATCTGAAGGATGTTTGGCCGACGAACGAGGAAATCAACGCCACGATCGCGGCTTTCGTGACACCCGAGATGTTCAAGGCGCGCTATGCCGAAGTTTTTACCGGCACCGACGAATGGCGGAAGATTGCGCTGACCGCATCCGAGCTTTACCCCTGGAACCCGCAATCGACCTATATCCGCAGGCCGCCATTCTTCGATAATTTCAAGATAGAACGGCAAAAACTCGCTCCGATCACCGATCTTAGAGTCTTGGCGCTGTTCGGCGATTCGGTCACGACCGACCATATTTCGCCGGCCGGACAGATCGCCGCCGATTCGCCGGCCGGATTGTATCTCGCCGGTAAGGGCATCGCGCGGAAAGACTGGAACAGTTACGGTTCGCGGCGCGGCAACGATGAAGTGATGTGCCGCGGTACGTTCGCGAACGTGCGTCTGCGTAACCGGCTGCTACCGGGTTCGGAAGGCAACCTAACGATTTTTCACCCGAGCGGCGAGCCGATGACAATTTATGATGCGGCGATGCGCTATAAAGCGGAAGCCATTCCGCTGTGCATTCTGGCCGACAAGGATTACGGCGCCGGTTCATCGCGCGACTGGGCCGCGAAAGGCCCTTATCTCCAAGGCGTCAGGGTGGTGATCGCCGAAAGCTACGAACGCATCCACCGCAGCAATCTGGTCGGCATGGGCATCCTGCCCTTGCAGTTTGAGGAAGGGCAATCCGCGGACAGCCTGGGACTCACCGGGACCGAGACGCTGACGGTCGATCTACAGGAAGATCTGCGCCCGAAACAGCCTATCACGGTTACGGCGAAGCGAGCCGACGGCCAAAGCTTAACCTTTCAAACAATCTGCCGGATCGATACGCCGATCGAAGTCGATTATTACCGCGATGGCGGCATCCTCAGCACGGTGCTGAAAAAATTGCTGGTCGGAAATCAGCGCTAAATTGCGCATTTATTCGAGGGCGATCGTCTCCTCGATACAGTGGCTGACGCCGAGTTCGGGCGCTTCCAGCGTCATCTTGACCCGAATCGAACTCTTCCCGGCCAGCTGCCCGTTTTCAACCGCTTTCAGCACCGCATGTTCGATTTCGCGCTGCGAGGTCACGCCGACTTTCTTCAGGTATTTTCTGATTTCCATATTCAAGGTGTCTTCGTTCATGGGAACCTCCCGAGGATCAGTGAATTGATTTACCAGATGGTGCGGCCGACTTTCCTGACCGACGATAGAGTGACCCGAGCAGCGCTAAATAATTCATTAACCCTTGTTGAACTTTTTATATCATGTCGTATCTTATCTTTGCACGCCTGCTACGGCGTCGAATCAGCCTGGCTCTCCCCCAGCATTGGGCTGATTTTCTTTAAACCCCAAAATATCGCTCCGGTATTTTGGGGTTTTCTTTTTCTATCCGGCCTTTTATTGGGTTTCTTTGCTATGCTCATAGCAACTTTACCTTACCCTCGTCATGCTCATGCTTTCCTCAGAACACGCCGAACTCGTTGCTTTGGTCGAAAAGATGCCGGCTTTCCCGAAAAGCGTGCAGCGCGTCGTGCAATTGACTTCCAATATCGATGTTTCCGCGAAGGAAATCGTGCAGGTGATCGAATGCGACCCGGTGTTGACGGTCAAAATTTTAAAGGTGATCAATTCCGCGTTTTACGGACTCTCGCAGAAGATCAACTCGGTACAGCGCGCGGTCGTGCATATCGGCTTGAATACGGTCAAAAACCTCGCGATGAGCGTCGCCGCGATGGGCATGCTGAAAAACTCGAACCAGGCCAATTTCAGCGCCACGGCGTTTTTGCTGCATGCGTTGACGACCGCCGCGATCAGCCGCAAACTCGCGGAACGGGCAGGACTCAGTCAGCAGGAATGCAGCGATAGTTTCGTGGCCGGTTTGCTGCATGATTTCGGCAAGGTCGTGTTCGCGGAATTCATGCCCGAGCGTTTCAGGCTGGCATTGGCCAAGAGCCGGGAGGATAATGTTTCGCTGCATCTGACCGAACTCGAATTCATCGGCATCAATCATGCCGAGGCCGGCACGCTGCTGGCCGAGAAATGGGGCCTTTCCGAGTTACTGATCGAAGCGATTCGGCATCATCACGGCCGGCCGGTCAATGCCTTCGGCGAATGCCTGTTCGCGGCGAATCAGATCAGCAAGCACTTGCATTTCGGCGACGCCGGCAATCCGGTCGTCGAGGCGTTTCCGGAAGCGATCGCGGACCGCTTCGGCATGCCGCTGGAAGCACTGATCGAGGATCTCGGCGATCTCAGGTTCATGCTCAAAGAAGCCGAACTCTTTGTTAAACTCTAAAAACAATAACAAAAACAGGCATGAAATTTAAATTTTGGGGAGTCAGGGGCTCAATCCCGACGCCAGGTCCGCAGACCGTCAAATACGGCGGCAATACGACCTGCATCGAAATCCGCACCAACCGGAATGAGCTGATCATTCTGGACGCCGGCACCGGCATTCATGCGCTTGCGCAAACCTTACTCAGGGACATGCCGATCACCGCGCACATTTTCATCACCCATACGCACTGGGATCATATTCAGGGCCTGCCTTTTTTTCTGCCGATTTTTTTCAAAAACAATCGCATCAACCTATACGGAGGTCAGGATCCGGTCACCGATGAAAACATCAACCGGGCCTTGTCCGCACAGCTTCAATACAGTTATTTTCCGATCCATGAAGCGCAGTTGAAGGCCCGCATCGACTATTTGACGGTCAGGCCCGGCGAAACGGTCAGCGTCGGCAGCGCCCGCATTACCCCGATCATCCTGAATCATCCGGTGTTGAATTTCGGTTACCGGGTCGATTGCGACGGCGCCTCGCTGTTTTTTACCGGCGACTTCGAAAGCCCGATTAATATCTATCAGCCCGAGGATGATAACTACGCTTCATACCGGGGTTTTCTGCTCGAAAAACATCAGGAAATCATAGAGGCGATGCAGGATGTGGATGCGCTGATCGTGGATTCGTCCTATACCGATGAAGAATATGCGACCCGGCTGGGCTGGGGGCACGGAACCTATCGTTCCGGCATCAAGCTGGCGAGCGAGGCGAACGCGAAGCGCTTGTTTCTAACCCACCATGAACCGACCCGGACCGATGCCGATCTCGATCTGATCTATCGAGACCTTCTGGAGCAACACCCCCGGTTTGCGGACAAATTGTTCATCGCGCGCGAGGGGCTCGAAGTCTGCTTTTAATCCCCGCTGGCCTGCGCAAACAAGTCATCCAGCGCGTGATGCGCCTCGTCCACACCGCTTTTCTTCAGCGAAGAAAACAACTGCACGGACAAAGGGATAGGCGCGCCGCTGAGTTCTTCCTGCACCTGCAACAACGTGTTTTTGGCCGCCCCAAAGCTCAATTTATCGGACTTGGTCAACAGAATGTGCACCGGCAATTCGGCATGTTCGCACCATTGCAGCATTAGCCAGTCGAATTCGGTCAACGGATGCCGCGCATCCATCACCAGCACGATGCCGCACAGCGATTTCCGCAGGTTCATATACTCTTCGATCGCTTTCTGCCACTGCTGTTTGATCGCGAGCGGCGCGCTCGCGAAACCGTAGCCGGGCAGATCGACGAAGCGGTGTTGTTCACTGATCGCGAAAAAATTGAGCATTTGCGTCCGCCCCGGCGTCTTGCTGATCCGCGCCAGCGCATTTTGCCGAGTCAACGTATTCAGCGCGCTCGATTTGCCCGCGTTCGAGCGTCCGGCAAAGGCGATTTCGAGCCCATGATCCGGAGGCGCATGTTTCAGGTTGGGGGCACTGTTAATAAATTTTGCTTGATGATAAACTGGGTTCATCGCTGTCTCGCTTCGCTAAGGCAAATGGGGTAGAATCCCGGGTTAGGATGGAAACAGCCAATTCTGAATGTCATAAAAATAACGAAATATTCCGAAGGGGAGTCTGATGAAAATAAAATTCCTGGCAGTTGCAATAGGTATTGCGATCTACGGCGCCTCCACTATTTTACACGCCGAGGGCAATGCGCGCGCAGGAAAAGACAAAGCCGCCGCCTGCAACAGTTGCCATGGCGACAACGGCAACAGCGTGGCCCCGAACTTTCCGAAGCTGGCCCAGCAGCATGCATCCTATCTGGTCAAGCAATTACAGGCATTCAAGAGCGGCGCCCGTAATGATCCGATGATGTCGGCGATGGCGCTGCCGTTGTCCGATGAAGACATGGCCGACATCGGCGCTCACTATGCGGCGCAGAAGATTTCGGCGAACTCGATGCCGGTGCTGCCGCCGCCCGATGAGGACGAAGAAGAGTCCGCGGCCGCCACTGCCGGAAAGCCCAAATCGGTGCCCGAACTGATTGCAGAGGGCAGCGATTTATACCGTAACGGCGATCTGCAACGCGAAGTATCCGCCTGCATCGCCTGCCACGGTCCGTTTGGCGAAGGCAACCTGCCGGCCGCGTTCCCGGCCCTGCATTCACAGCACCCCGACTATTTAATCAAGGCATTGACCGATTTCAAAACCGGCGCGCGCGGCAATACCCCGGAAAACATGATGCACATGATCGCCAAAAAGATGACCGACGAGGAGATTCGTGCGGTCTCTTACGCTATCTCGATGATGAAATAGCCAGTCTTTCCGATCAAATATGATGTTAGGCGCGTTCCCCGGCTTCCGGCCTCACTGCCATTAAGTTAATGGATTTCTCCGTTCGCCCTGAGCTCGTCGAAGGGTGAACGGAGAAATCCGAACCGCATAAGTTAAGCCGTTCATGCTTCGACAGGCCCAGCACGAACGGCTTAACTTAATGACAGTGGGCTTCCGGCCGGGGAACGCCGCTCCGGGAGCGCCCGCTTCCGCCCTTGCCGAATCAAGTGCAGGCCGTCCCGCCTGCCGGTATCAATGTCTGAATGAAGCGGAAAGTTCCGCAAACGCAATCAGATCCCAAGCGATAGCGGACTGATTGCCGTCGTCAACGGTTATTTACAACCACATGGGAAATCGAAGTTCATGCGTAAAAATTTTATTCAAATCGGACTCATCATTTTAGTCCTTGCCGTACTGGCGGGAGCTTCCACATTCTTCTATCTGAAAATGCAGAAACAGCCCGTCAGTGAAGCGGCCGCACCGGAACAGACCAGCGCAGCGCCTGCGACTCCTGCAACACCACCGGCCGCCGAAACCGCAGTCCCGGCAACGCCGGCTGCAAGCCAGCCGCAGCCTGCGGCCGAAGCCGCCGCGCCGGCGCCAGCCGAGCAAGCCGCCGCTCCAGCCGAAAGCCCGGCGGCAGCAGAAGAACTGACAGGCTTTGAAACCCTGGCGACTCCGCAACCGACACAGAACCCCGACAAGGTCGAGGTGATCGAGTTTTTCTGGTACGGCTGCCCGCATTGCTACGATTTTGAGCCGATCCTCGCCAGCTGGGTCAAAAAGCTGCCGGCCAATGTCGATTTCATCCGCCAGCCGGCCGCGTTCAGCGATCTCTGGGCGAAACACGCGAAAGCGTTCTATGTCGCCCAAGCCTTGGGTGTGCTCGACAAGGTCCATGCCGACTTCTTCGACGCCTTGCAGAACAAGCATCAAAAACTGGAGAACGAGGAGCAATTGGGCGCCTTCTTTACCGCCCATGGCGTCAAGGAAGCGGACTTCCATGAAGCCTATAACTCATTCCTGGTCGACACCAAAGTCCGCCAGGCCGCCGTCACCCCCGCGCGCTACGGCGTAACCGGCGTACCGGTGCTGATCGTGAACGGCAAATACAAGGTCGACGGCAAATCGGCCGGTTCGCATGAAAAGATGATCGAAGTGACGAACCAGTTGATCAAGAGAGAAAGCACGGCGAAAAAATAACATCATTTCGCCGTCTCGTTCCCGCGCTCCGGCGCGGGAATGCCGTTCGCACCGCAGACGGCGCCCCTCCAAGCGCACTTTGCCCTCAATCAGGCTCACGCCGCCTCAATACCAAAACCGCATCCCGACCACGAAGCGCACGCTGTGATGGTGCTCGCGCAGGGATTCTTCCTCGACATAATCGAAGCCGACGTAAGGGGCGAACTCCCGCTCGATTTCATAACGCAAGCGCATGCCCGCCTCGAATTCGGTCACGCCGGCCTTGACGCCGCGATTCTCGATGTCTTTTGCCGCGACATTCACTTCGATGCGCGGTTGCAGGATAAGCCGCTGGGTCAGCAATAATTCATACCCAAGATTCAAGCGGCCGAGCAGGTTGCCGTTTTCGGTGATGAAGGCGGCACTGTCAACCTCGATCGAATAAGGCGCGAGCCCCTGGAAGCCGATCACCGCGTCGAAGGTCCGTTCCGGCTCGAAGGCCCGGCGCGCGCCGATCTGAAAATCCCAGAAGGTGCTGATGTTGCGGCTGTAAAGCATTTGCAGATCGGCGCGCCCGAAGATGCCCTGGTCGGCCGAATAATCGCCCTCGGTTTTCAGATAAAGCTTGTGCTCATCGTTGCCGATCCAGTGCTTGATATCCCACTTGAATAAATGCAGACTGTCGTTGCCTTCGTACTCAAAACGCTCGGCCATGAACTTGCTGAAAAGCATCGAATCATCCTGCGCCGCAGCCGGAGGCGGGCAAACGCTCCCTGCTAACAGACATCCCAGCAGGAGACGGAACTTGCGCGGTTTGTATGCATGCGTCTTCATCGGCCAGCGTGCTCCCTTTTTTCGACGATCAGTTTCCGAAACATGCCGGCATCCATGTGATACAGCAAATGGCAATGAAACGCCCATTCGCCTTCCGCGTCGGCCACGACGATCACGCTGACCGTCTTGCCCGGCGGCACATTGATCACATGTTTTTTCGGATTATAGGCGCCGTTGCCGTTATCGAGGTATTGCCAGAGGCCGTGCAGATGAATCGGATGATTCATCATCGTTTCGTTCACGTAGGTGAAACGGATATGTTCGCCGAATTTGACCCGGATCGGCTCCGACTCCGAATACTTGATGTCGTCAAACGACCAGATATAGCGATACATATTGCCGGTCAGGCGCAGCGTGATTTCGCGGTCGGCTTGCCGCCATTCGCGATTCGGCGCCGCCGCCATCAGATGCTGATAGCTCAGTACCTTGTACGAACCCATCGCCGGGGCTTCGGTGTGCCGCATCGGAGCCTCCGCTTCCGTCTGCGTAGCGGGCATCGAGGCGTCATGTCCTTCGTGCATCGAGTGATTCGGAGGCGCCGCATGTTCCGCATGCTCGGCATCAGGCGGCTGTTCCGCCATGCCGCTCATTGGCATCGCTTGATGATCAGCATGCCCTGCATGCCCGCCGCCGTGCATCGGCCCCATGTCCGCCATCGTCAACAAGGTCAAGGGACGCAATGTGGGCATCTGTGCGAGCAGGCCGATCTTCGGCGTCAAGGTGGCCGCGGCAAAGCCGCTGCGGTCCATCGCTTCGGCGAAGAGCCGGTAGGCCCGGTCCGCTTTCGGCTCGACCAGCACGTCATAGGTTTCGGCCACCGCGATCCTGAACTCTTCGACATCGACCGGTATCACCGGCTGGCCGTCGACCTCGATCACGCGCATCGTCAGGCCCGGAATTCTGACATCGAAATGCGTCATCGCGGAGGCGTTGATGATGCGCAGGCGCACCCGGTCGCCGGGACCGAACAGCCCGGTCCAGTTCATTTCCGGCGTTTGGCCGTTGACCAAAAAATGGTAGGTCGCGCCGGTCACATCGGCAAAATCGGTCGGCTCCATGCGCATTTGTCCCCAATCGAGCCGGTCGCTTAAGGTTTCCGCAAAACCGCGTTTGCTGATATCGTTAAAAAAATCGACGACGGTTCTTTTCTGGAAATTATAGTAATCGCTCTGTTTTTTCAGTCGCGCGTGCGTCCGGTAGGGATCGGCTTCGGGCCAGTCCGAAAGCAGCAGCACATAGTCGCGCTCGACCTTTTGTCGGGGATGCACAGGATCGATCACCAGCGCGCCGAATAAGCCCTGCTGCTCCTGCATGCCGGAGTGGCCGTGATACCAGTACGTGCCGTTCTGTTTGAGCCGGAACCGGTAGGTGAAGGTTTGCCCCGGCTCGATGCCCGAAAAACTGACGCCGGGCACGCCGTCCATTTGATAAGGCAGCACGATGCCGTGCCAGTGAATCGAGGTTTGCTCCTGCAAACGATTGATCACATGCAGCGTCACCTCTTCGCCTTCGCGCCAATGCAGGGTGGGTGCGGGCAGGCTGTCATTGGCGACGATCGCGGTTTGCTTTGTCCCGATCAGGTTGACCGATTTCTCGGCGACCGTCAGCGTATAGGTGTCAGCACAGGCCAAACCGACGCCCAGATGGCACAGCCATAAAACAAAAAAGAAAAATCGGCGGCACGCTATTTTCATCGAAAAGCTGACCTCTCACAGGCTCTGCGTCGAAACGCTTAAATGAATCTTTCCCGGCTGATACGAGACTAAAATCGCAAGTGGCGAAACGACAAGAAAATCTGTATAGTCGGCGAATCGATATCGCATTTATGACTATATTCATCTGTTATTCAGATGTCTAGCGTAGATTTACAACCACTCGGTCGGTTCAATGACCGAACATTATTATTAATAACTGAGGAGTTACAATGAAAAGATTGAATAAATCACCTTTGGCCGCCGCAATGGGCGCCGCGGTTATCTCGACCCTGTCAGCAACCGCCCATGCAGAAGCCAATCCGTTCGGCATGACCGAGTTGAACAGCGGTTACATGCAGGTTGCGGCCGGTGAAATGGCTTGCGGCGCGAACATGGGCGGCATGAACAAATCCGGTATGAACCCGCCACAGAACAAAACCGCCGAAGGCGCATGCGCCGGCCAAAAATCCACTGCTGCACCCGCTAAAGCCGCACCGGCCAAGGCAGCCGAAGGCAAATGCGGTGAAGGCAAATGCGGCGGCATGATGGACGACGGCAAGATGAAAAAAGGCATGGAAAGCTCTTGCGGCGCGATGATGAAAGGCAAAGAAGGCTCTTGCGGCGCGACGAAGAAGTAATTCGGTTTGAAGCCGAGGAAGCGGCGTCTTCGCCGCTTCCTTTCGGCAGGCAAATTTTCCGCTACAACGCCTCTTTTTAATCCCCTGAATTTCATGTCGCACTTTCACGTTCAAGGCGCTGGGCTCGGCCTGAGACGGTCTTTGCTCGGTGAAATCGTCAAAAACCCGCCTGCGCAAACCGTCGATTTCTATGAAATCGCCCCCGAAAACTGGATCACGCTCGGCGGCCAATTCGGCAAGCAATTCCGCGCACTGACCGAACGCTTCGATTTCGTCTGCCACGGCCTGTCCTTGTCGCTCGGCAGCAGCGACCCTCTCGACGAAAAGCTGGTGCTGGACATCAAACAGTTCATGGCCGAACACCAAATCAAGCTGTACAGCGAACATTTGAGTTATTGCAGCCACGACGGCCACCTTTACGACCTGATGCCGATCCCGTTTACCGAAGACGCAGTCAGGCATGTCGCCCTGCGCATCCGGCGCGTGCAGGAACTGCTCGAACAGCGCATCGCGATCGAAAACGTGTCCTACTATGCGGCGCCCGGCCAGGAAATGGCCGAGATCGATTTTTTCAATGCGGTCGTCCAGGAAGCCGATTGCGACATCCTGCTCGACATCAACAATATCTACGTGAACAGCGTCAATCACGGCTACGACGCGGAAGCCTTTTTAAAGGCAGTGCCGGCCGAGCGCATCGCCTATGCGCACATCGCCGGACACTATGTCGAAGCGGAAGACTTTCTGGTCGACACGCACGGATCGGAAGTGATCGATCCGGTCTGGAAATTGCTCGGCAAGGCCTACGAGCTTTACGGCGTGTTCCCGACCCTGCTCGAACGCGATTTCAACCTGCCGCCGCTGGCCGAACTGCTCAGGGAAGTCGAGACGATCAAGACGATACAGGACGCCTGGCGCAGCGAACACGCGAAGCGTTCGGCCTGATTGACGATGAGCGTCGATTTCAAAGCCAAACAGCAGGAATTTTCGGCCTATCTGCGCGATCCGGACAAGCATCCGGCCCCGGCCGACGTGAAGCCGGAACGGATGGCGATGTACCGGGAATTGTTCTTCAACAACATCGACCAATTCCTGGCCGTCAATTTCCCGGTGCTGCGCAAACTCCTGACCGACACCCAATGGCGTGAACTGGCCGAGGATTTTTTCGCTCGCCATACCTGCAAGACGCCTTATTTCGCCGAAATTGCCGAGGAATTTCTCGATTATCTGCAATCCGAGCGGGATAATCCAGGCGATCTTCCGTTCATGCTCGAACTGGCGCATTATGAATGGGCCGAAATGGCATTGTCGATCGCGAAGCAGGAAAATCCGGTCAATCCGCCGTTTTCCGGCGACGGGTCTACTCAATCCCTGCATTTATCGCCGCTGGCCTGGCCTTTGGCCTACCGCTTTCCGGTGCACAAAATTTCGCCGGACTATCAGCCGCTAGAGCCGCCCGAGCAGCCGACCTTCCTGATCGTGCACCGCAACCAGGAAGATGAAGTCCGTTTCTTCGAAATCACCCCGATCACCTACCAACTGCTCGCTTTGATCCAGGAGCAGCCGGGGCAGACGGCCGCCGCCTACCTGAAATCGGTTGCGGAATTGTTGCGGCATCCGCAGCCCGAGATCGTTTACGAAGGCGGTCTCAAGATCGTGCAGGACTTGGTTGCCAAGAATATCATTCTTCTGGATACCCAAAGGTAGACTGGATTCGCCGAAGGCAATCCACCATTTCGAAGCCTGTTCTACTCTGCCGGACGGGTTTTGTAAACCCGTCCGTAACGCTTCAAATGACTCAATAGTCTCTAAAACGCTTGGGACGGGATAGGCATCCCCCGTTCCGCTCAGATATTAAGTATCTGTTGCCACATCATCCCAGTCGGCCCCTTGATAACAAATTAGCCAATTAATTGCTCGATGCCTTTCCTGCGCGACCTCAATATCGTATCCATGCCGTTCAGTGCGGTTTTGCAATTCGGCAGCCCGGCATCTTGAATGGGCGTTATATAAATCTTCAGCGGCATTTTGTATTTCAGAAGCGGGCCGCAACATGACCTCATTTACGAAGGTCGCAACTGATTCACCGGGAGCAGGAATTTGTTCCAATATGTTACCTGACGAGGCTTGATCTGTAGGAGGCTGTAGATCCGGCTCTAGTCCCAAAGCCCAACCCAATACATAGAAAGCTTCAGCACGCCACGAATAATCAATTACCTCTTTTCGGAGTGAACTATCGTCTGCCACGGCACAAACGGAAGCCAAAACCAATAAGCGTTTCGCTGTTTCCTGGGCTGATCTCATTTTCTGCACATCTGACATACGGTTGCCTTTGGTTTGTTTCATATGAGCTGCTGCCAACAGCCAGTAAAACCTGATGTTGAGCGTCCGCTCGATGGAAAGGTTAGTGTGCATAATTTCACGGCTAAAGTGTAATAAGCCGCAAACGTCCAAATTCTTTTCCTTTACGACTGAGCCCGCTTAAATTTGGCTGCTTCAGAATCAGCAAAACCTTCGCGTCAAAGCCTATTTAAATTTTAAATTAACACTAAGTGGGTAACATAAAGATAATCTAAATACAGGAACAACGTCATGAACCGTGTCTCTGCAAATATCAGTAAATTCACGCTAGTAATATCCGTTCTCTTGTTAACGGCACAACCGGTTAATGCCGCCGGCGGTATTACGGATTGTTTAAAAGCAAAAACTGTCAAAATTGGCGATCAAGAAATCGCCTACTATGAATCGAAAGGACGGGGTCTTTCCGTGGTACTGGTGCATGGCAACTCCTTTTCGTCCTGGTCGTTCAGCAAGCAGGTTTGCGGAATCTTTGGCAGCCAATTCCATGTCGTGGCGGTTGATCTTCCGGGGCACGGACGTTCGAGTGATGCGGCTAATCCATCGGCGGTATACAACCTTCCGGCCTATGCCGATGCGCTGGTTGGCCTGGTAACCGAGCTTGGGCTCGAAGATGCGGTTTTTGCCGGCTGGAGCCTTGGGGGGCATGCGTTGCTTGAAGCCGCGGCCGAGCTTTCATTAGCTTCCGGTTTTATGATATTCGGCACACCGCCCCTCGGTGTTCCACCGGCGGTCAGCGATGCATTTTTGGCAACGCATCCGGCCACGGGTTTTGGTTTTATTAATGCGTGGAACAATGAGATGCTTGAGCTTTACGTCTCATCGATTTTTGCGCCGGGGACCACCGACATTCCCGATTTCTTCTATAAGGATGCAAAACGGACCGATGGCGAATCGCGATCCGAACTGCTCGCGAGCGTCGGAGCACAGCACTACAGCGATGAGATCGCAATCGTGCAGAATTTAAAAGTTCCACTTGCCATTATTCACGGCGAGAAGGAACAATTGATAAACCTTGCTTATATCCAACAACTGAACATTCCAAAACTCTGGCGCAGAAAAGTTCAAGTCATTAAAGGGGCTGGGCATGCCCCACAGTGGGAAGAGCCTATAAGATTCAATGCGCTGCTGGGCCAGTTTATCCACGAGGTTTCGCGCAAGCAGGTTTAATCCACTATTGCCTGCTGTTAAGCTAGAGCCACCTAATTGATGTTATAGAAAACCTTTAGCTTCTCAGTGTTTCGATCAGCTTGTTGATATATAGCTTGGTGGGGGACATGCGAATTTTAAGCCATTCTTTCACCGCTTTAAGCCTTGCCGCGATGCTTTGATGAATAGCGCTCGATTTGATCTTTTCGATGATCGATATGACTATATCGTAAGCCTGTTTAAACCAGCCGAATGTCATCAATTTCTCTTTTGCTACCCGGAAGAGCCAAAAAGTGAACGCGGCAACCGGAATTTTTCCCGCATACAACGCCGTCCCGGCGATCACCTTGCCCGTGCCTATCAGCTTCAGCGCGAAAATGCCCAGCAACTCCACCTGAGTAAATAACGCCAAAAAAAGCACCAGCAGCACATGGCGATCGAGCCGATCAATAAACGCTTCGGCTTTTTGCAGAATGGCAAGGCCATGGATAAAGGTGTAGATTGGCTCGGCGATATTTTCCCAAACCAGTTCTTCCAGAATGATATAAACGGTCACCAATATCCCTAAAATGATATCGGTGATTTTCGCGATGATTCTTTTTACCATGATTCGATTCCCGAAAACCTCATTGTTCGCGTTTCACTGTATAGCATGCAGACCGGATAAAACGCAATGAAATCCGGGCCCCCAAAACCACGTTAGGCTTGGTATCCCAAAGCTTCATTTGACAGGCAAAAGATCGGGCAGATCGGCAATCGATGCAATGAGCAGGTCAGGCACGACCGGGCTGTTGTCCGCATAGGTTTGCCGGTATTTGCCGGTTTTGACCAGAATGCCGGTCAGGCCCGCGCCTTGGCCGCCGCCGATATCGGCGTCTATGTCGTCGCCGACAATCGCGACCTGCTCCGGCGGCAAACCCAGTTCGGTCAGGGCGGCCTTAAAAAAATCCGGCGACGGCTTGCCGATAATCGTGGCCTGTTTCTGGCTGGCGTATTCCAGGGCGCTGACGAAGGCGCCGACGTCCATTTGCAGGCCGTGTTCGGTCTGCCAGAAGGGTTTTTTGTGGATCGCGATCATCTCGGCGCCGTCGATCAGCAGGTTGAAAACCCGATTGAGCAGCGCGTAGGACCAGGCCTCGCCGATATCGCCGATGATGACGAAATCGGCCTTGCTGTCCGACTGCCGAAAATGCCGGAAATCCTGTTTGACGTCATCGGCCAGCAGCAAATGGCAGGCCGGGTCATCGAATCGTTGCAGGTAGATCAGGGCAGCACGGGTGGCGCTGACGATTTCGTCTTCGACAATGGCAAAACCGAGACCGGTCAGTTTTTCATGCAGCGAAGCGCGGGATAAGGTGCTGGTATTGGTGATGAATCGGCAAAGGTAGCCGCGTCGCTTGATCTCATCGACTGCCTTGATGGCGCCTTCAAGCACCGTTGAGCCGACATAGAGGACGCCGTCCAGATCGAAGAGAATGCCGCGTATTGAAGATAAAGCTGTCATCCAAGATCCGTTAGAGTGAAGGCAGGCAGCGGGACGCGGTGCCGAATCGGCGCCTTCCCGTGCTAAAAACCGTTGCGTCGATACATAGACTCCGTCCCGGCCACAATTATCCTTCGGTCTCCTCATGCGCCACCCGTCGATTGCAAAAGCCTTGCATCAGCCGGCGGCTGTTCGCCCCAATTGACCGCGGCATCCGGCCCGGCAATGCGGTAAAACCGTCAGCGCCCGCAGGGCGAGCATTTTCGAACACTCAGAGCCGTTGTTTCATGTTATTCTTGCGTTCCTATGGATTACTGCTTTATGACTGATTTTTAATGCTCAATTTTAAAAATATCGCCCTGCGCCGGGGCGCAAGACTGCTGTTCGACGAGGCGTCTTTTACGATTCACCAGGGCGAAAAGGCCGGTATTACCGGCGCGAACGGGGCCGGCAAGTCGAGCTTTTTCGCGCTGATCCGGGATGAACTGCATCTCGACGCGGGCGATTTTTCGATGCCGCCGGGCCTTGAAATCGCGCATGTCGCGCAGGAAACGCCAGCCACCGAATGCAGCGCGATCGAATATGTGCTGGACGGCGACCGCGAATTGCGCCGCCTGCAAGGCGAACTGCAAACGGCCGAAGCAAACCATGACGGGTTGAAACAGGCCGAACTGCATGCCGCGCTCGACGTGATCGGCGGTTATGAGGCCCAGGCGCGTGCGTCGCGGCTTCTGAATGGCTTGGGTTTCAAGCCTGCGCAGGAACAGACCCCGGTCAGCGCCTTTTCGGGCGGCTGGCGGATGCGGCTGAATTTGGCGCAGGCCTTGATGTGCCGTTCCGACGTGCTGCTGCTCGACGAACCGACCAACCATTTGGATCTGGATGCGGTGATCTGGCTGCAAGACTGGCTGTGCAGGTACCCTGGCACCCTGCTGTTGATTTCGCACGACCGCGATTTTCTCGACGCGATCACCGATCACATCGTGCATATCGAACAGGGCAAGATAAACATCTATACCGGCAACTATTCCGCGTTCGAAAGAATGCGCGCCGAGAAGCTGTCACAGCAACAGTCCGCCTTTCAGAAGCAGCAGCGCGAAATCGCGCACATTCAAAGCTTCATCAACCGCTTCAAGGCGCAGGCGACCAAGGCCCGGCAGGCGCAAAGCCGGATCAAGGCGCTGGAGCGGATGGAATTGATCGCGCAGGCGCATGTCGACTCGCCCTTCCATTTCAGTTTCCCGGAGCCCGGCCGGATGTCGAGTCCGTTGTTGACGCTGGATAAGGCGGACATCGGCTACGGCGACAAGATCGTGGTCAACAAGGCCGGCCTGTCGCTGTCGCCGGGCGACCGGGTCGGGCTTTTGGGGCCGAACGGCGCGGGCAAGTCGAGCCTGATCAAGGTATTGGCCGGCGCGATGCAGCCTTTGTGCGGCGACAGGCAGGAGTCGATGCATCTGAAGATAGGCTATTTCGCCCAGCATCAGCTCGAACAATTGCGCATGGACGAATCGCCGCTCTGGCATTTCCAGAAACTGGACCCGCAGGCGACCGAAAAAGACCTGAGGAATTTTCTCGGCGGCTTCGATTTTCAGGGCGACAAGGTGATAGAGCCGGTGCGGCCGTTTTCGGGCGGCGAGAAGGCGCGGCTGGTGCTCTCTCTGCTGGTTTACCAGAACCCGAATCTGCTCTTGCTCGACGAGCCGACCAACCATCTGGACCTCGAAATGCGCGAGGCCCTGATCATGGCGCTGCAGGATTATCAGGGCGCCCTGGTCACCGTATCGCACGACCGGCATATGCTGCGCTCGGTCACCGACCGGCTGCTGTTGGTCGCGGACGGCAAGGTCGAGGCGTTCGACGGCGATCTGGACGATTACAGGAACTGGCTCAGCGAGCAGAAAAAAGGCGAAGCGAAAGACACGGCGGCCGACGCCGCGTCCGGCATCAACCGCAAGGATCAACGCAAGCTCGATGCCGAACGCAGGCAACGCAACAAACCGTTGATGGATGCGCTGAAAAAAGCCGAACAGGCAGTCGAAAAATTCCATCAGGAGCAGCGGCAACTGGAACAGCAACTGGCCGATCCTGCCATTTATGAGGAATCGGAAAAAAACCGGCTGAAAGACGTGATGGCCAGAAAGGTGCGGGTGGACAAGGCGCTCGAAGACGCCGAGGCGCTCTGGCTGGAAGCGGAGGAAAAACTCGCGGAAGCCCAGCAGGACTGATCGCCGCACCCGGGCCGCGCATGCAAACACAATAAGAATAGGCGGGCCATCCCATGTACGAACTGATCATGCAGCTTTTCGCGATTTGCCGCTTTAAAAAAGGCCCGGAGGATTTGCCTTATTCCTTTACGCTGCTCAAAATAACCGTGGCCGCCTTCGCGGCTATCCGGATTTTAATGCGTTACAGCGGCGACAATCTGCTCCGCGCGTTCCTTGAGGCCGGAGCGGAAATCGTTTATATCGGGCTGTTCAGCGCCGCGATGCTGTATGCGAGCCGGCATCTGAACCGCTTTTATCAGGTCGCGAGCGCATTTTTCGGCGGCTACGCCTTGATCGGCTTTCTGGCGTTGCCGGCCGTCTTGATGTTGCTGGCCGGGCAGCCCGGAGGTCTCGCGGTGATCATGCTGATCGGCATCACCGCGTGGTTTTGCGCGGTCACCGCGCACATCGTCTATCATGCGCTCGCACCGAATATTTTACTCAGCCTGGGCTGGGCGCTGGCTTTTTTGGTCGGTTTTGTACTGCTGGCCATATTCTTCGGACATGAAAACGGCATCGGTTAGGAGGAATTGTGAAATCATACAAACATATATTATTGGCAGTGGACTTTTTCGACCAGCAGGCGATCGTGATCGAGCGCGCCCAGGATCTGGCGGCGCGTTATGGCGCCAAGCTCAGCCTGATTCATGTGGTCGATACCTTGCCGATAGGCGATCCGGCGAATGACGTGCTGGTGCCGTTCGAAATGGATTTGTCGCAGGAGTTTATCGCGCTCGGCAGGAAAAAACTGGCCGAACTGGCCGCGAAACTGGGCGTTCCGGAAGCGCAAACCTGGCTCGAAACCGGCGGTGCGCAACAGGAAATCGTGCGTATCGCCGAAGAAAACGCGGTCGATCTGATCGTGGTCGGCTCGCACGGGCGTCATGGCCTGGCGCTGCTGTTGGGCTCGACCGCCAACGGCGTCTTGCACCATGCCCGTTGCGATGTACTGGCGGTGCGCTTGCAGAATCCATAAAATAATAGGTCTCCGCCAAACGGCAGCAAACCGGCGGCGGCAGTCTTTCACTTTAAGGTAGGGGAAAATGATAGGAAAAATTGCAAGTTTCGATCCCGAAGCCGGGACCGGTCTGATCGCCAGCGAAAGGCAGACTTATCCGTTTGCGTTAGCGGACTGGACCGATGAGGTATCGCCCGATGAAGACGACGATATCCGTTTCGAACTGGAAAATGGCAAGGCCGTGCGCGTGGCTCTGGTCGGCGCCTATATCGAAGAGCCGAAGGCCGTCAAATACAAATACCTGGCCGGCATACTGTCCTTGTTATTGGGCTGGGCAGGGCTCGGGCGAATTTACCTGGGCTATTACAAGATCGGCTTTTTCCAGATCTTGCTGACCGCCTTCCTATTGCGCGTAGGATTCCTGGTATTCGTGCCGCAATGGGGCTTTGTTGAAGCCTTGCTGCTGTTTTCGAGCAAATTCGACCGGGATGCGAAGGGCCGCCCGTTGAAATGAAGCGCCGGCGTTCGCACTCAGGATTTAATCCAACATAACTTTCCGGAGTTCCCTCTGTATGAATATCCGATCCATGGTGTCCGGCCTGCTGGCGATAAGCTTTTGCGGAGCGGTTTTCGCCGCCGACCTTGACCGCGCCGAAGTCGAAAAACGCCTCGCTGCGGCCAGCAAAGAACGTCCGGCCGATTTGCGCCGCAAGAATTTGACCGACCTGGACCTTTCCGGTCTGGATTTTCGGCAGGCGGACCTGTGGGGAGCCGATCTGCGCCGGGCGAATTTCAGCCGCAGCAACCTGTCAGGCCTGAATCTGGACTTGTCCGTGATGACCAAGATCAACCTGTCCGGGGCCGACCTGTCCAACACCAGCATTTTCGGCGTCTCGATCATGGGCGCCGATCTGAGCCATGCCAATCTGGCCGGCAGCCGCATCATCGCGAATCTGGACAAATCCGATCTGAGCCATGCCAATCTGGCGCATGCGAAATGGGGCGCGGACATGAAGAACCAGCCGATGGGACTGATGCGGGTCAGCCTGAATCATGTCAACCTTTCAGGCGCCGACCTCAGCCATGCCGATCTGAGCCGCGGCTTGATGCGGCATGCTAACCTCCAGGGCAGCCGGTTGCTTAACGCGGTGCTGTCCAACGTCGATTTATCCGGCGCGGATTTGACCAACGCCGATTTAAGCGGCGCCGACCTGTCCGGCAGCCACCTCGAAGACGCCGACTTGACCGGCGCCAATCTGGCGGGAGCCCGCCTGACCGGCATCGGCAACAAATCCACGATCAAGGGGCTGGACGCGGCGAAAAACCTGCAATCGGCGATTTTTGATTAACCTCGCAGGCACAGCCCGCCGCAAACAATTGATTCACCGCAGAAACGACTGCCGACCACACGCCGCCTGATAAGGGCGCAAAACCGATTTGATGACTGGACACCCGATGAGCAACCCATTATTGGCCAATACCGAACTGCCGCTATTCTCCCAAATTCAACCCGAGCATGTCGAACCCGCGATCGACCAGTTATTGGCCGAGGCGCGAACGACCGTCGAAAACAGCCTGCAAGCGACGAACGCTTACACCTGGGAAAACCTGATCGAACCGATCGAAAACGCCGAAGACCGGCTCAGTAAAGCCTGGTCTCCGGTCAGCCACATGAATTCGGTGGTCAACAGCGACGCGCTCCGCGAGGCCTATAATGCCTGCCTGCCGAAACTGAGCGCCTATGCGACCGAGATGGGGCAGAACGAGGCCTTGTTCAAAGCCTACAAGGCGATCGAAGGCAGTGCCGAATACGCCAGCCTCGACATCGCCCAACAAAAGATCATCCAAAACGCCCTGCGCGATTTCCATTTGTCCGGCATTGATCTCGACGCCGAGAAAAAGCAGCGCTACAAGGAAATCAGCCAGGAATTGTCGAAGCTTGCGAGCACCTACGAAGAAAACGTGCTCGATGCGACCAACGGCTGGTCGAAACTGCTCACCAATGAACTCGACCTGACCGGCCTGCCCGCTTCGGCCCTGGCGCAGGCCCGGCAGACCGCCGAACAAAACGGTCAGGAAGGCTGGATGATCACGCTGCAATTTCCGTCCTATCACGCGGTGATGACCTATGCGGACAACCGCGAACTGCGCCGCGAACATTACGAAGCCTACGCGACCCGCGCGTCCGAGCAAGGCCCGCAGGCCGGCCGCTGGGACAACAGCGAAAACATGGAAAAGATTCTCGCGCTGCGCCATGAAAAGGCGCGCCTTTTAGGTTTCGCCAATTTTGCCGAACTGTCGCTGGCGACCAAGATGGCCGACAAACCCGATGACGTGGTCGGTTTTCTCGAAGATCTGGCCGACAAATCCTGGCGGCAGGCGCGCCGCGATCTGGCCGAACTGCGCGAATTCGCAGCGGCCCATTACGGCATCGGCGACCTGCAAACCTGGGACATCGGTTATTTTTCCGAAAAAATGCGCCAGCATTTTTATCAATTGTCGCAGGAAGAGGTCAAGGCGTACTTCCCGATCACCAAGGTCCTGCCCGGCCTGTTCGCGGTCGTCGAAAATTTGTACGGCCTGCAGATTGCCGAGACGGATGCTGTCGACACCTGGCATCCCGACGTGCGCTTTTTCGAAATCATCGACAATAACGGCGACCTGCGCGGCAAATTCTACATCGACCTGTACGCGCGCCCGAAAAAACGCGGCGGCGCCTGGATGGACGACTGCGTAGGCCGCAAGAATATCGACGGCGCCGTACAAATCCCGGTCGCCTATCTGACCTGCAATTTCACCCCGCCGACGGGCGATGAACCGGCGCTGTTGACGCACGACGAAGTCACGACGCTGTTTCACGAGTTCGGCCACGGCCTGCAGCACATGCTGACCCGGATCGATCATCTCGGCGTGTCCGGCATCAACGGCGTCGAATGGGACGCGGTCGAACTGCCGAGCCAGTTCATGGAAAACTGGTGCTGGGAGAAAGACGCACTGGCCTTGATGTCCGGCCATTATCAAAGCGGCGAGCCGTTGCCCGACGACTTATTGGACAAGATGCTGGCGGCAAAAAATTTCCAAGCCGGCATGCTGATGGTGCGCCAGCTCGAATTCAGCCTGTTTGATTTCCGCATCCATCGCGACTACGATCCGAACAAGGGCGGACGCATCTACGAAACCTTGAACCAGGTCAGGGAGCAGGTCGCCGTCATCCAGCCACCGGCCTTCAACCGCTTCGCGCACGGCTTCTCGCACATCTTCGCAGGCGGCTATGCGGCCGGCTACTACAGCTACAAATGGGCCGAAGTGCTGTCCAGCGATGCGTTTTCGTTGTTCGAGGAAAAAGGCATCTTCGACCCGGAAACCGGCCATGCGTTTTTGACCCAGATTCTCGAAAAAGGCGGCAGCGAGGACGCGATGGACCTGTTCGTCAAATTCCGCGGACGCAAGCCGACGATCGACGCGCTGCTCAGACATAACGGCATCGCGGCATGAAATACAAAGACCTCCGCGACTTCATCGCGCAACTCGAAAAAGAAGGCGAACTCAAACGCGTCAAAGTCCCTGTCGACCCCTATCTCGAAATGACCGAAATCTGCGACCGCACCTTGAAAAAAGGCGGTCCGGCGCTGTTGTTCGAAAACCCGGCCGGCTCGAACATTCCGGTGCTGGGCAACCTGTTCGGCACCGCGCACCGGGTCGCGATGGGCATGGGCGCCGATTCGGTCGGCGAATTGCGCGGCATCGGCGAGCTGCTGGCCTATCTGAAGGAACCCGAACCGCCGAAAGGCATGATGGATGCGCTCGAAAAGTTTCCGGTGTTCAAGCAGGTCTTGAACATGTCGCCGAAACTGATCAAGGAGCCTCCCTGCCAGCAGGAAGTGATCGAAGGCAGCGACATCGATTTAAGTAACTATCCGATCCAGACCTGCTGGCCGGAAGACGCCGGCCCCTTGATTACCTGGCCCTTGGTGATCACGAAGGGACCGTTCAAGGAACGGCAGAATCTCGGCATCTACCGCCAGCAGGTGATCGGCAAGAACAAGGTGATCATGCGCTGGCTGGCCCACCGCGGCGGCGCGCTCGACTTCAGAGAGTGGCAAAAGACGCATCCCGGCGAACCGTACCCGGTCGCGGTCGCCTTGGGCGCCGATCCTGCGACGATCCTCGGCGCGGTCACGCCGGTGCCCGATTCGTTGTCCGAATACGCGTTTGCGGGGCTCCTGCGCGGCAGCAAGACCGAGGTCGCGAACTGTCTGAGCAACGCTTGGCTGCAAGTCCCTGCCAGCGCCGAGATCGTGCTCGAAGGCTTCATCTATCCGGGCGAAACCGCGCCCGAAGGCCCGTTCGGCGATCACACCGGCTATTACAACGAAGTCGATGAATTCCCGGTATTCACGATCGAGAAGATCACCCAGCGCCATAATCCGATCTATCACAGCACCTACACCGGCCGCCCGCCCGACGAACCGGCGATCCTCGGCGTCGCGCTGAACGAGGTGTTCGTGCCGATCCTGCAAAAACAGTTTCCGGAAATCGTCGATTTCTACCTGCCGCCGGAAGGCTGCTCGTACCGGATGGCCGTAATCAGCCTGAAGAAACAGTATGCCGGCCACGCGAAAAGGGTCATGTTCGGCACCTGGTCGTTTTTGCGCCAGTTCATGTACACGAAGTTCGTGATCGTGGTCGATGACGATGTCGACGTGCGCAACTGGCAGGACGTGATCTGGGCGATCACGACCCGGATGGACCCGGCACGCGACCTGACCATCCTCGAAAACACCCCGATCGACTACTTGGACTTCGCCTCGCCGGTATCTGGTCTCGGCTCGAAAGTCGGCTTCGACGCGACCAACAAATGGCCCGGCGAAACCAATAGGGAATGGGGACGGACGATCGCGATGTCCGATGCGGTCGTCAAAAAAGTCGATGCGATGTGGGAGAGTTTGTTTTAAAAGCGATCGCACTGAAAACCTAGGCGCTGCAAGCCTGGCCTCCTTACCAGGCTTGCAGCGCCCCCTCGATAACCACGATTCAGGCGCTCGGCGCTTGCTCGGCCGAGACCACGAACGCATCGCAGTAAATGTCGGCCAGCCTGGCGCCCTTCAGGTAGGCCTGTTTTTGCGCACTCTTGACCATGTCAGGGTGGCCGCACAGAAAGACCCGCCAACTGACCAAATCGGCCTGCGCGGACAGGGCGGCGTCATGGACCCGCCCCTGCGTGAAGCCTTCCGGCGCATCGCCGCTCGAAATGCAGGGCGTGTACGAAAAATTCGGGTGGTGCTCGGCCAGTTCGCGCATTTCATTGACCCGATACAGATCTTCATGCTCGCGGCTGCCGTGAAAAAGGCGGATCGGCCCCGAATGGCCATGCGATAAAGCATCGGCCAAAATGCCCGCGAGCGGCGCCAGGCCGGTGCCGGTGCCGATCAACAAAAGGCCTTGTTCCTTGCGGTCGGGAAGATAAAAACAGTGTCCTTGCGGTTCCGAAACCGGGATCGAATCGCCAACCTTCAGTTCTTCATGCACCCAGGTGCTGAACCGTCCTCCCGGCAAACGGCGGATATGGAATTCGAGGGTACCGGAAGCATGCGGAATGTTCGCGATCGAATAGCTGCGCGTCAGGCCGTCGCTGCGTTGCAGATTGACGAACTGACCGGCTCGGTAGCGGTCCGCGTCGTTAATGTCGATGATCAGCAGTTGAGTGTTTCGATTCAAGGGTTCATTGACCGCGACCCTGCCATCGACAAAACTTGCCGCTTCCTTGGACAATTTCAGCGTCATCGGCTGTTCGGGATGACACTGGCAGGCCAAAAAATGTCCGCTGCTTTTCAGGGTGTCTTTCAGCCCCCCCTGCGCTTTTGCCGGCGGTTTGGCGTCGAGGCTTTGCACCACACAGCTCTGGCAGGCGCCGGCCTTGCAGCCATAAGGGATGTTGATGTTTTCGCGCAAGAGTGCGTCGAGCACCGTTTCCCCCGGACGGCAGGTCACACGGTTGTTTTTAATTTTTAGGTCAAACATAGTCACCTCCTTGCAAAATCAAGCCGTGATCCGATCATGGAATCACGGCTTGCCATCGCATTTATAAGCCCAGAACATCCGACCGCGCGCCAAGCGCAATCGCGGCGGCTTCGGCAATCAAGTCTTCAGGCACATTCAACTCGTGCAGCGTGGCACCCAGATGTTCCATCACCGCATCAAAATGCGAACCGTTCATGCCCATCTTGACCAGGTGTGCGTGCGCGCTGCGCATGTCTTTGCCGGTGTAGTTGTTCGGGCCGCCGAAAGCATAGGTAAAGAACGCTTTTTGCTTGGCGATCTGGGCGTCCATGTCGGTCGAATCGAAAAAGCGGTTGATCCGGTAATCGCTCAGTACCTTGCGGTAAAAAAGATCCACCGCGGCATTGACCGCGGCCTCGCCGCCGATTCTTTCGTAGAGTGAATTGCTCATTGTTGATGCCTCATCATATTGGAAAATAAATCTCTCTCGTGCGGTCTTTATTCGAGAGCTCGAATGTTGCCGCAAAGTAATTTTAACTCGACATTACACTTTTGCAATATTTTTATTGCAAAAGCAAACAAAATATTGCACCCTAGATCCGCTAAACGTCATCAGGCTTCTATCCAAGAGGAGTTTTCGTAGTCGCAGGGACTAGGATTTGTTATGATGCGGCATTAATAAACCTTTAATAAATAGGCTTTATATGGCTGAAGGTATAAGCTCAAGGCAGCAACAAATTCTTGATCTTTTATTGAATTTCAAGACGGGGCTATGTATCGACGAAATTGCCGGAAAACTGGAGATTTCGCGCAACGCGGTGCAGCAGCACATCGACAAGCTCGAACGGGACGGCTATGTCAAAATGGGCATGCTGAATAAGACCGCAGGGCGTCCGGTGCGTGTTTTTGTGCTAACCGAAGCCGGCATCAACAGCTTTCCGAAACAATACGCCTGGTTTTCCGAGCTGATTCTGGCCAATTTGAAGCAGGAGATGGGCGCCGAGGCTTTACAGCGCTATTTACATCAATTGGCGACTTCGCTGGCGCAAGGCTTGCTGCCGCAGCTTGCTGGCAAGCAAAAAGAAGAGCGGTACGCCGAACTGATCCGCATCATGAATGAGCTCGGTTTTAAGGCCAGACTGAATACGGCGGACGGCGAGCAGCCATCGATCGAAGCATTCAACTGCATCTACCACGATCTTACGCAAAAATTTGAGGAAGTCTGCGAATTCGACAGGGCCCTGATGACATCCCTGTTGAACCAGGACATCGATCATGTCGAGTGTATGGCCAAGGGCGGATGCGTGTGTAAATTCCGCATCAAGCCTTAGCCGCAAAGCGTTTCTTCTCCCCGCCGCGGGCTAACGCCGCGCCAAAAACATCGCATCGCCATAACTGAAAAATCGGTAAGACTGTTCAATCGCATGCCGATACGCCTGCATGACCGGCTCATAACCCGCAAAGGCCGAAACCAGCATCAGCAGAGTCGACTCGGGCAGATGGAAATTGGTCAACAACGCATCGACGGTGTTGAATCGGTAACCGGGCGTAATAAACAGATTGGTGTCGCCGCACCCCGCTTTCAGTTGGCCGCTACGGCTGGCCGATTCGAGCGCCCTGACGGCGGTCGTACCGATCGCGATGACCCGACCGCCGCGCTCCCTGGCGCGATGCACCGCCGCCACCGTTTCGGAAGCCACCGAGAAAAACTCGTAGTGCATCACATGTTCGGCCAGATTATCGACGCGCACCGGCTGGAAGGTGCCGCTGCCGACATGCAGCGTCACGAAAGCGGTTTCCGCGCCTTTCGCTTCGATTTTCGCCATCGTCTCCAGATCGAAATGCAGGCCCGCCGTCGGCGCGGCCACCGCGCCCGGCTCCTTCGCGAAAACGGTCTGATAACGGCTTAAATCTTCGCTCTCGTCGGAGCGGACAATATAAGGCGGCAACGGCACATGGCCGATGTGTTCGAGCAGTTCGGGCAGCGCCGAATCAAATTCGAGTTCGAATAAATCGCCCGCCCGGCCCAAAACGCGGCATGTCTGCGCCTGATCCAGTTCAATCAGCGTTCCGGGTTTTGGCGATTTACTGGCACGAACATGCGCGATCGCATGCCGCGTATCCTGAATCCGTTCGATCAGAATTTCGACCTTGCCGCCCGTCGCTTTCTTGCCGAACAGGCGGGCGGGAATCACGCGGGTGTCGTTGAAGACCAGCAAGTCTCTCGCCTCGATCAGATCGATAAAATCGGTAAACATCCGGTCCTGAATCCGCCAGTCGGGCGCCTGCATGCACAATAGCCGGCTGGCCCGCCGTTCGGGCAGGGGGTGTTGAGCAATCAGGTTTTCGGGGAGGTGGTAAAAGAAATCGCTTGTCTTCATGAACGCCAGGTCATCTATTGGGGTGATGGCCTATTTTAAAAAAAATACTTGCCACTTTGTAATTTATTTCCGTATAATAGCAACTTCTTTGCCGGGGTGGCGGAACTGGTAGACGCGCCGGATTCAAAATCCGGTGATGGTGACATCGTGTCGGTTCGATTCCGACCCTCGGTACCAAATTTTGGTTCAGAGCCGCGCAAAGAACCCAAAAACCCGCTAGGTTTAACGACTTAGCGGGTTTTTTTATGCTCAAAAAAACGCAAACAGACTCCTCGGCCCAGCAAGAAGGAGGGCTTTGACTCCTCCCCCTTGAGCTCACGCAATCAACTCAAGCCTTCTTTTGCTTGTCGGCGCGGATGAATGCGATTTGCCATTCACTCTGCCACCGGCGCTGAATGGGTTTTAACCTCGCCGCGCTGCACGCGGACATAATCCTCGAGCTGTCTTGCCGCGGCATTGAACGCATCGCGGATGGCCACATACACGTCTTCGTGGGCCTGATTATCGTGATGTTCACGGCTGATCACGATTTCTTTACCCGGTGTAGTGATGTCGATGCGAATATGATACAGATTACCTTGATGATGATGCTGATGTCCAGCCTCCACCGCGACCCTGCAACTCATCATGTGGGAATGAAATCTTTCGAGCTTGGCAACTTTTTCTCGAATCCTCGCTTCAACCGCCTCTGACGGTTCAATGCCTCGAAAAATGATCTGTAACGGAATTTGCATGATGATTTACCTCTCCTGATTATTGCTGAATAAAGCCTCGGCAACCTTGCTTTTCACCTTAATGCGCCTCTGCAGGAACATTCCGGCCGAAGCACGAACCGATAAGCCTTATTGTATTGTAAATCTTTGCCGATACTTTTTACCATTGTTTATTATGTCGCACCCCGGCACAATCAGTACAAATACCTACAACCGCCCGCTAATTTGCCACCAGGGATTGATTGGGCGTCTTCTTGACCAGATTCCCGTAGTTGATCGAGATTTTGAGCCCGGCAAAGCGGCCCGACATCCGGGTCAATTCCTGTGTTTTATTATCGAAGCTGAGGTTGATCTCCGTCAGCTCACGGTCTTCGTAACCTTCCTCGATACCGTGCGTGGCCAGCTTGAAATGGTACACGTAGACCTCCTGATCCTTGTCCTTGTCGATGCGCAAGGGTTCGCCCAGCTTCTCGACGACCTTGTCCTTGCGCGGCAGTTCCGCCGTGATCTTGCCAATGCGCGAGGTGTCGGCCTTCAACTGCATTTTTTCCTCATTGATATCCGCACCGCCTATCGAACGCAGGGAGACTTCGAGAAATTTCGGCGGGGCGATTTCGAGAAAAAGGGAGGAGAACGACCAGGCCGTGATCCGGTCTTGCTTGTTGAAATTTAAATCGGAATAGAACTCGATTGTCGGCGTGATCAGCTTGCCTTTGTTATCGACCTTACGGAACCAGTAGCGCCAGCGTTTGCCGCTCGGCGTCGCCTTTTCCTCGCTGGCGCGCAGTTTGGCCAGCGAGACAAAATCCTCGCTGTACATGATCGGCTTCTTGAACTGCAAGGTGAAATCGTCGGCGACCGCGACTTTGAAATAGAGGTCGAATTCACTCATTTGCACATAGGTCTGATAGGCGCGCCACCAGTAAATACAGCCGGTCAGCGAGAGGGTCAGCAACAAAGCCAACGCGATGCGAAAAATTTGCCGGGGGGTAGATAGATTCATGACAAGAATGACTCTAATGCATTTAAAAATGAGCGGCATTGATCGCAAGAACGAGCCCTGACGCTAGTTGAAGCATGCCTTTGAAATCTTAGGAAATCCGCCTCAACTAAGACAATGCGGATAAAGCGACGGCAGGCAACTTGAGCGCCATGCCGGGAATGAATGGTGGGGGGTCAGGGACTCGAACCCTGGACCTATGGATTAAGAGTCCACTGCTCTACCAACTGAGCTAACCCCCCATACAGACTATATCAACTGGAGAAATAGAAGCGAAATTGTAACAGATTTTTTTAGAAATTCCAAGCCAGAAATTTCAATCGCTTATCTTCACCTTAGCCAATTTACGAAAATAAGTACATCCGATTTGAGATTTTTTGCCGTTGGCTTCGGCTCCGCTCAGCCAACGAACGATTGACGCGATGCTCTTGCTAAAAAATCGCCTTATTTAACGACCTTCAACTGCGGCCTGCCTGCTGGCGGCTTGGTATCCGGCGCTTCAGGCGGCGTATCATCCTCGACCTCATCTGCCGGATCGAAGACCATGCCTTGGCCGTTTTCTTTCGCGTAAATCGCGAGAACCGCGCGGATCGGCACAAAAATATGCCGGGCGACGCCGCCGAAGCGCGCGTTGAATTCGATCTCCTCGTTGCCGAGCGACAGCGCCTCAACCGCCGCCGGACGCAGGTTCAAAACGATCCTGCCGTCCTCGACAAATTCGCGCGGCACGAGCGCGGCGGGATGTTCGGCATTGACCAGAAGGTACGGCGTCAGATCGTTGTCGGCGATCCACTCGTAAATCGAGCGGATCAAATAGGGCTTCAGCGGGGTCATTTCGGCAACTGCGCCATGTCTTTTTCGGCATCGCTCAGGCTGCGCCTAAAGGCGGGCCGCCTGAAGATGCGTTCGGCATATTGGGTGATCGCTTCGTTCGGGGTCGAGACATCGATACCCAGCATCGGCAAACGCCACAATAACGGCGCCAGCGCGCAGTCGATCAGCGAAAACTCGTCGCTCATGAAAAACGGCCGGGCCGCAAAAATCGGCGCGGACGACAGCAGGCTTTCCTTGAGCATTTTCTTCGCGCGGGCGGACTTTTTCTCGCCGGAGAACAAAATCTCATCGAGCAATTGATACCAGTCCTGATCGATACGCTTGATCAGCATCCTGGCATTCGCTCGCGACACCGGGTCCATCTGGTGCAAAGGCGGATGCGGGAAACGCTCGTCCAGATATTCCATGATGATCCGGGAATCGTAAAGCACCAGATCGCGCTCGACCAGGGTCGGCGATATGCCGGTCGGATTCAGTTCGAGCAAATCCTCGGGCGGATTGTTCGGATCATAATACTCGATGTCTGCGAGGATCGCTTTCTCGTGCAATACAAAGCGAACGGAATGGCTCATTGCGCATGTGGGAGAAGAGAATAGGGTCATCACAGATTTATTGTTAAATAAATTGGTCACTAATTAACAACCTCTTTAGAACGTGCAAAACGCTGAAACGAGGCATTATAACATTCAGACAAACAGATTTGGGCGATCCGCAAACCGAATCGCCCAAGTTATGTAATCGGCTCTACGCAGAGCCGATCGTTTAATGCACGTCCTTCCAATACTCTTTCTTGAGCAGATAAGCTATACCTAAGAACATGAACAGGAAAAGCAATACATATTTCCCGAGACTGACTCTTTCGAGCTGCATCGGTTCCCCGACATACACCAAGAAATTTACAAGATCGGTCACCTGAGCGTCAAACTCTTTTTCGGACAGGGTGCCGGGCTTGGCCAGTGTCAGACCTTCGACGATCTGCTTGCCCTCGACCATCTTCACGACCGCTTCCTGCTGTCCTTGCAACTGCCACAGCACGTTCGGCATGCCGACATCGGGATAGACCGTGTTGTTGACGCCCAGTGGCTTGCTATGATCGACATAGAAACCCTTCAAATAGCTGTACAGCCAATCCTTGCCGCGAGATCGGGAGATCACCGACAGATCGGGCGGCTGGATGCCGAACCATTTTTCCGCGTCATGGCCGTTCATCGCGGTGAACATTTGATCGTAAATGCCTGCATTTTGCGGCGCGATCTGGGTCAACAGCTTCTTCTCGTCCATGCCGAAATCCTGCGCCAGACGCTTGTAACGCATGTATTTGATCGAATGACAGCCGAGGCAGTAGGTTACAAAATTTTTAGCGCCTCGCTGCAAAGACTCCTTATTGGACAAATCGATGTCGGCCGATTGCAATTCGACACCCTCCGATGCATACCCGTTAACCGACAGTGCACAAAACAGCAGTAATGTTGTTATTATTCTTTTCATATCAATCGAGGCTCGTTTTGAGGGTTTTGGCAAAACGTTTGGCGGCCTTGCGGATGCCTTCAGGATTCGGTCTTCTTCTGAAAAAGGTGCATTTGCTCAGCAGCGATGCCGCCTGCTCAGGCGTGCCCGGCAACACAATGGTGACCTCATTGTAGACTTTCTTCGCGTCACGCAGGCGATCTTCCAGGGTAGGCTGCTCGGTGACCCGTGTCGGCACCGGCTTCAGTTTTTCCCAGCGCGTATAGATCGGCATCAACAGGAAGAAGCCGAAATAGATCGCGGTGCAGACCCTGGCCATGATGGTCGAGACCGGGGTCGGCGGTTGCGTGCCCAAATAGCCGAGGACCAGAAAGCTGACCACGAACAGGAACAAGGCTTTCTTATAGATGCCGCCGCGGTAGCGCACTGATTTGACCAGGCCGCGGTCGAGCCAAGGCAGGAAAAACAGCACGACGATCGCGCCGCCCATGCCGATAACGCCGGCGAATTTATCCGGAATCGCGCGCAGGACAGAATAGAACGGCGTGAAATACCAGACCGGCGCGATATGCTCCGGAGTCGTCATCGGGTCGGCCGGAATGAAATTCGCGTGCTCCAGGAAGAAACCGTGCATTTCCGGCATGTAGAAGATCACGACCGAGAAAAAGATCAGAAACACTGCGACGCCGACGATGTCCTTGACCGTGTAGTAAGGATGGAACGGAATGCCGTCGAGCGGAATGCCGTTGGCGTCTTTCTGTTTCTTGATCTCGACGCCATCGGGATTGTTCGAGCCGACTTCATGCAGCGCGACGATGTGCAGGAACACCAGCATCACCAACACCAGCGGCACCGCGATCACATGGAAGGCGAAGAAGCGATTCAGCGTCGCGTCGGAGATCACGTAATCGCCGCGAATCCACAGCGACAAATCGTCGCCGATCACCGGAATCGCGCTGAACAACGAAATGATCACCTGCGCGCCCCAGTAGGACATCTGCCCCCAAGGCAACAGGTAACCCATGAACGCTTCGGCCATCAACGCCACGAAGATACACATACCGAAGATCCAGATCAGCTCGCGCGGATGCTTGAAGGAGCCGTACATCAGGCCGCGAAACATGTGCAGATAGACCACGATGAAAAACGCCGAGGCGCCGGTCGAGTGCATGTAGCGGATCAGCCAACCCCAGTTGACCTCGCGCATGATGTATTCGACCGAATCGAACGCGAGCTTGGCGTCCGGCTTGTAGTTCATCGTCAGCAAAATGCCGGTAATGATCTGATTGACCAGCACCAGAAGCGCCAGCGACCCGAAAAAATACCAGAAGTTGAAATTTTTCGGCGCATAGTAATGCGCCATGTGTTCGTTCCATAACTTGGAAAGCGGAAACCGATCGAGTATCCAGTCGCCGCACTGAGTCAGACGTGAAGGTTTCATGCGCTTGCCCCTTGGCTGGTTTCGCCGATGATCAGTTGGTTTTCAGTCACGTAACGATAAGGCGGAATTTCGAGATTGGTCGGCGCGGGAACGCCGCGATAGACGCGGCCGGCCAAATCAAACCAGGAACCATGACACGGACAGAAGAAACCGCCCTTCCATTTGTCGCCGAGATCGGCTGGCGCCAATTCAGGACGGAAGGTGGGCGAACAACCTAAGTGGGTGCAGATGCCGATCGCCACGAAGAGCTCGGGCTTGATGGAGCGATAGAGATTTTTGCTGTACTCGGGTTGAATCGACTCCTCGGACAAAGGGTCGCGCAGCTCGTTATCGAGCGTTTTGAGCGTCGCCAGCACCTCCGGCGTTCGCATCAAAATCCATACCGGCTTGCCGCGCCAAGCGACGCGGATCAATTGGCCCGGCTCTATTTTACTGATGTCAACCTCGACCGGCGCCCCGGCAGCCATCGCCTTCACGCTCGGCTGCATCTGCGCAAGAAAGGGTACAGCTAAATAACCCACACCGACCGCCCCCACTACGGTCAATGCCGAGGTTAAAAACTGGCGTTTTGACTTATCGACGCCTTGGTTATTCATTATCTAACTCTCCTGTTCAGGTCTGTGTCGTAATTAACGCGTTATCTGGCGCAATATACCACTAGAACCTATTCGATTTGAAGTGCTTAATAGATTTGTTTACCGAGAGATGACAAAAAAGGCGGCGATCAGTCAAATCGAAAATCGGGGCGGTCAGCGATGCCGGTTTGCCACTGACCGCCTGAACCTTCAAGAGTTGGCGTTAAGGCTTTGAGTCAATGCCGAAAGAAACGCGGCGTTTTCATCGGGCTTGCCGATCGTGACGCGCAAACAATCGGCCAAAACGCCGCCTTGCGGACTCAGATTCTTGATCAGGACGCCCTGCTGTTTGAGGGAGGCAAATAGCGCGTTGGCTCGGCCTGACGGCGTTCTGAACAGGATGAAGTTGGCCGCGCTCGGGTAGGCTGCGATGCCTGCCATCGCATTCAGCTCGGCGAAGACGCGCGCGCGCTCGGCACGGATCAATCGGGTCTGCTGGTCGAACAGGGCTTTATGGTTCAAGGCGAATTCGGCGCTGGCCTGGGTCAGCACATTGATGTTGTAGGGCAGGCGGATTTTGTCCAGTTGCCCGATCAGCTCGGGGCTGCCGCACAGATAGCCGAGCCGCAAACCGGCCAGGCCCAGCTTGGATACCGTGCGCATCACCAACAGATTTTGATGGCGGCCGAGCCTGCCGAGATAGCTCGCTTCCGCGAACGGCTCATAGGCTTCGTCGATCACGACCAGTCCTGGAGCCTGTTCGATGATCGCATCGATCGCGTCCTGATCGAACAGATTGCCGGTCGGATTGTTCGGGTAAGCCAGAAAGATCAGCTTCGGCTGGTGCCGCTCGATCGCACTCAGCATCGCCGGCAAATCGAGCGCAAAGTCCTCCGCCTGCAAAGGCACGCCGATGTAATTCAAGCCCAGGCAATGGCTGAGCTGCTTGTACATCACGAAGCCCGGCTCCGGCGACAACACCGACGAGCCTTGCGGCAGCGCCATCAGCAGCAGCTGGATGATTTCATCGGAGCCGTTGCCGAGCAGCAGCGCGGCGTTTTCATCAAGGCCGTTTAGTCGGTTGATCGTCGCGGACAGACTCCGTGCGCCGGGATCGGGATAACGGTTCAGCGGGCAGGCGCGCAGGCTTTCGAGCCAGCTCGTCTTGATGTCTTCGGGCCATTCGTACGGATTTTCCATCGCATCCAGCTTGATCAAGCCCTCGGCATCGGCAACATGGTAGGCGGACATCGCCAGCACTTCCTGGCGGAAGACGCGGGCAATCAGGTCATTATTATTTGTCATTGGGGTCGGTATTACTACGAATTAGATTGCCCCGACATTGTCCCAGATTCCTCCGCCGATGTCTTGTTTGTCATCGGATTTGGAATCCCTGTGCTGCCGGTTTAGAGATTGATGTAGTAGTTCTACCCAGCAATTGCTTGAGAGACGGCTCCCATTTGCTCAAGGGCCAGCACGAGGACTTCATAGGTAAATTCTGGCGTGACTTTGGCGGGCGAAGCTTTCTTGGGGTTTTTATGCGCCACCCAATCACGGTAGCGCTTGATTTGCTTCATATATCCGATGAGCTCGATCGCGAGCAGCGGCTTGAAGAGATCAATCATCTCGCTCACGCGCCAATACTCTATGCCGGCTTCAACTTTTCGGCATACCGCTTGGTTAAATGCAGACGACGACGTATCAAGCATTTTGCGGCTTTCAGACTCCAAAACGGCAACCATTTCTCTCTCAAATACCGTCCACATCGAAAGAATGGCATGATCATTCACAACGTCCCGACTGGTTTGTATATCTCGCCTGACGACATCAATGGGCATATCCATAAAGCCGGTGCCCTGTAGAGAATCAATGCGTCCTCGCTTCTTTTCCAGTAATGCGACTTCCAAACAATCCAGCGTAACCTGATAGGTACGCCAGATTTCAGCAATGGCGTCAGGTACGCTCATAATCGGACACCGCGGCGAGCAAATCAAAAAACAGCGCCTCGTCAAACTTCTTTGCTCGCCCCAGTCGGGTACTTTCTATCCAATACCAACCGGTTTCGTTTATGTCCCTGTAAAAATATTTTTTTCGAACTTCCGTCATCACACCGTCAACCAATTCGCTTTGCGTTATATAGGGACCGCCTTTTTTCATATAACTGATGACCTCCCTGTTTATCATGCCAATTAAATCTACTCGGCCATAGGATCCCACGATGGAACAGCCCATAGGGACAATCTCGGCGATAGTGCGCCCATCGTCGGTTAACGTCATTTTTTCAGTTTGGTAAGTGCCGTAGTCTTCCTCACTGATTTCTAGAGGCTCTCGGGCAATGCTTAGTCGGCGGTGAACTGACCAGCTTTCAATATCGATGAGTAAACTTGCAACGTTTTGCAAGTATGCCTTCAGCAGGTCTTCATTGGTTTCATTCATAGTTGCCTCCTCTTCAGCCACGCTCGGCTTATGTGATTTCATGTAAAGAACACGCCTAGGATCATACAATAAGCCAGTTACAGCGGCCGCATTAATAATTTACTCTAAACCCGATCTCCGCGCCTCTTCCGGCTTCCGGAGCAAAGTTCCTGAGGTAGGACGTCGAATTGCGGATGTTTTGATCGAGCAGGTTGTTGCCCTTCGCAAACAGCATCAGCTTGGCGTCCTTGTAGGCTTTCAGTTGGTAGTTGACGCCGACGTTCAGCAAAAAATAACCGGCGGTGGAGGTTTCGAAGTCGCCGGCATGCGGCTGGTCGTCGGCACGGGTGAAGCGCAGATAGCTCGACAATTTGTCCTGCATATAATCGAGCTGCAAGCCGTAGCGCAGCGGCGGCATGCGCGGCACATCGCTGCCGTTTGCGAATTCGCCGCGCGTGTAGTCGCTGAACAACGTCAGGTCCAACAGGCCATGACGGTTCTCCATCACCGGAAAAATCAGCTTCGCTTCATAGCCTTTGAAGATCGCGTCCTGCTGGCTGCTGACCAATACGGGCACGCAGTCGGTGACACAAGGATTGCCGTCTTCATCGACGAATTCGCCGCTGCGTTGTTGATAGATATAGTCGCCGGCCCAGTTGTGGAACAGATCTAACTCGGCGCGCAGCCAGTCCGATTTGAAGCGGTAGCCCAGATCGAGATTGTAGGAGGTTTCTTCCTGTAAGTTCAGATTGCCGCGCTCGAAGCTGCGGGTCGCGTCGTGGAAGCCGTCAACCAAGAGCTCCTGCACTTGCGGCGCCCGCGACGACCGGGTCAGCGCGAGGTTCAAACTGTTCTTGCCGTCGATTTTCCAATCTGCGGAAGCCGAAGCGCTGACCGGGGTGTAGTCGAACCCCTGCATGGCGTCCGGCCGAATGCCGGTTTGGTCGATGCGGGTGCCGAACCGGTAGGTCACAGGACCCACGTCGAACGCTTCGACCGCGAACACGCTGTAGCTGTTGATCAAGGAATGCGGCACGATCGGCGCGCCGGTCAGTTTTTCAATCGCGTTGAAATCGCTGGCCTGGGCCTGAAAGCCGACCGTGCCGCGCAACGGGCCGAGGTCCTGATGGTCCATTTCGAGCCGGCTTTCGTAGGATTGATTGGTGAAAAACGCCCCGGGTTCGCCGTTCGCGATTTCGGTGTGTTGATAGTCGGTGTAGCCCAGGCGGGCGCGCAGGCTTTTCGCGAAGCGGAACGGATCGCGCAGTTCGCCTTTAAAGTCGTATTTATCCTGCCTGAGCGCGATGCGCACGTTTTCCTCGCCGGTGCCGTCCGGCGCGATGCCGTAATTGTTTTCGAGATGATTGATCGAAGCGCCCGCGAAACCCGGCTCGCCGATCCAGGACAAGCCGGCCGAACCGCTGATCGCCTCCGCGCCGGTGTTGTTCAAATGCCCGTCCGGATTGTCGACGATCGCTAAAGAGGGATCGGTGATCGAGGCCTTGGCCGTATCGATCGCGCTGCCGCCGATGGAGAGATCGTCGCGGTGCCGGTAGAAACCGTCCAGATGGTAGGCGACATGGTCCCGGCCGCCGTCGATCTTCATCGCGGTACTGGTTTCGTCGCTGGTCGAATCGAAGCGCTGTTCGAGCGCGCCGCCGATCGGCTTGTCCGGCATTCGCCCCGGAATCCGGTTGTCGATCACGTTGACCACGCCGCCGATCACGCCGCTGCCGTACATCAGGGTGGCGGGGCCGCGCAGCACTTCGATGCTTTCGGCCAGCAGCGGCTCGACGCTGACCGCGTGGTCCGGGCTGAATGCCGACGCATCGTTGCTGCCGATGCCGTTGCTCAATACCCGCACCCTGGGGCCTGCCTGCCCCCGGATCACCGGGGTGCCGACGCCGGGCCCGAAAGACTGGCTGCTGATGCCCAATTCGTCCTTCAGCGTCTCGCCGATGCTGTGTCCGGTTTTCATCCGCAATTCCTCATCGCTCAATACCTTAACCGGCTGGACAGGGCCCGCCTGCGTCTGTTCTGAAGGCGCGGTGACGACGACTTCATCCAGTATCCCTTCGGGTTCTTCCGCGTGCAGCGTGGCGATCGGCAGACCCGCTCCCAACAAACAGGCGATAACAGACGGATAAATAGCAATTTGATTGATCTGCATGAGGCGTTTTAATGGAATGCAATGTTATATTATAACATAAGCGGGCGACCGGCGAGACCCTCGAAGACGACTCTTTTACCTGCCTGCCTGATTAGGAGTAAGCGTGACAAGGCGGTTTTGATTAGAATAGGCGATTTCATAGCTCAGATGTGACAGGCCGACTCCTGGCTGGTTCCGCAGCGCACGCCAGAAAAATCCGTGACTTTAATTGCGCTCAACAAGACCGACGACAACAACAACCAATGAAGAACGCGACGCGCACCAAATCCCTAAGCTTTAGACTGCTGACCTCCGAAGGCCTGGTGCTGGTGGCCTTTTTCGCGCTGGTCGCCGTGGTGCTTGAGCAAGGCTTTCGCGAAAGTGCCGAGGAAGCCTTGAAGGAACGCTTGCGGATCCAGGTGTACTCCTTATTATCTTCCGCGGAACTGAAGGATAACGGCGAATTATCGGTTTCGCCGAACCTGAACGATCCGCGCTTCACCAATCCGGGTTCGGGCCTCTATGGCTTCATCCAGCAAAGCAATAAAAAACTGGTCTGGAGTTCGCCTTCCGCGATCGGCCTCGACCCGCCGCCCCTCCCCGAGATAGCGCCGGGCGAATCGGCGTTCACCCTGGAAAAACGCAACCGCTATGCGTTTCATTACCGAGTCATTTGGCAGAATGTGGCCGGCATCGAGCGCGAATACATGTTTACCGTCGTCGAAGACGGCGATTTTGTCGCGCAGCAGGTGAAGCGCTTTACTGTGACCTTGAGGGCGTGGCTGCTGGTGATCGGCGTGGTGCTGCTCTTGATCCAGTTTTCGCTGCTGCGCTGGAGCTTGAAGCCGCTGCGCCGAATCGTCAGGGACCTGGAGGCGATCGAAAAAGGCAAGCGCCTGCGCCTGGATCATTATTATGCGACCGAACTGCAGGGGCTCGCGAGCAATCTGAACGCCTTCATCAACAGCGAGCGCGCGCACCTGGAGCGCTACCGCAATACGCTGGCCGATCTCGCGCACAGCCTGAAGACGCCGCTGGCGATCCTGCACGGCTGCGCGCAGTCCTTTCAAGGCAATCAGGACGCCGTGATCGAACAGCTGACCCACATGGACAAGATCATCGAGTACCAGCTGCAGCGCGCGGCCGCGAAAGGCGAGACCAAGACCGTCGGCACCTCCGACGTGACCGAGATCATCCGCAAAACGGCCGCCTCGCTGGCCAAGGTGCATCTGGACAAGGGCATCGTTTTCGACCTGAATATGCCGGAGTCGAGCCCGGTGTATTACGAGGAAGGCGACCTCTACGAAATCATCGGCAATCTGCTCGACAATGCCAGCAAATGGTGCCGGAAAACGGTCCGGGTCAATGTCGTGCTGAACCAGCGTAAAAACCGCCGCAATTACGGCGTATTCCTGTTGATCGAAGACGACGGCCCCGGCATTCCGCAGCAAAAGCTCAGCGAAATATTGAAACGCGGCGTCAGGGCCGACGAGAACATTCACGGACATGGCATCGGCATGGCGGTCGTGAACGACTTGATCGAGCTGTTGGGCGGCAAGCTGGAAGGCGTGCCGAGCAAGACCCTGGGCGGGATGAGCTGGAGCGTGTATTTGCCGTAAGCTCCTCGATTGCGGCCGGCATGTCCGGCTATTCGCTAACGACCTCCTCCAAAAAGCGCGCTTGTTTCGGAATCTTGTCCCGCTTTGGAGCGGTCGTGATTTCCCGGCCGCGTTTTGGGTCAAACCGGTAACTTTCGCTGATTTTGATCCCGGTCAAAAAATTGAAACTTTCTTTATAGCCGGTTCCCACGGCGCCGTCGCCATACCTGACATCCTCCCCGATCAGCACGAAGCGGCGGGATTTTGCATCGTAACGAAAGCGCCAGGTTTGGTCTTCAAACTCTCTGGAACCGGTCAACTGGCTCACGATCAGGATGCCTTTCTTGATTTCGACGCCGGCGCTTTCCTTGACGCCGCCGCAGGTGACACAGACGAGAAGATTCGCCTGACTGCCGCCCGGCAAAAACTTTCCTTTCTCGCCGCTAACCAGTACCAGCAGGACGCGCTGACTCTCCGCAAGCGCATCCGGCGCAGCAGGTTTTTGCACCAAAACCTCCGCCCTATCGGCGACCCCGTCGCCATTCAAGTCGCCATCGGCCCGGTCCGCCACCATCCAGCCTTCCGGCGTAAAATCGTCAAACACGCGGCCTTCGCGCGGCAGTTTACCCGGATCGAAGGCGGCATCGCTAGCCGATGCCGCGCTGCCAAGCGCGAACAGTAACAGGAAGAAGGACAGTGGCAAACCAATGGATCGATACATGATGCTGACTCCAGGGAGACGAAGACCTCAATAAGCGCGATTGACTCTAACGCTCATAGTGCGTTACATTTAAAGCAAGTTAACCTGCTGGACAAAGCTTCCGACAACCCTCAAGGCGCCGAAGATGCACAGGCCTGGCCGACCAGGATTTCGGCCGCCTGGCGCGCCGCCGTCATCGCCCCAGAATCGCGCTGCATCTGTTCGGCGATGATCGCGCCGGAAATCAGCAGGCTCAATTGCCGGGCCAGCAAGTCGGGCTGCCTTGCCTCTGCCGCCGCCGCCAATTCGACGAGGCACTGGCGGAATTGGTCATAAAAATCGGCGGAGGCCTGTTTGAAGGCCTCTTCATCGGCGGACGCTTCAGTTGCTGCATTGATGAACGGACAGCCGCGAAAGCCGTCCAGCATCAACAACTCCCCAAAAACATCGAAAACGGCCAGCAAGCGGTCTTTCGGCAGGGATGCGCGTTCCGCGATGCCGGTCATGATCCGCTCGCGCATTACCTCGGCGCTTTTTTGCAAATGCGCCAGCACCAGATCGTGTTTGGAAGGGAAATAGTGGTACAGGCTCATTTTGGTGGTGCCCGCCGCCTTCACGATCGCATCGATGCCGGTCGCACGGATGCCCTGGCGGTAAAAAAGTTCGGACGCAGCCTGCAGGATGCGTTCTTTGAGAGTGCTGGTCATAGCTCAAACGTTACAAAATAATTTGCAACTATACCGACCGGTCTGTATTATTGCAAACGACTGACCGGTCAGTCTACTTCAATGCAGTCATCAACCTGGAGATCGAAACATGATTACCTTATACGGCTTTGCACTCAGCAACTATTACAACAAGACCAAACTGGCCCTGCTCGAAAAAGGCATTCCTTTCAACGAAGAACTGTTGGCGCCGTCCCAGGATGCGGCGGTGTTAAAGCGCTCGCCGCTGGGCAAGATTCCATTCATCAAGACCCAACAGGGTTATCTGTCCGAATCGCAGGCGATTCTCGAATATCTCGAAGATGCCTTTCCCGAGCATCCTTTGTATCCGGCCGATGCCTTCGAACGCGCCAAATGCAGGGAGTTCATCCAGCATCTGGAATTGAATATCGAACTGATCGCCCGCAGGCTTTATCCGGAAGTATTTTTCGGCGCGTCGGTGTCGGCCGAAACCAAGGACGAAGTCAGGAAAAAAGTCGAGGCGGGCCTGCAAGGCCTGGGGCGTCTGTCGAGTTTTACACCTTATGCGATCGGCGCCAATTTCGGCGCGGCCGACATCGTCGCCTGGCTGCATCTGGGCATCATTGCGATTGCGACGCAAAAAATTTATGGCGAGGATCTGGTCGCAGCCCATGTGCCGGGCGTGGCGGATTATTTCAAGCGCCTCGAAAGCCGGCCTTGCGTGAAGCAGGTCGCGGAAGGCCGGGATGCGGCGGTTCAGGCCTTTTTCGCGCAAAAAAAATAGGCCGGCTCACCAGAACAGGTCCATCTGGCCGCCCACCGGCGGCCGGAACAGGCTCAGATTGAAATCGGACGCGCCGGGAAATACCAGCCGTTTATAGGCCAGCTTAAAGCGCTGGCCGAGCAGATCGGCGTAGGCTCCGGTGCCGGTCATGCGCGCGCCGAAGGCCGAATCGTAGGCCTTGCCTCCGCGCGCCTCGAATATCCGCTGCAGCACGCGCTCGGCCTTCAACGGTTCATGCGTGCGCAGCCACTCTGCAAACAGATCGTGCAGTTCCAGCGGCAGGCGCAGCAGCACATAACCCGCATAGACCGCGCCAGCCTTACGGCTCTCTGTCAATATTTTTTCGAGTTCCTCGTCGTTCAGCATCGGAATCAAAAAAGTTACACAACAAGCTGGTGAGAGGAGTCTCAATTATTTTTTGATTGCTCTCTGAGTTAGAGCATGGTTGGGTTTGTGCCGATTGCCACGAAATTCCCTGCAAACTTGCCCACTGACTGGTTCTCGTACTCAAGGACGGAGGACACCGAAATTCTAGCACGGCCTCTGCGCAAGAGGGTGCGCAGGAAAACCTCCCAAGCTTCTGGCTGAGTAATAAACGAGCACGCGGTAAACGTGCCGTAGATTGGCCGCTCATAGCTCATGCTATTGCTCTGGATCACGATGCTGCTAGCGATGCCATCGCTCTTCAGGCGGACATGTATGATTGACCATGCTGCAAGAATCGCTACGGCTGAGGCGCTGCCGCCGAATACGGATTCGGTGTGATTGATGTTGGGCGCCAAAGGGGCGCTCAGAATCACCCTTTCCTCCTCCGCTTCGATGACCCTGATTTGCATGGCCTGTGAGAGCGGTATCTGTTCATGCAGGTACTGCTCAAGCACTCTTGGGTTCATTGGCATCGCCTTTTTATATTTATCGTTAATCCAAGCAGACGGTATTTGGCATAAGTGCTTGCTTATTTTTATTTCGTTGCTACCGCGTAAATGACGTTCGTCTCGATTGCATTCACCTTTTCTTCAACAAGACGTGACAGATTTGTCCGGCGCACACGTTCCAAGGTATCCGTATTCAGTTGCTCAAGCGTTCCCCGATAGCCGCTGCCCATGGCTATCTTCCACCAGTCATCGGGCATATTCAATGGATGCGTTCCGGTTTCGGCGAGGATGTCGACGGTTTTCACATTGGCCTCCGCAAGCATTGCGCTGAGACCGTCCGGTTCTGATATTCGATCCCAAGGATTGAAACCCCGGTTCAAATCGGGACACTCATTATGGATGGCGTCCCAGAAAGCGCCGTTGGCCGGCTCGAACAAGTTCGGCCCCCACGTGGTAATCGCCAGCCGCCCGCCGGGCTTCACCATGCGCCATAACTCCCTGACTGCTTCGGTCATGTCCGGCACAAAGAAAATACCGAAAACGCAGACAACGGCATCGAAGCTGTCATCGGGATAGCCCAGAGCCAACATGTCGCCGACGCGGAACTCGATGTTTTGCAAGCTTCTCGCTTCCGCTTTGGCTCTGGCCAAGTCAATCAGGCGCTCGGCAAGGTCGGCAGCAATGACATGTCCGTCCACACCGACCCTTTCCGCCGCTGGCAATGCTGATCCACCACTACCGGAACAAACATCCAGCACGCGTTCACCCGGTCGCAAATTGATTCGTTCGACGGTCCGCTGACCGAAGCGATGCCAGAAGGAACTAACCGGATGATCGAAGTGATCGGCGGCGGCATTGTAGGCCATCGCGGCTTTAGCTTTGGCGGCTTCTAGATCACTCATGATTTTTTTACTGTCTGTAGTCATTTTCTATGATTGTGGGAACAACGGTTATTAGGCTCGCAATGGCAAGGCCAAAACGACGGTTTTACTCCAACCAGCCCGTCAGTGATCCCCTTTTCTCCCCCCGTAGAGCAAGCGGCTGATCAAAAGGGCGGTGAAGGCGCTAGCCCCCAAGTCATCGGCGTTATGCCGACATTAAAGAGCAATATCGGTGCGGTGGTGGCACAGGTTATTTGTACCGTTCCGTGAACAATCCGTAATCACCCTTCGACGAACTTCGTAGGGAGATCAAATCTGTTCATCGGTACATGTCCGTCTCATCCTATGAGACTCGGACGTAGAGCGAGCGTCGCTAATGTAATACCCAGTACAGGGACAGTGAGAACAACACCCTCCTTGAAGTAATAACCCCAAGTGATCATCACGCCTTTGCGCGCAAATACATGCAGCCAAAGCAAAGTTGCTAGCGAACCGATGGGGATAATCTTCGGCCCCAGGTTGCAGCCGATTACGTTGGCGTAAATCATCGCGTCCTTTACCATGCCCACTGCATGAGTTGCATCAATGGAAAGCGCTCCCACCAGAACCGTCGGCATGTTGTTCATGACAGAGGAAAGCAGCGCAGTGAGCATACCCGTTCCAAACGCGGCGCCCCATACACCACCCTGCGCAAAACAGTATCCTAAGCCTGTGGATGGATGAGCATGCGAAGGCGTTCCACGCCTACCGGCTCTTCTCTCAACAGCGGAACCACCGCATAGCGTTGCGCATGATCACTGGCCACGACGTTAATTTCACGAAGTTCATTCGCGGCTCTATGCCGCAGCAAAGACGATGTGGCCGACGTCGCCGCGATACTATTGTTAATGATCCAGGCCCATGGCTCTATGCCGGCTCGTTTGAGGTCTTCCTTGAGGCTGGCCGCTTCCAGGACCGGTGTTGTTTCCGCCAGGGTAATGATCAGAACCTTGGTCAGTTTCTGATCTTGCAGCCGCATCAACGGCGTGGTGTAGTGCAAGCCCGTGCCGCCCATCTGCCGGCTAATTTCACGATGATAGGCTCCTGTCGCATCGAGTAACAGCAAGGTATGACCGGTCGGCGCCGTGTCCATCACCACAAATTTTTTGCCCGCCTCGCGGATGATCTGTGAGAAAGCCTGGAATACGGCAATTTCCTCGGTGCAAGGGGAGCGTAGGTCTTCTTCCAACAGGGCTCGGCCCTGAGCATCCAGCTTTGCGCCTTTGGTCTCCAAAATATGTTGCCGGTAGCGTTCGGTTTCGACGCGCGGATCGATCCGGCTGACCGTCAGATTGTCCACGGTGCCGTTCAAGGTTTCGCTCAAATGCGCCGCCGGGTCTGAGGTGGTGAGAAGTACCGGCAGTCCGCGTTGGGCCAGTTCTACGGCGATGGCAGCTGCCAGCGTGGTTTTGCCGACACCGCCTTTGCCCATCAGCATAACCAAGCCGTGCCCATCCAGTGCAATGTCATCTACCAAATCCGACAAGACAGGTTCATCGAGTTCAATCGGTGAATCGAGATTCACATGAGCCTCTGGAGGTGTATCGGCCAGCAATTGCCGTAACGCCGCGATCCCGACCAGGTTGAAAGGCTTGAGCATGACGTGATCGCAGGGGAGGTCTCGCAACACCTCCGGGATGGCATGGAGGGCGGATTGTTCGCGTTCGTGAATGGCGGCGGCCAACGGATCGTTTTCCGCTTCGATGCGCGGCAGGATGCCGTTGATGATCAGGTACTGCTGCAACAGCCCAATGGCTGCCAGTTCTTCATGGGTGTGAGCGACTTCCCGCAAGGTCGCCTGCTGAGCGCGGGCCACCAAAATCAAGCGTGTCCGCTCCGCGTCGGCCAAAGCCTCGACTGCAGCTTTGTACTGAGCGCGCTGTTTTTCCAGTCCGGCTAACGGACCCAAACAAGAAGCGTCGCCTTTGCCTTCTTCAAGAAAGCCGCTCCAGGCGCCGGGCAGTTGCAACAGGCGAATGGTATGACCGGTAGGAGCCGTGTCGAACACGATATGGTCGTAGTCGGCGGTCAGTGGCGAGTCGATCAGCAGCGCGGTGAATTCGTCAAACGCCGCGATTTCTGTGGTGCAGGCACCGGACAGTTGTTCCTCGATGCCTTTTACCACCGTTTCCGGCAGCACGCCGCGTACCGGCCCGACGATACGGTCGCGATAGGCTTGGGCGGCAGCCTGGGGATCAATTTCCAGCGCCGCCAAGCCCGGCACATCCGGAATCACCGTAATTTGGTTGCCGATCGTGATGCCAAACACTTGTCCGACATTGGACGCCGGATCGGTACTGACCAGCAGCACGCGGCGGCCGGCATCCGCCAACTGTATCGCCGTGGCGCAGGCAATCGAAGTCTTGCCGACGCCGCCCTTGCCGGTAAAAAACAAAAAGCGCGGCGCTTGGTCGAGAAATTTCATGTCAGCCATGGCGAGAGTCCTAAAAGGTGATTAGCAGCATTTACTGCCGCTGCAGCAACTGGATTCCGCCTTTGCTTCCACCTGGACAATACCGGCCCAACGTGCCAGCTCGCTACGGTTGGGGTAACGGCCGGCCAACGCGACTTCGCCGTCTACCAGAATCAGGGGCAACGCTTCGGCGCCGGAACGCTCCAGAAAGGCTTTTGCGGTGGTGTTTTCGGCGAAGGCCAAAGGTTGCTGGGCCAGATTGAAACGCTCGATCTGGGCACCGTTCTGTTTGGCCCAATCGACATCGGCGGAAAAGTCGACTAATTGTTGATCGACATCCACGCCGCAAACGCCGGTGCTGCAGCACAAGGCAGGGTCAAATACTTGAATGTTGGTCATGAGGTTTCTCTTTAAAGTTTAAGGTAACAGGTTGCCGATGCGGTCCAATTCCGCTTTCAGGCGTTCGTGGTCGTTTTGTAATTCGTTGAGCGGTAGCGCCAGAAAGGTTTCGATGCGATGACGCAGAATACGATAGGCGGTCATAAAGGCCGCGTCGATTTCCTCGTCGCTGCCGGTGGCATGGGCTGGGTCTTCGACGCCCCAATGGCTGCGCAGCACCGGTCCGAGATAAACCGGGCAGGTTTCGTTGGCGGCGTTGCCGCAGACGCTCAGAACGATATCGGGCGTGACCGGCAGATCATTCCAGGATTTGCTGTAATAACCTTCGGTGGCAATACCTTCTCGTGCCAGCAAGGCGAGTGAACGAGGGTGGACTTGCCCCGTGGGTTTGCTGCCTGCGCTCATGGATCGCCAGCCTTCCGGCGCCAAGTGGTTGAAGGTGGCCTCGCCGAGAATGGAACGGCAGGAATTGCCGGTACAAAGAAAAAGCACATTCATAAGTAAGAATCTATTTGATCAGAGGGTGAAGGATTCGTGTCAGTATCACTTAAGACCGATGTTGACTGGCTTTCAAAGCACTGCTCAGGATGGCCGGCACAGCATTCGGCGGTCAGATAAACAATCAGATCCTGCATGACGGTCAGATTGGCGCGATAACGCTGGTAACGGCCTTCTTGGGTGACGCTAACTAAACCGGCATGTGTCATCGCTTTGAGATGAAACGACAGATTAGTCGGTGGCAGGGCCAATAACGAGGAAATCTCTCCGGCGACCAGTCCGGTGGGGGCGTGTTTAACCAATAGGCGGAACACATCCAGACGCACGCCGGAAGCCAGCGATTCAAATAATATTGTTGCAAGTTGCTTATCCATACGACAATTATACAATAATTGTTGAAATATGAGAACGATAGTGACTAACTTTGCGTTAGTAGATCGAAAAATGCCCTGGCTGTTCTAATAAATCTGTTTAATATTTGTTTGGTGGGCGGTGTCGGAGGCGTGGTGGCTGCCGCCAGTGTCCTCGCTTTGCCGGAAGAGCGCAGAAAGGAGCCTCCTGCCTTTACTGCGGAGCTATGCCACGGGAACCCTCCTAGGCGCCGCTTTTCTCGGGCTGCTTCCAGGCTGAGCACGGTCTTGGCTGCGTCGACGCTCAAGGTGGTCGGCACACGCGCCGGCAATTCATCGAGACTGCCCCAGCCGTCGTCGAACGCTTCGCGCGTTTCGGCTTCGAAGCGCCCGCTGCGATTGCTCAAGGCGCCGCGGCCCTTGCGGACTTGCGGCGGGAGAGGTTTAGGGTCGCCGTTATCACGCATCAACTCAACTCAGCGAAATCAACCGATAAAATAATCAGACACGGGCTTTTTCGGCAAAGCGCCCGTGCCGGACTGATATAATAACGATTTGCATGGGAGTTTGCCGTGTTATGTCTAATCCTGTCGTCATCGAGGCCGCCTGAATGAGAGTAACCCAAGCCGCGCTTGAAAAAGTGATCCGCGATGCGGGCGCCATCGGCATGAAGTTTTTTAATGACCGCAAAAACATGGCGGTGAACAAGAAGGCCGCGCGCGATTTCGTGACCGAAGCCGATGTCGCGATCGAGGCGTTTTTGAAGGAAACCCTGACCCGCGAATACCCCGAATACGGCTTCTGGGGCGAGGAAAGCGGGCAAAGCGCCGATCAAGCGAGCCGCTGGATCGTCGATCCGATCGACGGCACGCATTCGTTTAAGAAGGGGCAATATGGCTGGTCGGTCAGCATCGCGCTCGAAATCGACGGCGACATTGTGCTCGGCGCGGTGTACGCGCCGGTGTTCAACGATCTCTATATCGCCGAAAAAGGCCAGGGCGCATTCAAGAATGGCGAGCGCATTGCGGTCTCGGACGAAACCGAACTCGGCGATGCGATGATCGCGACCGGCTTCGCTTGTCTCCGCAACTACTTGACCGACAATAACCTCGAACGCTTCTGCCGTATCGCCCAGCGCACGACCGGCCAGCGCCGCTTCTGCTCCGCCGCGCTCGATCTGTGCTTCGTTGCGGAAGGCCAGGTCGATGCGTTCTGGGAACAGGAGCTGAACCTGTACGATGTCGCCGCCGGCGCGTTGATCGTGCAGGAAGCCGGCGGCACGCTGACAGACTTCAAGGGCAATCCGGGATTGTTTCCGAAGCAAATCCTGGCGACCAACGGCAAGATTTTCGCGCAAATTTTACCGCTGATGTAGGCCGAAGACCTGCCGGGTTTTAAACACCCGGCAGGTCTCGCTCAAGCGATGGCCTGGCTCGGGTAGGAGATTTCGAGCACGATGCACTCGACATCGGTGTGAAAAGGCCCGTGCAGCTCGCCGGGCGGGCGGCTGGCATAGTCTCCCGTCGCGAGCCAGCAGTCGAAAGCCTTGTCATGTTGCCGTATTCTTCGCCATTTGTTAATGCCGGTTAAAAGTGTTGAAGCATTCCTATATACTATGCCTTTTGCCTGCGGCACGGAAGGCCTTCGAAAGCGGCGTTTTTTGAAGCATTTTTCCTGCCGGGCCTTTCAATCCAACCTGATTTTTCATGACTCAACAAGCGATCGATATTCCCTCTTCTTCCCTTAACGACATTTTCAGCGCACCGTTTCTGCTCGGCAACGTCGGCGCCCCCTTCGTGATCGGCATGGCGGTCGGTTATTTTGCGAAGAAAATGCTGAAAACCGCACTGTTCATCGGCGGCGGTTTGGTCGTGCTGATGTTGGCGGGAGAACATTACGGCATCATCACGATCAATGGCGCGCAACTGGAGCATGTCGCGGATGCGGCGACGCAGGCCGCCAAGAGTTCGGGCAATTTCCTGGTCGACCGCCTGTCGACAATCACGACTCGGAGCGTTAGTGCGGTCGCAGGGCTTTCGCTGGGATTTAAGCTAGGTTGAAAGTTGAGCAGTTGACATCGAGCGCGACCCTCCATTATGATGTGCCGAGTCTGAGTGATTTACCGTTGCTTATCTCTACGCAGTTCCTTGTCTATTGCTTGTCCTGTTTATCATAAGTGATTCGCGTTATTCCCCCAGCTCTACCCGCTCTTTTCTTTACAGCAATTTTTCATTTTTATTTTTTAGGACATACACAATGGCAACTGGTACCGTAAAATGGTTTAACTCAGAAAAAGGCTTTGGCTTCATTCAACAAGAATCAGGCCCAGACGTATTCGTACACTTCCGCAATATCGTCGGCTCAGGCTACAAGTCTCTGGACGAAGGCCAAAAGGTAAAATTCAACATTACCCAAGGCCAAAAAGGTCCACAAGCAGAAGAAGTCACTCCTATCTGATTTCTCTGTGCGGATTGCAGGCCGGCAAGGCCTGCAATCCATCACGCCGCTCTTGCGCAGGCCGCCTCAGGCCGCTTCCCTCTCGATCCCGATGCCGCATTTCGCGGCCGAAATGCCTCTCCGCAATGCCCAATGCTAAAATGGCGCCGCGTTAATCCATCAGGGACCTCATGATTTCAACTTTGTGGCAAATGTTCGCGATGATTGCCTGCGGCGTGGCGTGGCGTTATTGGCGTCCGGGCGAGCTGTCCGCGGAACAGACGCGAACCGTGCTGACCACCGTGGTCTATTATCTGCTGCTGCCGGCGTTAGTGCTGGATGTGCTCTGGAAGGCCGATGTCGGCATCCATTCGCTGCAATATACGCTGTTCGGCGCGGCCTGCCTGTCCTTCGCGATGGCCTGCATCTGGCTCGTCGGGCGCCTTTTGCGCTTCAAGCCGCAACAAATGGGCGCGGTGCTGCTCGCGACCAGCTTTCCAAACGTGACTTACCTCGGTCTTCCGGTACTCGAACAGACCTTCGGCCATTGGGCCAGGTCGGTCGCGATTCAGATCGATTTGTTCGCGACCGCGCCCGCGGTGCTGACGGTCGGCATTGCCGCGGCCCGACATTACGGCCAAAACGGCGAGCAGAACCGAGAGCGCTTTTGGTCGTTTTTGGTCGCGCCGCCGTTCCTTGCGGCCATGCTGGCGGTGGCCTTGAATCTTTGCCGAGTCCCCGCGCCCGAGTGGCTGGCCGCGGTGCTGCAAAAATTGGCCGCCGGCGTCGTGCCCTTGATGCTGATCTCGCTCGGCATGGCGCTGAGTTGGAAGGCGGTCACGCTGCGCAATCTACCCTATGTGACGCCGGTGATCCTGATCAAGATGGCGCTGATGCCCTGGTTCGCGCTCTGGTTTAGCCAGTACCTGACGCTCGATCAGGCGCATCAGGACGCCTTGGTGCTCGAAATGGCGATGCCGTGCATGGTGCTCGGCATCGTGTTTTGCGACCGCTATCAACTCGACAGCTCACTCTATGCGATGGCGGTGACCGTGACCACGCTGCTGAGCCTGGTCACGCTGCCGTTCTGGTATCAGATCGCGGCCGGCTGATTTTTCATTGCTACAGAACTAAACACCATGCCGATCCTGGAAATCTTTTCGCAAGGCGAGGAAATCGTCACCGGCCAGACCGTCGATACGAACTCCGCCTGGCTGTCCGAGCAGTCCGTAGCGCTCGGTTTTACGGTCAGCCGCCATACCGCGGTCGGCGACAAACTCGGCGATTTGATCGCCTTACTGAAGGAAATTGCGCAGCGCGCCGACGGCTGCCTCTGCACCGGCGGACTCGGACCGACCAGCGACGACCTGACCGCCGAAGCGGTCGCCGCCGCCTTTAATCTGCCGCTCGAATTCGACGAGACCGCCTACCGGCAAATCGAACGCTATTTCAACAACAGAAAACGGCCGATGCCCGCGACCAACCGCAAGCAGGCGCTGCTGCCTCAAGGTTCGATCCGCCTCGACAACGACTGGGGCACAGCGCCTGGCTTCGCGGTGCGGGCCGGACGCTGCTGGTTTGCGTTCATGCCCGGCGTGCCGTCCGAAATGCGCGGGATGTTTATCGAGCGGGTCAAGCCGCTCTTGACCGAGCGCTTCGTGCTAAATCCCTCCAGACTGGTCACGATCAAGACGCTCGGCATCGGCGAGTCGGACATCCAGCAGCGTCTCGACGGCGTTTCGATGCCCGATTCGGTGCAGCTCGGCTTTCGCGCCGGCGTCGACGAAGTGCAGACCAAGCTGCTGTTTCCGGCCAATTATCCCGAAACCGACAGGACAACGCTGACCGAACAGATCGCCGCGCGGCTCGGCGACTTCGTCTTCGGCATCGACGGCTTGAGCGAAAACACCGGCAATCTCGCCGCGGTCGTCGACAAGCTGATGCGCGTCGCCGGTAAAACACTAGCGGTCGTCGAAACCGCGAGCCAGGGCCTGCTGGCCGCCAAATGTCCGGGCGCGACTTGGCTCAAGAGCGCCCTGTTCGAACAGTCGTTGAGCGCGCTGGGCCAGCGCTTAGCCGTAGCCGTCGACGCAAACGATTTGGCCGCAACCGGCGTGCGGCTCGCCAAGGCTTTGCAGGCGCAAAACCCGACCGATTTCGTGCTGATCCAGCTTTACGAAGGCAGCCCGGCGCAATTTCAAGACAAAGACCGGACGATCATCCTCTATAATACGCTGCTGACCCAGGGCTCCTTGCAGCAAAACCGCCATAACCTGGGCGGCCCCCTAGGCCGCAAACAAAACCAGGCCGCACTGCTCGGGCTCGACCTGCTGCGCCGTCATCTACAAAACCGAAAAATCTAATGCCGTTATTACGCTTAACCAACATCTCGATCGCCTTTGGCGTCCATGCTCTATTAAAAAACGCCAATTTCCAGCTCGATGCGGGCGAACGGGTCGGCCTCTTGGGCCGCAACGGCGAGGGCAAATCGACCCTGATGAAAGTCATCGCCGGCAACATCCAGGCCGACCACGGCGACATCTGGCGCCAACCTGGACTCCGGCTGGCCTGGCTCGAACAGGCGCCCGACTTGCCAAACGATGCGACGATCTATGACGCGGTCGCGGGCGGCCTCGGCGAACTCGGCGACTGGCTGACCCGCTATCACCACTTGTCGCAGACCGCCCACGACGACCAGGCGCTGCGCGAACTCGGCGACCTGCAACATCAGCTCGAAGCGCACAACGGCTGGCATTTCGGCAACCGCGTCGATACCACGCTGAGCAAGCTGGACTTGCCCGGCGACCTCAAGATCAGCGACCTGTCCGGCGGCTGGAAGCGCCGCGTCGCGCTGGCCCGCGCGCTGGTGATCGAGCCGGAAGTGTTGCTGCTTGACGAGCCGACCAACCACCTGGATTTCGAAAGCATCGCCTGGCTCGAAGAGCAATTGCTGAATTTCCAAGGCGCGGTGCTGTTCGTGACGCACGACCGTGCCTTCCTGCAGAAACTCGCGACCCGCATCACCGACCTGGACCGCGGCAATCTGGTGTCCTGGCAGGGCAGCTATGACGATTACCTGCGCCGCAAGGCCGCCGCGCTCGAAGACGAGGCGAATCAGAATGCCGAATTCGACAAGAAACTGGCCGACGAAGAAGTCTGGATACGCCAGGGCGTCAAGGCTCGGCGCACCCGCAACGAAGGCCGCGTGCGCGCGCTCGAACAACTGCGCCGCGAGCGCGACCAGCGCCGAAGCCGCCAGGGCACAGCCAACATGGCTCTGGAGCGCGGCGACACCTCCGGCAAGAAAGTGATCGAAGTCAAAGACATCAGCTTCGCCTATGCGGACCGGCAAATCGTCAGCCATTTCTCGACGCTGATCCAGCGCGGCGACAAGATCGGCCTGATCGGCGCGAACGGCGCCGGCAAATCGACCCTGCTCAAATTGCTGCTGCAACAGCTCGAACCCACCAGCGGCACGATCGAGCAGGGCACCCGCCTCGAAATCGCCTATTTCGATCAGCTGCGCGACCAGCTCGACCCCGAGGAGACCGTCGCCGACACGATCGCGCACGGCAACGATTTCGTCGATCTGCCCAGCGGCAAGAAGCACGTGATGTCTTATCTGGCCGACTTCCTGTTCTCGCCGGCCCGGGCGCGCTCGCCGGTCAAGAGCCTGTCCGGCGGCGAAAAAAACCGCCTGCTGCTCGCGCGCCTGTTCACCAAACCGGCCAACTTGCTGGTGATGGACGAACCGACCAACGACCTCGACCTCGAAACGCTCGAATTGCTCGAAGAAAAGCTGGTCAACTATGACGGCACCCTGCTCCTGGTCAGCCACGACCGCGCCTTTCTCGACAATGTCGTGACCAGCGTCTTCGTGCTGGACGGCTCAGGCAGCGTCGAGGAATACGTCGGCGGCTACAGCGACTGGCTGGACCAACGCCCCGCGCCCGAAGCCAAGGCGCAGCCAGCCAAGAAAGCCCCGGAGAAACCCAAAACCGAGCCGGCCCAGCCGGCCAAAAAGAAAAAGCTCAGCTACAAGGAACAGCAGGAGTTGAGCCAGTTGCCCGAGCGGATCGAGCAGCTCGAAAGCCGGCAGGCCGAGCTGAACGCGCTGATGAATTTGCCCGAATTTTACAAAAACGATCAGCCGACGATCGCCAAAACGCTGGACGAGCTGAACCAGACCGTCGCGTCGCTGGAAGAGGCTTACCGGCGCTGGGACGAACTCGAAGAAATGGCCGGCGAGAGCAGCTGATCAAGGTTATTGCCAAAAAAAGAAAAATCCGGTATCATTAGCGGTTCCCATGCTCATGGGCTCAAAATGTGGAGAGATGGCCGAGCGGTCGAAGGCGCACGCCTGGAAAGTGTGTATACGGCAACGTATCGAGGGTTCGAATCCCTCTCTCTCCGCCACTTGAGCATCCAACGAGACTCAAAAAGATTCAAAAACCCGCAAGTTTCCTGGCTTAGCGGGTTTTTTTATGTCTCACGAAGTACAATGGGGTACATTGACATACCCCCTACAGCGGGGGTATAAATGGGGGTACATCACATACCCCCAGAGGAGATACCCCCAATGGCCCTATCCGATACCGCCTGCAAGAACGCCAAGCCGAAGGAAAAACCTTATAAGTTGGCGGATGAAAAGGGAATGTTCCTGTTAATCAACCCGAACGGCTCGAAATATTTCCGCCTCAAGTACCGCTTTGCCGGGAAAGAAAAGCTCTTAGCCCTGGGGGTATATCCCGAAACCAGTCTGAAGGACGCGCGAAGCAAACGCGATCAGGCGCGGGAGCAAATCGCCAAGGGGATCGATCCCGGCATTACCCGCAAGATCGAAAAGACCGGCAGCGCGGAGAACACGTTTTCGGCGGTCGCGAAGGAATTCATCGAGGCCAATAAAAACCGCTGGAGCGTCAGCCATCGAGAACACGTCGAGCAATGTTTCGAGCGGGATGTTTATCCGTGGATGGGAAACAGGCCGCTTAAGGATTTGTCGGCGGTTGAAGTCCTGGCAACCTTGCGGCGAATCGTGGACCGGGGAGCCCTGGAAACGGCCGCCAGAACAAAACAGTTTATCGGCCAAGCCATCCGGTACGGGATCGCCACCGGCCGAGCCGAGCGCGATGTCACCGCAGATTTACGCGGGGCCTTGCCCTCGCCTATACGCGGTCATTTTGCAGCAATCACCGAGCCCAAACCGCTAGGCCAATTACTGCGGGATATTGACGCCTATAAGGGAAATTTCGTGGTCAGAACGGCGCTACAGCTTCAACCGCTGATCTTTGCCCGACCCGCAAACCTGGCGGCGGCGGAATGGTCAGAGTTCGACCTTGACGCGGCCGAATGGCGTATTGCCGCCGACAAGATGAAAATGAAGGATGCGCACATTGTCCCCTTGAGTCGGCAAGCGGTCACCTTGTTGCAGGACATTTACCCGCTGACCGGATCGGGTCGATACGTGTTCGCCAGCAACCAAGGCAAGACCGGCGGCGAGCCGCACATCAACCGCGAGGCGATCGGGGCGGCGTTGCGGCGCATGGGCTACCAAGGTCAGCACACGGCGCACGGATTCCGAACCACCGCCAGTACCCTATTGCATGAGCATGGCTTTCATTCAGACATGATTGAGCGGCAGTTATCCCACGCCGAACGCAACCGGATCAAAGCCGCCTACAACCGAGCGCAACACTTGCCTGAGCGTAGGATGATGATGCAAGCCTGGTCCGACTACCTGGACGGCTTGAAGAACGGGGCTGAAGTCATTCCGTTTAGAAAGTCCGGCTAATCGCCGACACCTGAAAAAACCTGAAATTGCCGCACTCGTTGCGGCTTTTTTTTGCGTGTTTCCAGCTCTCTCATCCTTCTACACTTTTGATGAAATTAGTGTAACATTTTGATATTAAAAATAACTATTGCTCAATATGATTCTCTAAAATGCCAAGGTGTGCGGATGATGACGGAATCGTATTAAATAATACTCGACATCTCAAACAAAGCGCGAAGCGCAAGGCAATAAAGATGTTCGATTCAAAAAATAACCTTCCAGCAACTGGCTACGTTCGACTTCCTCAAATCATAGGCGACCGTAAGCGCGGCATTCCCGGCGTTCTGCCCATCGGACGAACGACCTTCTTAACCGGCGTCAAAACCGGCAAATACCCCAAACCCGTAAAGCTGGGCGCGAGGTCTGTAGCCTGGCGCGTCGAGGACATCCGCGCACTGCTGGAATTGATCGGCGCGGAGGCTTGAGCCGATGACCGCACACAAAAAAGCCGCCGGGGAAGGCGTCCCCCAAGCGGCTTGCAAAAATTTAGAACACCAGCATTTTACAGCAACGGGCATAGAGTGCCAATTTCAGGACGCGGCGCGGGCGGCGGGCATCCCTTTAACCGGGGCTATTATCGCGGACGGCGTTTTGCACCGTTCACACATCGAGGGCCAGCGGGCGCGGTTATCCGATGCAGATCGGGCCGCTATTGCGGCAGAACGGCAGCGGCGCGAGATCGAGCGCCAGCAAACACAACGAACAGCCGCCGAGAAAGCCCGCTTTATCTGGGCCAAGACGCAGCACATTACAGACCCAAGCCAACACCCTTATTTGATGAAAAAGCGCATCCAGGCAAACGGGGCGCGGCTGAGCGTTTACCAAGGCCGGGCGTCTCTGGTCATTCCTATCCTTGGCGAATCCGGTTTAACTTCACTCCAATTCATCGAGGCCACGGCAGCAAACGGTTTTTACCGGGCGGCGAAATCAAAGGCTGTTCCGTGGGGATCGGCATGTCTGGCGTTACTCAGGCCGAACCGGGGCGGATTCTGATAGCCGAAGGTTTTGCCACCGGGGTGAGCCTGCACGAATGGTTTAAACAGCCTTGTATTGTGGCGTTCAATGCCGGGAACCTGGAGCCAGTCGCCAAGCGGATCAGGGCGCTATATCCGAACCATGAGTTGATTATCTGCGGCGATAACGACGAATCCGGCGCCGGACAGAAAGCGGCGCGGGCGGCGGCGCTGGCCGTGGGCGGGCGTTATCTGTTACCGCCAATCGTGAGAACTGACTTCAACGACACAATAAACGCTTGGCATGATGCGGCCAACACGGAGGTAGCAGTATGAATACCCACCCCAAAGACATCGAAACGGGGAAATCAACAGAGATTGAGCCGCTAAGCTTTTCTCCCCCAGACAAAAATCATCAAAACAATGTTGCCAATGTTACCAATGTTGCCACCTTCGACCTTGACGGTGCTATCGACGCAAAAGCCGAGGCAATGCAAAACGCTCTGAGGGTTATTGATAATGTGTTGGCTGGTTGCGCTGGCGACCCCGGCGCATTAGCTGCACAGGAATTTAATGACGCAGTTCGTTTTATTCGCGAGAATTCGGCGGCTGAGTGGTTTGCTGTTCGGTGCAAGATAAAAGATGCTAAGCCAAAAGGCGTTCTGTTGGATGACATAGACGCGGCCACTCGTCCGCCAAGGGAAGGCAGCGGGCCGGATTCAGTCGCAGCCGAATTAATCGAGCTGGCGATGGGCTGCGGCGAGCTTTTCTATGATGAGCAATCGGACGCGAAGTTTATCGCAATCGATGAGGGCGGCGTCGAGCAAGTTTTGCAGATCGGCACGAAAGGCTTTATCGAGTGGCTTTCATACGCCTACTACACAAGCACCGCGGGACCTGGAAGCCCTGGCATGTCAGCCAGTGAACCGGCGATAAAGCAGGCGGGATTCGCGCTGTCCGGCATAGCCAAGCATGACGGCCAAAAACAGCCGGTTTACTTGAGGGCCGCGCAGTATCAGGACGGGCTTGTAATTTTCCTTGGCGATGACCAATGGCGGGTTGTTGATGTTCAGCCGACCGGCTGGCGCGTTATGCAAAAATCCCCTGTCAAATTCTGGAAACCGGCATCGATGCAGGCTTTACCGATTCCGCATCCAGGCGGCAATATCGATGAATTATGGCAATTTGCCAACATCCAGAAGAATGACCGGCCTTTAGTGCTGGCGTGGATGCTGGAGGCGTTCCGGCCTAATACGCCATTCCCTGTTCTGGCGTTTAACGGTTTACAAGGTTCCGCCAAGTCATCAACACATAATCGAATCAGGGATTTAATCGACCCCAACAAAGTAAATCTACGCGCCGCGCCCAAAACCACGGAAGATATTTACATAAGCGCAGGCGTCAATTGGGTGGTTTCTTTCGAAAATATTTCACGACTGACACCGCAGCAGCAAGACGCACTGTGTACGCTTGCGACTGGCGGCGGCTTTGCATCACGGACGCTGCACACCAATGCGGAGGAAACGATTATCGAGGTCAAGCGGCCCGTGATTATCAACTCGATTCCCGTGGTCGTCACGGCGCAAGACCTGACCGACCGAGTTATCAACGTCGAGTTGAAACAGATCGACTACCGCGAAGAATCCGAAATCAACGCCGCATGGGAGAACGCGAGGCCGCGCATTTTCGGCGCTTTGCTGGACTTGTTGGTTAAAACCTTGGCCCAATTGCCGAGAGTCACACTCACCAAGCCGCCGAGAATGGCCGACTTCACACGCATGGGCGAGGCGATGATGCAGGCGCAAGGGCACCAACCCGGCACATTTGACGCACTATTCAAGGCAAATAGGCAGGAATCGGTAGCGCGGGCGATGGAATCAAGCCCGGTTGCCGTGGCCGTCCTGGAAATTGTTGACGCACATAAGGGGCTGTCTCCCGTAGTTTTTCGCGGCACAATGAAAAAGCTGCTCGATACCTTAGCCGCTCACCGCCATGATACGGACGGCTGGCCGAAATCGCCGCGCGGTTTGGGCGATGCGCTTAAGCGGCAGTCGCCAGCACTTGCGGCGGATCGACGGCGAAAGAGGTTTGCTCGTCACGATTCTGAAAGCTGGCAACATTGGCAACATTGGCAATGTCGTTTCAAACTTATCTACTCCAGGGGGAAATGCACAGCGCCTAAATTCGGCGGCATTTGCTGATGAGAGCGAAATATGAACGCGTTGGCAAGAATCAAAAGCGCGGGGTTCGATGTCTGGCTCAAGGATAACGGCAATATCGGGATCACCCCGTTTAATTCCCTGACCCCGCAACAATTGGAGTTTTTGAAGGAGCACAAGACAGAGATTATTCAAGCCTTGGCCGCCAATGATACCAATGTCGCAGCACCAGCAGCCGAGCCGAAAACAAATCACTCCATCACCTGCAAGACCTGTATTCACTTTGAGAGCTACCACGCCCACGGCGGCGGCGCTGGTACATGCAGGGCCGAGGTTATGCCGTTCGGCGCGTGTTGGTGGTCTGATACCGTCCACCAGTGCGGCAAACACCTATCGAGCGCCAGCAGCGAAGCCGCGCGCAATGCCGAGGGCCGATACTTCAAGTTTCTTGTGACCCGGCAGGACGGCACACAGTTTTATTCGTGCTCAATGCCACGCCTGACACTGGCCGAAGTCCGGGAGCAGTACCCAGACGCCACAAATATTAAGCCCGTCGAGGGCGAGGACTACCCCAATGATTGATGCGGGAGAGACAATCGAACGATTGTCTGTAATCAGCTTATGACAATGGTTTCGTGATTTGAGTTTTGAAATATACCCCAAAAAGTACCCCCATCTGCTCAGGGCTGCCCCCAATTTTTTCGGCTGATCCGGCCATCGATGCCGCGCGGCTTGATCGCGGTCCCCACGACTCACGACTGCGCCGGCATTGCGTCAGGGCTAGGCAAAATCTATTATTATCCGTTTCAGATACGATAAATTCCCCAGCATGTAACCCTAGCCAAAACCTAACCATTCAACCCTTGCTAAAACCTTGCTATCCCATCAAAACAAAACCGGATCATTGTAAGGCGGATGCTCGCTGTAGTCAGGCTCACGGCGACTCTCGGCGCTCCCAGTGTTGCCGCGCCGTTTTTTCACGTCATAGGCCGACAGCGCCGCCGATACGGTGATGTTCAAGCCGCGCTTCATTTCGCCCGTGGCCTTGTCTGTCCACTCGGACGGCTTCAAGGCTCCGGCCACGCTCACGGCGTCGCCTTTCTTGAGTTTGGCGACTCTCTCGCAAGCCGTCCGGCTTAGCGGGTTTTTTATTGCCCACCGAAGCGCAATCAGATACAGTGATATGATGCCGTCAAGCCTGACGGCATATCGAATTTAGCCGGAGCTTGTACCGTCATGCCGCTATTTGTTTGGAATTTGAATTTTCGGCACTGTTTTTATGAGCTAAAGCATGAGTAAATCCCGCCAACTCCAACCGCACCCTGATTATCCTAAAAATCGACACCCGGGAGCCCAGGCGACATGAACGATTCGGCGCACGAAAAAAATGTTCCTGCCGAAAGTCCGCATCCCATCGTCGGTATCGGCGCCTCGGCGGGCGGACTGGAAGCGCTGGAGCAGTTTCTGTCGCACGTGCCCGACCACAGCGGCATGGCGTTCGTTGTGATCCAGCACCTCGATCCCAACTACAAGGGCTTGATGCCCGAACTCTTGCAGCGTATCACCAAGATGAAAGTGGCGCAGGCCGTCGAGCACATGCCAGTGGAGGCCGATTGCGTGTATGTGATTCCGCCGAACAAAGATTTGTCGATCCTGCACGGCGCGTTGCACCTGCTCGACCCGGTAGCGCCGCGCGGCCTGCGTCTGCCGATCGATTACTTTTTTCGCGCCTTGGCCGAGGATCAGCACGAACGCGCCATCGGCGTCATTCTTTCGGGCATGGGTTCCGACGGCACACTGGGACTGCGCGCGATCAAGGAAAAGGCCGGTCTGGTGCTGGTACAGACCCCCGCATCCGCCCAATTTGACGGCATGCCGCGCAGCGCCATCGATAAAGGCTTGGCCGACATCATCGCGCCGGCGGAAGAACTGCCGGACAAGATAGTCTCTTATCTCCGGCACCTGCCTTGTGTTGATCATAGCGAGGCCGAGCCGATTCTCGAACCCAAACCGCGAAGTGCGCTGGAAGAAGTTGTCACTCTGCTTCGCGTCCGTACCGGTAATGATTTTGCGCTCTATAAGAAAAACACCATACTGCGCCGCGTCGAACGGCGCATGGGGCTGCATCAAATCGACGACATGCGCGTCTATGCGCGCTATTTACGCGAAAACCCACAGGAACTGGACCTGCTGTTCAAGGAATTATTGATCGGCGTCACCAGTTTCTTCCGCGATCCTTCGGTTTGGGAACACATGAAAACCGCTGCCATTCCGGCGCTATTGGCGGCTTATCCGGGCGGTAAGGATCTCCGCGCCTGGGTGCCGGCCTGTTCCACCGGGGAGGAAGCCTATACCCTGGCGATCGTGTTCAAGGAAACGCTGCAGCAACTCAAACTCCAAGGCCGTTTCACGCTGCAAATTTTTGCCACCGACCTCGATGAGAATGCGATCGATCAAGCCCGAAAAGGGAGTTACCCCGGCAACATCGCGGTCGATGTTTCACCGGAACGACTGACCCGCTTTTTTGTCTGCGAAGAAAACGGTTACCAGGTCAACAAGGAAATCCGCGAGACGGTGATTTTTGCGCCGCAGAATATCATCACCGATCCGCCGTTCACCAAGCTGGATATTCTCTGCTGCCGTAATCTGCTCATCTATCTCGGTCCTGAGCTGCAGAAAAAACTGCTGCCCTTGTTCCACTATGCGCTGGTTCGCCGGGGTTGCCTGTTGCTCGGTAATGCCGAATCCGTCGGCGGTTTTACCGATCTGTTCACGCCTATCGATAACCAGTCGCGGATCTACCTGCGCACCGACAAGTCGTTGCCGGTCGTGGAAGTCGATTTCCCCAAGAAAGACGTTGCCATAACGGCGGCCGCCAGGAAAGAATCCAAGGTCATCGGCCCGCCGGCTAATCTGCAAACGTTGGTGGAGCAATTTTTGCTGGAGAATTTCGCGCCGGCGGCGGTGCTGATCAATGCCGATGGCGATATCCTCTACATCAGCGGCCGTACCGGAAAATACCTGGAGCCCGCGGCTGGCAAAGCCAACTGGAACATCCATGCGATGGCCCGCGAGGGCTTGCGCCACGGACTGGCCATGGGGCTGAAGAAAGTGCTGAGGCAACCGGAAACCGTGCACGTGTCCGGCGTTACGATTGGCTCCAACGGCGGCAAGCAAGCCGTCAATCTGACCATTCAAGCAATCGACAAGCCGGAGGCATTGCGCGGTATGCTGGCCGTGGTATTCACCGAGGTGCAAAAAGCGGGCAAATCATCGACCCGCAAACAGCAAACTGAAAATGAGCCGTTGCTGGCGGAACTACATCAAGCGCGCGAAGAACTTCAGACCCTGCGTGAAGAAATGCAAACCTCGCAGGAAGAACTTAAATCGTCCAACGAAGAACTGCAATCCACCAATGAAGAATTGCAGTCGACTAACGAAGAACTGATGACATCCAAGGAAGAGATGCAGTCGATGAACGAGGAATTGCAAACCGTCAATACCGAATTGCAATCCAAGGTGGACGAATTGTCGAGAGTCAACAACGACATGAACAATCTGCTGAACAGCATGGAAATCGCGACGGTGTTTCTGGATAACGCACTCCATATCCGGCGCTTTACCAACCACGCCACCCATCTGTTCAAGCTGATCGCAGGCGATATCGGGCGGCCTTTGTCCGATATCGCCACCGATCTGGACTATCCGCAACTGCATCACGATGCCCAGGAAGTGCTAAGAACGTTGGTGTTTACCCAAAAACAAATCACCACGCGCGATGGCCGCTGGTATAAAGTGCGTATCATGCCGTATCGTACCCAAGACAACGTGATCGATGGAGTGGTCATCACCTTTATCGACTTCACCGAAACCAAGAAGATGGAAGCGGAGCTGCGGAGAAAACCAAATGAACACAACATCCACCCCATCTGAAACAGAAGCCGCCGAATTGCGGCGGCGCGCCGAGCAACTCCTGGCGGAACAGAAGCCGCGGATGCCGGACACAACGGACGTTACCGAACGCTTGCTGCACGAATTGCAAGTCCACAAAATAGAACTGGAAATGCAAAATGAAGAGCTTAGACTCGGGCGTGATCAACTTGAAACCGCGCTGGAACGTTACACCGAACTCTACGATTTCGCCCCGGTCGGCTATATGACTTTAAATCAATCCGGCCGAATTCTCGAAATCAACCTGACCGGCGCCGCGATGTTGAGCAGGGTACGCTCGGTTATCGTCGGCCGGCCCTTGATCGACTATCTGAATTCCGCGAATAGAGAACGATTGCGCTGGCATTTGCGCGAGACGTTCCGAGAAGAAGGCAAAGTCACCGACGAATTTAAAATAGAACAGGCTAACAATTCGGCACGCGACATCTTGTTGGTCAGCGTGGCATCGGCAGAGCGGGGCATTTGCCGCTCGATAATGACCGATATTAGCCAGCGCAAACAGATGGACAAAAAAATGCGCGAATTAGCAAACGAGCTGAGAGTGGTCGAAACGCGCGAACGGCATCATCTGGCCCAAGAACTTCACGATAATTTATGCCAGTTGGTTGCGGTGGCCAAAATCAAGCTATCGCAGTTCTCAATGACCGAAATAACCGACAGCCAGACGCAAAAAATCCAGGAAATTAGCCATCTATTGGAGTGCACGCTCAAGTCAATGAACGCAATGGTGTTTCAACTGAGCCCCCCCATGCTCGATAACTTCGGCTTGTATGCCGCACTCCAAGCATTGGCGGCGGAATTCAAGGAACAGTACGGTTTTGATGTGCACATTATTGACGATGGACTGGAAAAACCGTTACCGCAAGGTTGGAATCTCATTCTGTATCGAGCGGTGCGCGAATTACTGATCAACGCCATCAAACACGCCGACGTCACAATGGCGGAGGTGGAAATCCGGCGAATCGGCAACGAAATCAGGATTTCCGTGCGCGACAAAGGCAAAGGCTTCGACAATCAGGTATTGGCTAACGGACTCTACGCTAATGGCTTTGGTTTATTCAGCATCAAAGACCAGCTCGATCAACTGGGCGGCAGCTTAGCAATCGCCACCGGTCCCGGCGAAGGCGCCAACGTGACGTTGGTTTTGCCTATACCCCTACCCCAGTGTGAACTACGGGAAGGAGCTTAACCGATGAGCTTACGATTGATACTGGCCGATGATCATCAGTTGGTGCGGGAAGCCTTGCGCGCCTTGTTGGAAAAAGAAGCGGATATCGCCGTTGTAGGAGAAGCCGCCGACGGCCGCGAGTTACTGCAACGGGTTGCCGAATTGCAGCCCGACATGGTGATCATCGATATCAGCATGCCGGACATAGACGGCATTGCGGCAACGCGGCGCCTGCATGCCGATTATCCGTCCATCAAGGTGATCGCATTATCGATGTTTTGCAATCCCCAATACACGCTGGAAATATTAGCGGCGGGCGCTTCCGCCTACGTTGCCAAAGCCTCCGCGGGTGAACATTTATTGCAGGCCATTCATCAGGTAGCCGCTAATAAACGCTATCTATCGCCAAAGATCGCCGCAGAATTGGCTGGCGATTCCGTTCATGCCAAAGCGGCCGACTACGTGTCAAACTTGGACCGGCGTGAATTCGACGTCATGAAACTCTTGGTCGAAGGCCTCACCTCAAGCGAAATTGCAGACCGGTTGCAACTTTCCGAGCTAACCGTCGAAACCGACCGGCGCATTATTTTGCAAAAGCTCAATTGCAACAATCTTGCCGATTTAATCAAATACGCCATCCGTCACGGCCTGACGTTTTTCTGATGCCAACCGGCTGACTTTCCGTGCAGTTCCACCTCTCCCTAGACCCGAAGGCGGCCCGCCGAGGGCTTTTGGAATTAAGTTCCTGGTTTTGACAGGTAAAGGAGCATACAATGACCGGTTTGCCGAGCAATGAACTCAAAAAACCGGGGAAACCCGGTTTTTTTATGCCCAATGAAATTGATTGATATCCCCTAAATAGCCTTCATGGCATTATCAAATCTTGAACTTACTGACCACTATGCCATCAAACTTGTCAATTATTATTATTCCGAATGGAATTAAATAATATGCACTTCCCTGACGTGATATTATGCATTTTCTCGATCTTGTCCGAATGTTTATTTAAACGGTCAGGGTTCTCCGTAACTAATAAATAACAAGGGGACACTATGAAAAAAATTACATTGATCGGCGCCGCTTTATTGGGTCTTTTAAGCGCTCCAGTATTTGCCGAAGAGCATGCGGATGCGGCGCTGGAACATACCAATATGGCGATTCAATATGGAAAAGCCGAACACAATCCAATTTTGGTCACGCATGCAAAAGAAGCCTTGACCCATGCTAAAGTTGCCGTTGAACTCGCAACCGGCGAATCTAAAACGCATCTGGAAGCTGCGGTAAAGTCACTGGAAACGGCTATCGACCATGGCAAAATGAAAGGCAAGGAGCATGTAAAACTCGCTGTAAAAGCGGCTGAAGCGGCCTCTGCACACATTAAAGCCGCCAATCAGTAATATCAATTTTAAACTATTGAATTTGTGCCTGCCGGCGCAAATACATAATAAAAAGAAATAATAAAATGATTGCCCCATAAGTTTTCTGCTTATGGGGTTTTTTTATGTTTAGCGATTGTAATTCACGTACTGAATGGGTAGCAATCTATACTTTTTGAGTGCGTTAATCTTAATTATTCTTTGCCGCGATTGACGATGCGTCTTCCGGAAACTTGTTTTGCTGATCGATTATGCGCTGCCTTGCTCTTGGTAAGCTCTTAACAAAAAATCGTCTGGTGTTTAGAATGTAAAGATTTATGAAGCCAGCCCAGGAAGGAAATGCGAGTTGTCCGTGTTGAACTGACCGACACCGATCGGGAGTTGCTCGAAATCATCGTCAAAAAAGGCAGCGACTGGCGCGAACGAGAACGTGCCCAAGCGATTTTACTGCTCGCCGAAGGTCATACCACTTTCGAAGTGGCGGAAAAGCAAGGGGTGTTGCCGGAGACGATCCGGGAACGGCGGCGCAAATGGTTCAAAGCCGGTTTTGCCAGCCTCCCCGATCAAGCGCGAAGCGGAGCGCCGAGCAAGTTGAGTGATGAACACCGGGCCCGGTTAAAGGCGTGGGTCGAGGCCGAACCGTTAACCTGCCGGGTCTTGGTCGATCGCCTGGAAACCGAATGTGGCATTCGCCTCAGCACCAATACCTTGCGTAACGAGTTGAAACGCATGGGGTATGTCTGGAAACGGACGCGCTACAGTTTAAAAAAAAGCGCGACCCCGAGCGCTTCGCACAAGCCCAGCGCGACATAGCCGAGCTCATCGTCCAGGCGAAGGTCGGCGCGATCGAGCTGGCTTATATCGACGAAGCCGGGTTTGCGCCGCAACCGCCCAACCGATCCGCCTGGACGAAAAAGGGCGAAACCCATGCCGTCACGGCGAAACGGGGGCGACGACTGAATGTGATTGGGGCCATGCGGTCATCGGGAAAACTGGTGATGGCAAAACGATGGCAGAGCATCAATGGGGTGTGGTTCTTTGCCTTCTTGATGGCCATGCTGGATAAGGTCAGCAAGCCTTTGGTGGTGATCCTGGACAATGCGTCCATCCACACCGCCAAAAAACTGAAACCTTACTGGGACTTATTGGAAGAAAAAGACCAGACAGGCTTCGAACAGGCCTCCATTGCGCCGGATCACCGCGCCGTCGGATGGCTGGCGATGTTGCCTTCTCTATCCAGATGAAACTAAAAAATACATAGCCGATACAATAAAAAGGCAGCTCAGTGAAGCAACCTTTTTACTTTTAAATAGACTCAATTTGCGCCGACACATATCATGAGCAGTTTTTTGTTTCCACTGTTCAGGATAAATAATAGATGGCGCTACACGATGTCGTTACTAGACTGCGTAAGCAGAAAATGGAAAGAGAAGGCGCGGCAGTTCCGATCGAGCTTCAAGGGGTTTCGAAGGACAAAATCAGACAAGTGCTGGCGCGCCTCGATCTCGGTAGCAATGTCGATCTTGTTGACGGCGTCTTCGCTTTACTCGATGACCAGACAGCCAGTTGGTTTTCGAAAGCACCGGCAGGAACAAAATTTTGTCATGGCGCAACCACTGCTCACCTCGCCTGCCATATCGGAATCCTTCAGCGTGGTAACGGAAAGCTAGACCGTGAGGGCCGGGACTATTGGATCAAGCCCCTTCGTGAGCTGGGTGGAATTGAACCAATTCTTCTGCACAATGGCGTATTTATACACGGCCACGTTGTAGCGAAGTCGCCCAATTCATCCTACCGTCTTGCCGAAGACTTCAAAGCTATTCTTCAAGCCTCTGACGATCAGTGGCCCAACATGCTCGCGGATTGGGCAAGTTATGATGCAGCGAGAAAGCGCAGAGAGTTTCAGGCCGAAATGGCGAAGGCTTCACGTCAGTTGGTCGATACCGGCCATAGCGGCTTGATCCACGCGAGCATTGAACATTATGCGGCCCGATTCCTGCCCGGCTATGAGGTGATCTATGTTGATGACGGAGATGGGGATCGGATTACTTACGAGGACCGGGGGAAGCTGGCACGGGCAGGCATTGAACTACGACTTGGGGACGCAATGCCTGACGTTCTCCTATGGAATAAGGAATCGGACCGGATTTGGGTCATCGAGGCAGTAACCAGCGACGGCGAAGTGGATATTCACAAGGTCAATCAGCTTGCCACCCTGGCAAAACGATGTGGAAAGGCGGGTTTAGACTTCACCACAACCTACCGGACGTGGAAGGAAACCGCAGCGCGGCAAGGTGCCCACAGAAACGTCGCGGTAGGAAGTTACATTTGGATTCAAGAAGACCCATCTAAGCATTTCCGAGTCGAGTCTTTCGAGTAGCAACTAAAGCAACTCCCCAACAACTTGATCAATTCGTTCTTGTGTCGGCAGGACGTCGCCAAAGTGGCGACCTGTCGACACAAGCTGCTGCGTTGTTGGGTAGTGAAGGTTGCGGAGGTCGGTTGCATTGACCTGTGTGTGACCGCTGAACTGGCGGAAATACAGGTCAACCGCCGTCGAGTTCAGGAATAGCGCGAGTCCGCGCGCCAGGTCGCCCGGAAGGCCCGCGCCGCGTATGTGGAAGTAGTTAAGGTGGTTTTCGAAACCCACCAATTCCGCGTCTATTCTCTCCGGGTCATAGATAACTGCTACAAGGCGGCGTTTCTCCTCCTTCGAGGTAAAACGCTTGGTCAGAACATAGGTGCCGCGCGGAACCATGAGTGCCGCCGTCTCATCAATCGAAACAAGAGCATTTGGCTTCTTCGCGCCGAGCTTAGGCCACGATACAAAGCCGCCATTGAAGTGGTTCGGATAGATCAATGGAACAGTGCCCAGCTCCGGGTTTTTGCGCAGATAGTCTTGCGCGCGAAAGTCCACTACACGCCCGGTCGATACCGTCACACCCAGGTCATGAAGGGTACAGGGCAAAGCCTGAACCCGCTGGGCAAGGTCACTATCTTCGTCCGAAACAGCCAAGCGAATAAACTTGTGTGGATCATTAGGCAAAACAACTTCTGCAAATGAAACATCCCGAGTGAGGGCATCGAGGCCTTGTGGACTGTTACTTGATGAGATACGCACCGTCGCCGGCTGCGGCTGTGACTTAACGAGTTGATAAATGATGTTTTCTTGTAGGACATCGTCCTCCTTAAACGCTTGTTTGCGCGATTCATAGACATGAATCTTATGAAGGGCGGAGTGCTCAAGTATGAAGCGACGGAAAGGCTCGAAGTACGACCCGTTGCAAAAACTGCGCGGAGTGATTGCTATAAGCTGCCCTCCTTGCTTGAGTTGATCGAGCGCCACAGCCACGAAAGCAGCGTACAAGTTCGTCGTCTCGACGCCCAAACTGCTGAGTGCTTTCCTCGTCTTTGAGTTACTGTTTATCTTTGCGTATGGAGGATTGAGAATGGCACAATCATATTGCTGGGGATCGAAAAGCTTGGACAGGAGCGGCCCGGCAGATTGTAAGGTGTGTAATATGTAGTCTTCCGTAACAATCTGATAGGTGAAGGCGATCCCCGCAGCCAGGCATTCGTCGGCACATACTGCTAACGTCTCGGCAAGATGTTGCCCAAGTATCGAGTCTATCTCGAAGTTTGTCACGTCGATGGAGCGCGGGCGGTTTTTACGTTTGCAAACCTCGCGTACAAAAGCCGCTGTCAATGACCCAACACCGGCTCCGGCGTCAAGAAGGCGTATGTTTTTGGGAAGTTGATCGAACATGCCTGCCATAAACGTAGCAACAGGAGCGGGAGTCATAAACTGCCCCAGCTTTTTCCGTTGTTTAGGGTCAAGTGTCGGGGATACTTCACGCCGAAGCGTATCGGCGTAATCAAGAGCCGGGACGACCTGAACCTCAACCTCCAGTAATTCCATCAAATTATTCACCATTTCGTTATTACCAAAGGAGATTGAACATTAATTTCATGTTGTTAATTATCCCTTTCTGAACGGCTTGCGGCCACCAAAACTTACAGAAAGAAGCTTAGCCCTGTCGGGCATGCTTTTTTATGCCCGACAGGGCTGCAAAGTTTACCTGATACATTAATTGAGGCCACCCCGCCCACCGGAACTTGCCGGCCGAATTAAAGATTTATAAATTTCCTCGGCCTCCTTCAAAATAGCTACAGCGCCGGAAGCATCACCATCGCGGGCCAGACGGCGGGCATTGGCGATGGCCTTTGAACCGCGTTGCGCCTTGACTTCAAATGAGCCGCCAAAAATACCTTTTGAAGACTGCGAAGCCGACTTCATATGTTCTTGAGCCGTATCCTGCTCATTCGCAACCAGTGCTTTTCGGGCCCCTTCAAGATGGGCAATGGTCGCGTTGATCCTTTGGGCCATAACGCCTTCGTCGACTCCGGCTTCGCTGATATTTCCAGCGGATAGCGATAAAACCAGAAAACCGGAAACCAACCATGCTTTGATAGTATTCATTATTTTACCCTCCTGCGACGAGTTAATTTACCCCCCTCGAAAAGCAACTTGCGCCTCCCAAGAGTTAACTCCAGCGAATAATGTTTGAGGACATAACAGAAATTAATACGGACGAAACCCCTCGGTTTTTTAAATCTATTCGTTTGACCTAAACATACCGAATTGATTCGATGCACGAGCACATCATAACCCTGTAGATCGGTCATGCTTTTATGCCCGACATTTCCAGTCCAAAATCGAGGGAACTATCGGTTTCTCGACTATCGCAAAACAATAGATAGCATTACCATAGGCAGATAGAGCCTCAACACAGGTTAAAAATTGTATGAATACGGCCCCGTTAACAATTCGCGTGGAATGTGATACCGACTACCAGGGCGAGCAAACACCTCGGCGCTTTTTTATGGCCGATAAAGCGGTTGAAATTGAAGAAGTGATCGACCGCTAGTTAGCGCCCGAATACCGGTATTTTAAAGTGCGTGCAGGCGATAACGATATCTACATCCTGCGGCACAATCTATTAGCGCAGCGATGGGAGCTGACGATGTTCCGAAGCGGGAAGTATGATGACAGCCGATCGTCGTCAAGTTGAAGGTAAGCACAAAATGATGTCCTCATTCCCGCAATGTCGTCAAGACGCGCCAGCGTCGCGAGACAGGACACTGGCGCGTCCGCCCTGGGCTCCCACATGGCATATGGGAGCCAGAAAAAAAAGATGCAATGCCGTTGAGGACAGCAGCTAACTCCGGAATGAATTTAGCCGCGGTCCATGCAGGCTATTTCGGTCCATGCAGGCTATTTATCGAAATGATTGACGATGGCGCGGCCGCCCGAGAGAACCAGATCGGATAACCGCCTTTAATTCGAGCCTTGGCGAGAGGCAATACGAAAGCGCTAAACCCGTGACGCAGCTGCGCCTTGCGCTCAATCAAGCCTGGCTCGAAAGATACTTTGGCGAGAACAAGTCCGAGCGGCTGTTCAGCAAAGGCGGCGTTCGGATCGCAAGCCATCGGCCTACCGCGCCGTAAGACCTCATCGCCGCGAAGCATTGATACGGCAAGCCGCCTCGATGAGGCGGAGCGAAAGCGGGGGGTTTAAGGCCTAAACTTCCCGCGATTTCGCAAAGCCGCATCGAGGCGATGCTATGTCATTTATTAGATCAATTGGAGTGAGCTCTGAAATTGTACCCTTGCCCAGGATACAGTCTAGGTTCCTGCATCCATACTCCAATCGAGATTTCATCCACTGCTAGGCATCAATTCTTGCTCCGCCTCAAGCCAATCTTCCAGTTCATGGCCCGGCTCGAACCCCCTACTTTCTGCCTTGTAATAGGCCAGTTCGGCAATCCTGGCCATATCATCCGGCTGATCGAGCGCCGTGCCGGCTTCATCGGAAGCCAAAATTTCGGTGTTTTGATGGATATTGATTTCGGTAGGTTTCATGGTGGTCTCCTCTAAAGTCTGTTCGCCAAAACTCAAGACAAATGCCGCACGGCTAATCAATCGATCGAGGGATGGGCATGCTTAACGCATCAAGCAACCCTTGCCATCCGCTTCGGAAGGCCGCGGCAAAATAATCAACTGCGAGTCATTTCTTGCTGTTGAATCATCCTTTCTATGACTTCTCCTGGCTTCCTGCTTTGTTTTTATACTGTCCATAACCACTTTTAGTATTCTTACCGGCACTTTAAGTTCAAAAGCGCGCCGGGGGATGAACCCGGCAGGCCGCGGATTGTCCTTATCTATGAACAGCACGCCGAGGGACGGTCATTGACTTCGCAAAAAGTCCGAGTATATGGATATTTCCTGCCTCCATTTGCATGAATGCTCGATCTGACGAGGGCAACATAATGACTAATGACATTCAAGAATACCGCGGAAAAAAGGTTGTCATCCGTTCCGATGCAGCCAAATGCATCCATTCGCGCCATTGCGTGCTGGGCAACCCGAAGGTTTTTATCGCGAAAGCACCGGGCGCATGGATACAACCGGATGCAGCGTCCCCGGAAGAGATCGCGGCGCTGTTGCACACGTGCCCGTCCGGGGCCCTGACCTACGAACGCCTGGACGGCGGCGAACAGGAGGCGGCCCCCCTGGTCAATACCGTGCACTTGAGGGAAAACGGCCCGCTGGCGTTTCACGCCGATATGGAGATTCTGGGACACGGCCCTTGTTATCGCGCCACCTTGTGCCGATGCGGCGCCTCTCATAACAAACCGTTTTGCGACAGCAGCCATATCGCGATGAATTTCGTTGCGACCGGAGAGCCGCCGACCGTTGACTCGGATGCACTGCTCGATCGCGCCGGAAGGCTGACCATTACCCCGAACCCCAACGGCCCCTTGCAAATCGAAGGCAATCTCGAAGTGTGTTCGGGAACCGGCAGGACCCTGATCCGAACGCAGAAAACCTGGCTCTGCCGTTGCGGCTCGTCGCAAAATAAACCCTATTGCGACGGAACGCATCGTAAGATCGGATTTACCACCTGAAATGTGGGCTTGATTCCGGTTAGCTTCCGAAGCCAAGGCATCGACGGCTGATGCTTCAATCCTAGTTCATAGCAACATGAGTGAAATTAGCGCGCAGCAATTGCAGACTCACGTCGAGGCACTGGCCGGCGTGATCGGCGAGCATAATGTGTTTCATCCCGAGGCGCTCGCGGCTGCGGCCGCCTATATCAGCGAACAATGGCGGCGGCAGGGTTATCGCGTCGGTAAGCAAGGCTACCGGGTCGAAGGGATGGAGTGCAACAATCTGGAAGTGACCTGTCACGGAACCCAGCGCGGCGATCAAGTGATTCTGATCGGCGCGCATTATGATTCGGTCTGCGGCAGTCCCGGAGCGAACGACAACGGCAGCGGCGTCGCCGCGTTATTGGAACTCTCGCGCCGGTTCAAGGAGGCGCCGCCGGCGGTCAGCCTGCGTTTCGTCGCCTTCGTGAATGAAGAGCCGCCGTTCTTCTACTGGGGCAAGATGGGCAGCATGATTTACGCCGAGGCGGCCAAACGGCGCGGGGACCCTATCCGTTATATGGTTTCGCTCGAAACGATAGGCTATTATTCGAGCCAGCCCGGCAGCCAGCATTATCCGCCGTTCCTGAGCTATTTTTATCCGGACACCGGCAATTTCATCGCCTTCGCTTCGAATCTCGGCTCTCGCCGCGTGATGCGGCACTGCCTCGAAAACTTTGCCAAGGCTTGCGACTTCCCGGCGCAATCGATCGCCGCGCCGGCCGTGGTTCCGGGCATCTCCTGGAGCGATCATCTGGCGTTCTGGCGGCACGGCTTTGAAGCCTTCATGATTACCGATACGGCGCCTTATCGTTATCCTTATTACCACACGTCCGAAGATACGCCCGACAAACTCGATTATCTCTCCTTTGCCAGGGTCGCGAACGGGCTGTTTTCGATGTTAGCCGCCGAGCGGTAACGGGCATGTCGAAATGAGGTGATACGATAGACACAACTCCGAGTTACTGTCATTGACGCAGATTATCCCTCCCGAGCTTTACAACAGCCGTAAAGAAACAGCTTCGTCGCCTGCCGCGCCCAGCTTTCGATTTCGGCCTCGGTCGGCGTGGTTTCCAGGCCGAGTTGCAGTTTCTGGAAACGCTCGTTGCGCAGTCCGCTGAGGAACTGGTCGGCCAGAATGTGTGGATCGATCGGGGCGAAATGTCCCGCCTGCTGATGCCGGGCGAAAAATTGCGCCAGATGTTCGAGCGTGCGCTGCGGCCCTTGTTCGTAAAATTGCGTCGCGAGGTCCGGGAAACGCGGCGATTCGCCGATCAGGATCGCGCGCATGCGCACCACGTCCGGCCGGGTGATCCGGAACAGAAACTCCCTGGCGAAGGCGACGAGCGCGGCTTCGGGGGAAATTTCGAAGATCAGGGATTCGAAAAACTGGTCGCTGCAGCGCCGGACCAGCGCGCCGAATAAACCGGCTTTGCCGCCGAACTGGCTGTAGATCGTCCGCAACGAAACCCGCGCCTCCTTGGCGATGGCTTCCATGCTGAGATTGCCGTAGCCGTGTTCCAGAAAAAGCGTCAGCGCCGTATCCAGCACCCGATCGCGGCTTAAAAGCTCGCTGCCCTTGGCGGGACGTCCGCATTTAATCATAGTGTCGTATACTCAAAAAAATTTGACTTAGGCCAGGAATGATCATAACCTACAATAAATGGTAATGTATATTACCATTTTAAATTCTCACTTCACGGACAATAAAAGGATGACCCAGAACACCAGCAGGCCGGCCGTTATGCATCGCAAAAGTCCATCTACCGCATTATTCTCCGAGACAGTCGGGGGCCATGTTTTTCTGCCGATGCGGCGCGCGCTGCTGGCAGGACTCGCGGCGATCGCCCTGACCGGCACCTTAGGCTGCCAACAAGCCGAAGCGCCAACCGGCAAGCCGCCCGAAGGACCGCCGCCGAACATCAAAATCGCGCAGCCGTTAAGCCAGGATGTGACCGAATGGGATGAATACACCGGCCGTATCGAAGCAGTCGAGTCGGTCGAGATCCGCGCCAGGGTCAGCGGCTATCTGGACAAGGTCAACTTCAAAGACGGCGAGAAAGTCAAAAAAGGCGACCTGCTGTTCGTGATCGACCCCCGGCCCTTCAAGGCCCAACTGGCCTATGCAGCGGCGGAACTGGAGCGTTTCCGGTCCCGTAAGGAACTGGCGTCCAACGATATGGCGCGAGCCGAAAACCTGTTCAAGGTCAAGGCGATTTCGAAAGAAGAATTCGATGCCCGCCAGAAGGGACTGCGCGAGGCTGCGGCGGCGGTCGAATCCGCATCCGCCAATGTCGAAACCGCCCGGCTGAATCTTGAATTTACCCAGGTGCGCGCGCCGATCAACGGCCGCATCGGCCGGGAATCGATCACCGAAGGCAACCTGGTCAAGAACGACGACACGCTGTTGACGACGATCGTGTCCATCGACCCGGTCTACGTCTATGTCGATGCGGACGAACGCGCGGTCTTGAAGTACCGCCGGCAAATGCGGCAAAACGGCGGGCGCGAGGCCGGCATCGCGGGCACGCCGGTGGAACTGGCGCTGACCGATGAAACCGCTTTTCCGCATCGGGGCATTCTCGATTACATCGCGCCCCGCGAGGATACCGCGACCGGCACGGTCACGCTGCGCGGTGTTTTCGCCAACACCGACGAATTGCTGAGCCCCGGCTTTTTCGCCCGCCTGAGGGTGCGCGCCGGCGAGCCTTATCCCGCCTTGCTGCTGCCCGACCGGGCGATCGGCACCGACCAGGCCCAGCGTTTCGTCTGGGTAACGAACCCGAACAATGAAGTGGAATACCGCAAGGTCGAACTCGGCGCGCATATCGGCCAGTCGCGCGTGATCAGCAAAGGTCTGAAAGCCGAGGACTGGATCGTGGTCGAAGGCCTGCAAAAGCTCAGGCCCGGCATCAAGGTCAACCCCGAGCGAATTTCGCTCGCCGAGCCGTCAAAAGGACACTAGACCATGGACCGCTTTACGCATTTTTTTATCGACCGGCCGATCTTCGCTTCGGTGCTGTCCATTCTGATCCTCCTGGTCGGCGGGCTGGCGCTGATCGCTCTGCCCATCGCCCAATACCCGGAGATCGCGCCGCCCACCGTGGTGATCAGCGCGACGTACCCGGGCGCCAACGCCCAGGTTGTCGCCGAAACGGTGGCAACGCCGATCGAGCAGGAAGTCAACGGCGTCGAAGACATGCTCTACCTGTCTTCCCAGTCCACCAATAGCGGCAACATGGCGCTGACGGTGACCTTCAAGCCGGGCACGAACCTCGACAAAGCCCAGGTGCTGGTGCAAAACCGGGTCGCGCTCGCAGAACCCAGGCTGCCCGAGGAAGTACGGCGGCAGGGCGTCAGCGTCAAGAAACGCAGCCCGGACCTGAGCCTGGTCGTCAACCTGATCTCCCCGGACAAGCGCTATGACAGCGTTTATCTGAGTAATTACGCGCTGTTGCAGATCAAGGATATTTTGGCACGTCTGCCTGGCGTCGGCGAAATTCTGGTGTTCGGCGCCCGCGACTACAGCATGCGCCTGTGGCTGAATCCCGAGCAGGTCGCCGCGCGCAACCTGACCGCGAGCGACGTGGTCAACGCGATCCGCGAACAGAACATTCAGGTGGCGGCCGGGGTGATCGGCCAGCAACCGTCGAAGGAAAACACCGATTTTCAATACACGGTTAGCACGCTAGGAAGGCTGATGGAGGCCGAACAGTTCGCCGATATCGTGATTAAAAAAGGCGCGGACGGCCAGGTGACCCGGCTGAAGGACGTGGCCCGCATCGAGCTGGGCGCCAAGGATTACAACTCGGGCCTGTTCCTGGACGGCGAGCCGACCGTCGGCCTCGCGATCTTCCAACTGCCGGGCTCGAACGCGCTGGACACCAAGAAGGCGGTCGTCGAGGCGATGGAAAAGCTGAAGACCCGCTTCCCCGAGGGTCTGGAATACAACATGGTCTATGACACGGTCGTGTTCGTGCAGCAATCGATCGACGCAGTCGTCAAAACGCTGTTCGAAGCCCTCTTGCTGGTCGTGATCGTGATCGTGGTGTTCCTGCAGAACTGGCGCCCGGCGATCATTCCGCTGCTGGCGGTGCCGGTGTCCCTGATCGGCACCTTCGGGGTGATGGCCGCGCTGGGCCTGTCCTTGAACACCTTGTCGTTGTTCGGCCTGGTGCTGGCGATTGGGATTGTGGTGGACGACGCGATCGTGGTCGTCGAAAACGTCGAGCGCCATATCGCGCTCGGCCTGAAAGCCAGGGAAGCGGCGCGCAAGGCAATGTCGGAAGTGGTCGGCCCGATCATCGCGACCGCGCTGGTGCTGGTCGCGGTATTCGTGCCGACCGCCTTCATCACCGGCGTCTCGGGCGCTTTCTACAAACAGTTCGCGCTGACGATCGCGGTGTCGACGGTGATCTCGGCATTCAATTCGCTGACGCTGAGCCCGGCCTTGTGCACCTTGTTGCTGGACAGGGCGCACGGCGACAAGGACAGGCTGACGCGCCTGATCGACCGCTTGTTCGGCTGGTTCTTCAACGGCTTCAACCGGTTTTTCGACCGCTTCAGCGCCGGCTACGCGCGCCTGGTCGGCCGGTTGATCCGGATGACCGCCGTCGTGCTGGTGCTCTACCTGGGGCTCAACGGGTTGAACTTTCTGGCCTTCGAAAAGGTTCCAACCGGCTTCATTCCACAGCAGGACCAAGGCTATCTGATCCTGTATGCGCAGCTACCCGACGCCGCCTCGCTGGCCCGCACCCAGGCCGTGGTGCAGCAGGCGACGCGCATCGTGCTGGATACCGAAGGGGTCAAGCACTTGAATGCCTACGCCGGCTTCTCGATCCTGAGCGGTTCCAGCCAGTCCAACGTCGCGACCATGTTCGCGCGGCTCGATGATTTCGATAGTCGCGCAGGCCGGCCCGAACTGCACGCCGATGCGGTCGTCAAAAAGCTGCAGCAGCGCCTCGCCACGGTCCAGGATGCGTATATCGCGGTGTTTGCGCCGCCGCCGATCCGGGGCATGAGCGCGGTCGGAGGCTTCAAGCTGCAAATCCAGGACCGCACCAATGCCGGCATTGACGCGCTACAACAAGTCACCTCCGAGATGATCGCCAAGGGCAGTCAGCAACCGGGCCTGGTCGGCTTGTTCACGACCTTCCGCTCCGGCGTGCCGCAATTATTCCTGGATGTCGACCGCACGCGCGTCAAGTCGATGGACGTACCGTTGAAGGATGTGTTCGACACCCTGCAGATCTACCTGGGCTCGCTCTATGTGAACGACTTCAACGCCTTCGGCCGCACCTATCAGGTCGTCGCCCAGGCCGATTCGGAATTCCGGATGCAGCCGTCGGACATCAGCGAACTGAAGACCCGGAACGCGAAGGGCGGCATGGTGCCGCTCGGCTCGCTGGTCGATGTAAAGGCGATTACCGGGCCGGACAAGATCACGCGCTACAACATGTATCCTACGGCCGAAATCAACGGCAGCACCTTGCCCGGCATCAGCTCGGGCCAGGCGATCGAGATGATGGATAAGCTCTTGAACGCGGAACTGCCGCCCGGCTTCGGCTTCGAATGGACCGAACTGAGCCTGCAGCAGGTGCTGGCCGGCAATGTCGCGATGCTGGTGTTTCCGCTCAGCGTGATTTTCGTGTTCCTGGCGCTCGCGGCCCAGTATGAAAGCTGGTCGCTGCCGTTCGCGGTGATCCTGATCGTGCCGATGTGTATCCTGTCCTCAATGGCCGGCATCTGGCTACGCGGCATGGACAACAATATCTTTACCCAGGTCGGTTTCATCGTCTTGGTGGGTCTGGCCAGCAAAAACGCGATCTTGATCGTCGAGTTCGCCAAACGGCGCCAGGAAGAAGGCCTCGACCGCTTCGAAGCCGCGGTCGAGGCTTCCGGCATCCGGCTGCGACCGATCCTGATGACCTCGTTCGCCTTCATCATGGGCGTGTTTCCGCTGGTGGTCGCCGAAGGCGCCGGGGCCGAATCGCGTCGAATTCTGGGCACCGCGGTGTTCAGCGGCATGGCCGGGGTGACCTTGTTCGGCCTTTTGTTGACGCCGGTCTTCTATGTGACCGTGCAGGCGCTGGCGCAGCGCTGGTCATCGTCGAGGCTTAAAACCCGCCATGCGCTTACCGATCAACCTTCTTCCGGTTCAGACTCATGATTCAGCCTATCGCACCCGCGCGCGCCCCGATGCATTTGCATAGCCGCCTTTTCGCACTCGCTATCGCAGGCGCGACCGCACTGGGCGGCTGCGCCGTCGGCCCCGACTACCAGACGCCGGCGGCAACAACCCCACCCGCCTTCGCGAACGCAGATCATCGCGAATATTCCGGACAGGCGACGCAAAAAGACTGGTGGAAGCTGTTCAACGACAGCGAGCTGAACGCTCTGGTCGACCTGGCCCTGCGCCATAATTACGACCTGAAGAGCGCGCTGGCGAACCTGCGCGAAGCCAGGGCGCTGTATCTGGAAGCCGGCCTGAACCTGGCGCCGATTATCAGTTCGCACGCCAATTACACCGACCAGAAGCGTAGCGTCGGGGCTTTGAACAACCGGGCCTTCGTGCCGCGCGGCCTGAAGCTTTATAGCACCGGTTTCGATGCATTCTGGGAAGTCGATTTCTTCGGCCGCGTGCGCCGCGACATCGAAGCCAGCAGCGACGAGGTCGAGGCGCAGGAAGCCAGCCTGCAGGATCTTAGCGTCAGCGTGATCGCCGAGGTCGCCCGCAATTATTTCGAATTGCGCGGCCTGCAGAACCAGCTCGAAGTGGCCCGAAGAAACGCCGACAACCAGACGCGAACGCTGGACATTACCCGCGCCAAACTCGAAATCGGCCGCGGCACCGAACTGGATACGTCCAGGGCTTCGGCGCAACTGGATTCGACCCTGGCGAGCATTCCGCTGATTGAGACCGGGATCAAACGTGCGATACACCGGCTTGGCGTGCTGACCGGCCAAACGCCCGGCGCGCTCACCGCGAAACTGTCAGAGCCCGCGCCGATCCCGAAACTTCCGAAAGCCATCGCTATCGGCAACCCGGCCGAACTGCTGCGCCGCCGCCCCGACATTCGCATCGCCGAACGGACGCTGGCCGCCGCGACCGCCCGCATCGGCGTCGCCACCGCCGACCTGTTCCCGCGCGTGACTTTCGTCGGCACCCTGTCTCTCGAAGCGAGCACGCTTTCGGGCCTCGGCGCGGCCGGAGCCGATGCCTATTCGGCCGGTCCTCGCATCAGCTGGGCGGCGCTCGATCTGGGACGGGTCTATGCCCGCATCAAGGCCGCCGACGCCCAAGCCGAGGCCAATTTGGCGGAATACGAACAGACCGTGCTGAATGCGCTGGAGGAAACCGAAAACGCCCTGGTCGCCTATAACCAGGAACGCAGCCGGCGAGTGCTGCTGGCCTCGGCCGCCGAGGCCAGCGAAAAGGCGCATCACTTAGCCCATTTGCGCTTCACTGAGGGAATAACCGATTTTCTGACCGTGCTGGATACCGAATTACGCTTGCTTCAGGATCAGCGCCAGTTGGCGCAAAGTGAAACCGCGGTGGCAACCTCGTTGATCGCGGTCTACAAGGCCCTGGGCGGCGGCTGGGAAACTCTCGCGACAGCAAAATGATGCCCGACGCTAACCCCGGATCGAATCATCCGGCAGCCGGTAGGCCGGCATTTCGATGGCGGCCACGTCCGTGCCGATCATCACGCAGGTACCTTGATAACGATCTTCCCCGGTTGCCGAGAATTCGAAGGTAAAGCGCCGCTGCAGGCGCATTTTCCCGGCTTTATCGCGCGCCAGGGCGCAGCGGCTCAGGGCGATGTAGTCATCCAGCATTTGCACCTCGCAAAGCTGACACTGCCGCCGCGTCGCCGCGAAAGCGATTTCCTTGACCTGTTGCGCGTGGCGCCAGTACAGATACGAGGTGATCAAAATGACAATGGAAACGATATCGGCTGGCATGGGTTCGGATATGCGGGATTAGTGTTTGTCAGCAAAGCGCTAATTGTACTAAGATTGGCCGAAATGTTGACCAGTTAGGGGGGAAATATGAAACTTCCGATCACCGGCGGCTGCTTGTGCGGCGCGGTCAGGTATCAAATCAACGCCCGCCCGGTGCGGATGGCCAATTGCCATTGCCGGACTTGCCAGATGTCGAGCGGCTCGGCCTCTATGGCGCTGATGTTTGTGCCGGACTCGGCGTTGCAGGTCACCGGCAGTTATCGCGAATTCCCGACCCTGGCGGCGAGCGGCAATACGGTTTACCGGGCTTTCTGCACACAATGCGGAGGCCCCTTGTTCGGGCGCAACAGCGTCTTTACCCAGCTCCGCCCGGTCGTGGCGATGACGCTCGACGACCCCGCCATTTACCGCCCCGAACTGGACATGTGGGTCGCCGACGCACAGCCCTGGGATGCGATGAATCCTGATTTACCCAAATACCCCGGCAACTTCTGGTAAGCCAGAGAAAAGGATACTTATGCACTCACCCCTCAGTACCGTCGAAATCCAACCCAAGGCAGAGCACCGCTACTCTATCATCTGGCTGCACGGTCTCGGCGCCGACGGCCATGACTTCGAATCGATCGTGCCCGAGCTTAGGCTACAGGCCGAGGCGCACATTCATTTCATTTTTCCCGAAGCGCCTTATCGCCCGGTCACGATCAACGGCGGCATGACCATGCGCGCCTGGTTCGATATTCTCGAACTCTCCCGCGATTTAAAGGCGGATGTTGCCGGCATTTATGATTCCAGCCAAGCCATCGAACAGCTGATCGAGGCTGAAATCGCCAAGGGCATCCCCCCGGAACATATCCTGTTGGCCGGTTTTTCGCAGGGCGGCTCGATCGCTCTGCATGCCGGCCTCTGCCATTCACGAAAATTGGCCGGCATCGTGGCGCTGTCGACCTTTCTGCCGACCCTCGGACAAATGGATACCGCTCGCTCCGCCGCCAATCAGGATGTGCCGGTCTTGATCGCGCACGGCATCCTCGATTCGGTCGTTGCGGTCGAACTGGGCAAGAAAACCAGCGATCAACTGCTGGCCTGGGGCTATCCGGTCGAATGGTGCGACTTCATGATGGACCATTCGGTATGCATCGAAGAAATCGAACGCATTGCCCGCTTTATCAATGCCATCTTCCGGTAAACGCCAGGGATATCAGGGTAAGTCTGAATGAAAACCTGATGTTGTGCATTGTCCACGAAAAACACGAAAGGCACGAAAAATTTCATAGCGCAATGGGTTCAAACTTGGCCTTTACGCACCGCAAACAAGGCGCCTTGTGTTTTTAAGTACTCCGTTATAAATTTCGTGCCGTCGTCAATAGACGAATCCCCTTGATTTTTGGTATAGTAACAGGATTTTGGGGTAGTTCGACAACCCCTCAATACAGTTGGTTTTTCATACTCATCACTCTGGAGAGACTCAATGGCAATTAAAGTTGCAATCAATGGTTATGGCCGGATCGGCCGCAATGTGATCCGCGCGCTCTATGAATCAGGCCGCACCAATGAAATTCAAGTCGTCGCGATCAACGACCTGGGCGACAGCAACACCAATGCCCATTTGACCAAATACGACTCGGTTCACGGCAAATTTCCTTTCGAAGTCAGCGTTGACGGCGACTACATCGTGATCAACGGCGACAGAATCCGAGTCTTCTCCGAACGCGATCCATCCAAGCTGCCTTGGGGCGAACTGGGCATCGACGTCGTGCACGAATGCACCGGCTTGTTCACCAGCAAGGCGAAAGCTTCCGCGCACATCACTGCGGGCGCGAAAAAAGTCATCATCTCCGCTCCAGGCGGCAACGATGTCGATGCGACGATCGTTTTCGGCGTCAACCACAAGACCCTGAAAGCGTCCGACACCGTCATTTCGAATGCATCCTGCACCACCAACTGCTTGGCGCCTTTGGTCAAGCCTCTGCATGACGCGATCGGTATCGAGCACGGCTTGATGACCACGATTCACTCTTACACCAACGACCAGGTTCTGACCGACGTTTACCACAGCGACCTGCGCCGCGCGCGTTCCGCGACCCAATCGATGATCCCGACCAAAACCGGCGCGGCTGCCGCGGTCGGCTTGGTATTGCCGGAACTGAAAGGCAAGCTGGACGGTTTCGCGATGCGCGTTCCGACCATCAACGTCTCGGTCGTCGACCTGGTGTTCAAAGCGAAGAGAGCGACCAGCAAGGAAGAAATCACCGCGGTTTTGACCGCCGCCTCCGAAGGCCCGTTGAAAGGCATTCTGGTGATCAACGACCTGCCGCTGGTTTCGACCGACTTCAACCACAATCCGGCTTCTTCGATCTTCGAAGCCCCTTCGACTTATGTGGTAGACGGCGACTTCGTGAAGGTGTTGTCCTGGTATGACAACGAATGGGGTTTCTCGAACCGGATGCTGGATACCACCGTTGCCTTAGTCAACGCTCAATAAGTCATTATTCATCGAATGTTAAGAAGAACCAAAATATTAGCGACCCTCGGACCTGCCACCGATAAACCCGGTGTGCTGGAGGGGTTATTTGAAGCCGGCATCGACGTGGTGCGGATGAATTTTTCGCACGGTTCCGCCGAAGATCATATCCTGCGCGCGGAGCGGGTCAGAGAGCTGAGCAAGAAAACCGGCCGTCGCGTCGGCATTCTGGGCGATCTGCAAGGCCCCAAGATTCGTATCGAGCGCTTCAAGGACACCAAGGTGTCTTTGAACGAAGGCCAGGACTTCGCGCTGGATATCAACCTCGGCAAGCTTGACGGCGACGAAACTCAGGTCGGCATCAGCTACGAACCGTTGGCGAAGGAAGTCAAACCCGGCAGCCGCCTGCTGCTGGATGACGGCCGCATCGTGCTGGACGTGGTCAATGTCGAGAATAACACGCGCGTGAACTGCAAGGTCGCGGTCGGCGGTTATTTGTCCAACAACAAGGGCATCAACCTGCAAGGCGGCGGCCTGTCGGCGGCGGCCTTGACCGACAAGGACAAGGAAGACATCAAGACGATCGCGAAGATCCAATGCGATTTCGTCGCGGTGTCGTTCCCGCGCTGCGGGGAAGACCTGCACGAAGCGCGCCGCCTGCTCGAAGCCGAAGGCTGCTACGCGGGCATCGTCGCGAAGGTCGAACGCGCCGAAGCGCTGGACGTGATGGATGAAATCATCCTGGCGTCCGACGTGATCATGGTCGCGCGCGGCGATCTCGGCGTCGAGATCGGCGATGCGAATCTGCCGGCGGTACAGAAGAAACTGATCAAGCGCTCCCGCGAATTGAACCGGGTCGTGATCACCGCAACGCAGATGATGGAATCGATGATCGACAATCCGATTCCGACCCGCGCGGAAGTCTTGGACGTCGCGAATGCGGTGTTCGACGGCACCGATGCGATCATGCTGTCAGCGGAAACCGCTTCGGGCAAATACCCGGTCAAGGCGGTCGAAGCGATGCACCGAATCTGCGTCGAAGCGGAAAAGCAGCCAAGCATGCGCGAGTCCGATCACCGGATCAAGATCCAGTTCGAGCGTGACGACGAAGCGATCGCGATGTCTGCGATGTACATGGCGAACCATACCCAGATCAAAGGCATCGTTGCACTGACCGAATCGGGCGCAACGCCGCTGTGGATGTCGCGGATCAGTTCCGGCATTCCGATCTTCGCGATGAGCCGTCTGGAAAAAACCCTGGGCAAGGTAACCTTGTACCGCGGCGTATTCCCGATCTATTTCCCGCTGGAGCTGAATCAGGACCATGCCGAAGTAAATCGAAGCATCGTCAAGAAACTGCGCAAATGGAATAAAGCCAAAGATGGCGACAAGTTCATCATCACCAAAGGCGACTTGAATGGCGTCGAAGGCGGCACCAATACGCTGAAGGTGATTGTGGTAGGTCAAGGCCTCACGCCTTAAAGCTCGATCCTTTCGCCTCCGGACGCTCCGGAGGCGAACTCTCGCCGATTTTTCCCCGCAAGAAAGGCTCCCCGCCTTTAGTTAATTCGTTTTTGGCTTGATCATCGTGACGGTCAACTGGTAAGGCTTATTCTTCTCCTCTCCCGCATCATGGACCAACACGCGCCATTCGCCGGGCGCCGGATTTTTTACTTGCAGCGCCTCGAAGGCCCCCGTATTGATTGAGGCGGCATTATTCGCCGCCGTGGGATCTACGCTCGGCGTCTCTTGATATCTGAGGTACAAATCGAGACTGTTGTCTATCGTGCCGAACAGCCTGGAAAGAAGCGTTTCCTGGCCATTCAAGGTGACCCGCAGGAAACGGACGCCTTCCGGTACGTCAATCTTGTGCAGCAGAACGTCGCTCACATCCGGCACCGCCTCTCCGTTAGCGCGGGTTTGTTGGACGATTGCCGTATCGGCATCGCCGACTTGCGATACGAATCCGCAGCTTTCCGCATTGAAGGCGCTGATCCTTCCGGGCGCCAGATCAGCCAAAGCCTTGGCGACTTGGTCGTGCTCGGTTTTTTCGCAGGCAGCCACCCCGGCCGCATCCAGCGCCGGATCATCACAGCTGGCGCCGAACCGATCGCCGCCCGCGATCAAGCCTTCGACGGCCCCCTCAGGACACGCCTTAAGGATTTTCTTGTGCAGACTGGCCGCATACTTATCCAGGCTGTCTAGCGTTGCCGGCAAAGGGCAAGCGGAAACGTTCGTTAGGGCTTTATCGGTCTTAGCCTCACATTGATTCAGCGCATTCAGGCTTTTGAAAAGGTAACTTTTCGCGGCACTGCCGATCGTCTTTTGGCATTTTGCCAATACCTTGTCGGCGAGAGGAGAGTCGGCTTCCGCGTCGGCGTATTGCGCATCGAGCATCCGGGATACCGCTTCATTTCCCGCATCGACAATACACTGCCTGAGCTCATCGGGATTAGCCGCGCCAGCGCATTTGCCGCCGAGCGCGCTATTCTCAATCACTTCAAGCGGGCAGCGCTTCGCGAGTTTTTCCGCGGCAAGCGCCTTTACCGCCTTGTCGATTTTCTTCGCCGCCTTCTCGTTCAGGCAATTTCCGAGCAGCGTCTTGCCGGCCAAGGCGGCGGCGAGGCATTGTTTTTTCGCGTTATAGACGCTATTGGCATAGGTTTTAATCCGCTTTCTGATGTCGATGCGGCACCTGCCCGTCTCGTCCAGGGAGCGGGCAATGTTGGATGTTATATAACTGCGATTTTGATAGACATTGGTGTCAAATGAAAAGCTGTTCGCCTGGCAATTATCGAAAACCCCCGAAGATACGCCGGCGACGACCCGCTTGAAGCCCTGGTCAATGAACAACGGCCCGCCCGAATCGCCGAAACAAATATTCGAATCCGTTCCCTCCGAGTTCCCCAGATACTGCCAGCAAATATTCGCGGGTTGCGGTATGGGGGGCTCGGCGTTTGCATCCGCACAATTGGCGGTAGCGATATTGCCCGTGCGTTTTACCCCAAAATCCTCGGCCGTCGCGGATGTCACCCCGAAACCGGCAATGATGCCGGGCGTACCGATAGGCGGCGTAACCGTACTGTTGATCGCCATCGGAGGAATACCCTGCACCGGCGCCGCCAACGTCAGCACCGCCACATCGGAAGCCACGCCGAATTTGAAGGAGGGATGCACACTGATCGCGGAAACCTGGTGAATGCCGCCGTTTTGCAGATAGACCTGCAAATCGGCCGCAGACCTCGTATCACAGGTCTGCAAAGAATTATTGGATAATGCTTCCGAATTCTTGCATACGCAATGCGCGGCGGTCAAAAAACTGCTGCAGCCTATCATCGTGCCCGAACAGAGGCCCACATAAACCGGCGGCGACGCGCCAGGCCTGATCGATAACAGCAGCGCGCCGGTCGTAGGCTCATCCTGGGTCGTCGTACCATTGACGATCGCGGGCTGAGGCCCGCCGGCAAACACGGAAGCGGAAACCAGCCACAGGTAAGTGCAGAATGTGAGGTATTTATGCATAGCCTTTGTCCCCTATCGGGGCTTCCAATGTCAATTGCCGGAACCCGATTGCAATAGGACATCTCAATCATCAGGAACAGCCGCATTGCCCCTTCAAGCTTAAGAGGCAATGCCGTTATGTAGGCGGGAGGCACGGGTTAAGCCACCCGAGTTCGACAGGCTCATCATGGACGACTGCGTCTAACGGCGGCTGTTAAGAGCATGCTCCTTACGCTCGATCCATCCTTCAGACAGCCATCCAGATTATAGCTTGATATTCAACGAATGCAGCTTGCGGTATAAATGCGTGCGTTCCATCCCGACGATCGAAGACAATTTGGCGACGCTGCCGCCGCTTCTTTCGAAATGATATTCCAGATAGGCTTTTTCGAATTGATCGCGCGCATCCTTCAGCGGCAGATTGAAAAAATCCGGCACTGACGAAGACACGGCGACGTCGTTGCTGACGGTGCCCAAGGCCGATTTGACTTCTTCCAGCTCGATGTCTTCGCCGACGCCGAGAATCATCAAGCGCTGCACCAGATTCTTCAACTCGCGCACATTGCCGCGCCAACTGTAGTTGCGCAGGAAATTCTGCGCCGCCATCGAAAACTTGCGGAACGGCAGGTTTTCATGCTTGACGAAATAATCGACATAATAGTTCAACAGGCTCGGCACGTCCTCGCTGTGCTCGCGCAGCGGCTGAATCATCAAAAAAACTTCGTTCAACAGATAGTACAAATCCTGGCGGAAGCGACCGGCCTTGACTTCCTCGTCCAAAGGAACCCGCGTCGAGGCGATCACCTTCACATCGACACGCACCGCCTCGCTGCCGCCGACGCGCAGGAACGAGCTCGACTCCAGTGCGCTGAGCAGGCGCAATTGCGTTTCCTTGTCCATGCCGCCGATTTCGCCGAGAAACAGAGTGCCGCGGTGCGCGCGCTCCAGCAGACCCGGGTTGACCTTGCCGGGGCTCTCCTTGCCGAAAAATTCGACGGCCGAGTTTTCCGGCGCGATGCTGCCGACCGCCACATCGACAAACGGTCCGTTCCGGCGCGGGCTATTGTGATGCAGATAACGCGCGAACAACTCCTTGCCGACACCGGCTTCCCCGGCCAGCAGCACCCGCGTGTCATGCTGCGCAAGACGCTTGATTTGATCCTTGATCCGGGCGATCGAGGCGCTTTTGCCAACCGGCTCGATGTCGGCGAACAATTGCTGCCTGAGCCCCGCATTTTCTTTTTGCAGATTGCTCGTTTCGAGCGCGCGCCCGACGATCAGCAACAATTTGGCCAGCGACAACGGCTTCTCGAGAAAATCGTAGGCGCCCAAACGCGTCGCCTCGACCGCCGTCTCGACCGAGCCGTGCCCCGACATCATCACGACCGGGCACAGCAGCGAATCCTCCGCGACCCACTCCTTCAACAGCGTAATGCCGTCGGTGTCCGGCATCCAGATATCGAGCAATATCAGGCTCGGGTTTTGCACCTTTTTCAATTCCCTGGCCGCCCCGGCGTTGTCCGCCATCGCGACTTCATAGCCTTCATCCGCGAGAATTTCGCCGACCAGGCTTCTGATTTCCGGTTCATCGTCAACGACGAGAATTCGAGGTTTGTTTGCGTTCATATCGGTGTGCTTGAAAGTTAAATTGCCGGCAGGTGGATGATGAAACCCGCGCCTTGTTTGCGCCGGGTATCGACCCAGATCGCGCCGCCATGCTCTTCGATGATTTTTTTGACGATCGCGAGCCCGAGTCCGGTGCCTTTGGCTTTAGTTGTAACATAGGGCTCGAAAATTTGCTCGATTTGTTCTTCCTTAATGCCGGGGCCGTCGTCAAAAAAACCGATTTCGATGAAATCGCTGTTGTTCTTTTGCATCCGGTGCATCGCGACTTCGATATGGCCGCGGCCCTCCGTGGCTTCCAGGGCATTCTTCAGCAGATTATGCAGCACTTGCCGAATGCTGACCGGATCGCCGTTGATCGAAAGCCGTTTTTTGTCCTGCTCGGCCTGTATCACGGCGCCCGACTTCAGCGCATAAAGCGCCAGCACCTCCTGGACCAGCGCATACAGATCGATGTTGACCCGCTGCTTCTTGGAGGTCTTCGCGTATTCGGAAAAATCATCGACCATTTCCTTCATCGCCTCGACCTGCTGCACGATCGTCCGGGTCGAGCGCTGCAGCATATCGGCATCGCCGTCTTCCAGCTTGGCGGACAGTTTAAGCTGCAAGCGTTCGGCCGACAATTGGATCGGCGTCAACGGATTTTTGATTTCATGGGCCAGGCGCCGGGCGACCTCGCCCCAGGCCGCATTTTTTTGCGCCTGAATCAGATCGGTCACGTCGTCGAACACGACCACCGCGCCGACCCGCGTGCCTTCGTGCGAGTACATCGGCGTGCCCCGACAGAGCAGCTCTTGACGGCCGTTCGGCCCCAAAAACGCAACCCGCTGCTGCCAGATGTCATCGGCCTGTTCGAGCAGGCGTTGAATCGATTTCAATGGTTCGGCCAATTCGCCATGATCCTGGGCCAGCGATAACAACGACTGACCGATGAACTGGCTCACGTGCACATGGAAAATCCGGAAAGCGGCCTGGTTCGCGGTGCGGATCTTATAGTTCGAATCGAAGCTGATCACGCCGGCGGTCAGGTTGGCCAAAATCGTCTCGAGATAGGCGCGCTGGTTTTCGACCTCGACGCCGGCGTGGCGAATCTCGTCGCGCGCCCTCGCGATGCGCTGGGTCATCGTATTGAACGATTCGACCAGAAATCCCAGATCGTCCTGCGCGGCAACCGGCAACTGCTGGTCGTAATGGCCCGAAGCGACCGCCTGCGTGCCTTTGACCAGTTCCTTGACCGGCGCGACGATCTTGCGAATGCTGATGAAAGCGACCCAGATCGCCGCGAGCAAGCTCATCAGCAGCACCAGCGACAAGGCCAGCGAAAAAGTCAGTTTCAACGAGTCCCGGAGGAAATTCATTTCCTGGTAGCGCACAAACGCGAATTCGACCGAATCGGCCAGGTCGGCAATGCGCAACGGCACCGGAAACAGCGTCTGGATATACCAGGTCTCCAGGCCCTTGACCGTGACCATCGAACGGATCATCAATTCGTTCTCGCTGACCGGAGCCAGCGCGATGTAATCGCCGCTCTGCCGCAATTGCAGCCAGATTTGGTCATCGGGAATGCTCGGCAGAATATCCACCGGATTCACGCTGCTGGACGCAATGATGCGGCCCTGGCTCGAAAACAGCGTCATCTCGGAAGCCCCCAGTTGCGCGCGGAAATTGTCGATCTCATACGCGCTGAAACCTTCCGAACTGAGCTGGAGTTTTTCGGCCAGTTGCCGGGTCTGCATCAAGTGCCAATGCATCCGTTGGTCCAGGGACGCCTGGCTCAGTTCGAGCGCATCCTCCATCGCTCGGTCGATTTCGACATTGAACCAGCTGTCGATGCCCTGGTGCAGAAACTGCATCGAAAAATAAAACACGATCGCAGCGGGCGCCAGGGCCTGCAGCATGAACAACGACAACATGCGCGTGGTCAGCCGGGAGCCGGCCTCCCGTTTTTTGAGCTGGCGCGTCAGCGCATAGATATTCGCGACGACCAGTCCGAGCAACACGATCGAGCCGAGCGCATTGATCAGCAGCAGCCAGGAGTACATCGCGCTGAGCTCCGATGATTCCTGCGTTGCGGTGCTCATCAATTGCAGCGAAAACAGGATCAGCGCGAACAGGATCAGGATCGAAACGCTGACCGGCGGTTTTAGTTTTTCAGATTCCATATATACCAGCCGCTGGATAAGTACCACTGCGGATTCAGATAGGCCAGGGGACGTAAGGGCAAAGGCAGCAACTCGCGCTCAAACACGACGCGCACGCCTACCGCATAGCGCTGATCGTCGGCCAGCGCGGATTTGCCCAGCACCGGCACATAACGAATCGAAGAGAGGGCACCCATCGCGGCGCCCAGCGATGAAAAATTGCCGCCTTCGCCGCTGTCTTCATTGCGTACCCGGTAGACATTCAGCAAGGCCTGATACTGGATCTTGAAGCGCAGATGCTTTTCCGCGATCGTTTGATCCCACCAAAAATCACGCTGGCGCTTGATCTCGATATTGACCGCCCAGAACAAGGGGATGCCGTTTTTTAGTGCATCGGTCGCTTTCGGGCTGAGCCGGTATTGAATCTCCGCGGACAGCACATACTCCTCGTCCTGCAAGGCCAGCTCGGCGTCCTTGACGATCGCGGCATAGTCGCCGGCAAACACCGGCGCCGACAGCAGCCAGCCCCAGATCAGGAACAGCAGCGCCGCCCTACGCCTTGCGGAGGCGCGCATAATAAAAACCGTCCATGGCCGCATCGCCGCTTAGGATTTGCCGCCCTGCGGCGCCGGCGACGCCCCATGCCGCGGCGATCGGCAGTTCGCTGGCATCGGCATGTTCGGCCAGGAAATTCAGCACCTGCAGCTCGTTTTCTTCCTTCAATACCGAACAGGTCGCATACACTAACAGACCGCCCGGCGCCAACAGGCTCCAGGCGGAATGCAGGATCGCATGTTGCTGCGCCTTCAACGCGTCGATGTCCTCCGCGCGGCGCAGCAATTTGATATCGGGATGGCGGCGAATCACGCCGAGCGCCGAACACGGCGCATCGACCAGAATACGGTCGAAGTATTGGCCGTCCCACCAGCTTTGCGGCGCGGCGGCGTCGCCGACGATCGTTCTGCCCGGCAGCCGCAGGCGTTGCAGATTGTCCTCTACGCGGCGCATGCGCTCGCCGTCGACATCGACCGCGACCAGCTCCTTCAATTGCGCCTGCATTTCCAGGATGTGCGCGGTTTTACCGCCCGGCGCGGCGCAGAGGTCGAGCACCCGCTGTCCCGGCTGCACGTCGAGCAGGCCGGCCGCCAACTGGGCGGCGGCATCCTGAACCGAAACCAGGCCCTCGGCAAAACTCGGCAGCATCTCGACCGGCACCGGGTTGCCCAGAATCAGCGCAGAGGCGCAAAACGCATGCGGCTCGGCCGCAATGCCCTGTTCGGCCAGCAAATCGCGATAGTCGGCTCTGGAAATCCGCGCCAGATTGACGCGCAAGGTCAGCGGCGGCTGCAGGTTGTTGGCCTGCAGGCAGGCTTCGGCCTGTTCCGGCCAGTCGCGGCGGATTTTGTCGATCATCCATTCGGGATGGCTTAAACGCGCGCACGGGTGCTGGTCAGCCGCTTGCTCTAATGAGTCTTTTTCCCGGAGGTAGCGCCGCAGCAGCGCATTGATCAGTCCTTTCGCCCAAGGCTTGCGTCCTGCCGCGCCGACCGTTTCGGAGACCGCCGCATGCGTTTTGATGCGCATGAAGCCGAGCTGATAAAGCCCCACCAGAGTCAAGAGGCGGATGTGAATATCCTTCAGCGGCTTATCCGCAAGCTGCGTCAGGATGAAATCGAGCCGGTGATAATGCCGGCAGACGCCGTAACACAGAGCCTGCACCCAGGCGCGGTCCTGTGCCGACTCGATGGCCTGCAAGGCCTGTTCTAGCGCCGCTGTCAGCGACTGGCCGTCCACCACGACCCGGGTCAGCACTTTGGCTGCAATCAATCGTAAATTCACGCTGCATCAACCCAGAGTCAAACCATCAATGTCGTGTGCATTCAAAAATGCCTGCGCCGGCATCCGCTTGCCGCCGGGCAATTGCACTTCGAGCAGCCGCAGCCAGCCATTGCCTGTCGCCACGTCCATCTGTTTGTGCGCGCAGCTGACCCGGCCGGGCTCGGCTGCCGCGTTTCCGGAAATCGGCTCTGCGCGCCAGATACGAAGCGCCTCGCCGCGATATAAGGTCTGCGCGACCGGCCAGGGGTTCAGTCCGCGTACCTGCTTGTCCAGCGCGTCCGCCGCTCGCGTCCAGTCGAGCGCCGCTTCGCTTTTTTCGAGTTTGGCCGCATAAGTCACCAGGGCTTCGTCCTGCGGCTCGGCCTTGACCGTGCCGGACTCGACCTGGCGCAAGACTTTTTCGAGCCCCACCGGGCCCAAGGCGGCCAATTTGTCATGCAGATCGCCAGCGGTGTCCTCGCTTCCGATCCCGATGACTTCCTTATGCAGCATGTCGCCGGCGTCCAGCTTCAACACGATACGCATGATGGTGACGCCGGTTTCCGCATCGCCGGCCATCAGCGCGCGCTGAATCGGCGCGGCGCCGCGCCAGCGCGGCAACAGCGAGGCATGAACATTCAGGCAGCCGTATTTCGGTACATCCAGCACCGCCTGCGGCAGGATCATGCCGAAGGCGACGACCACCATCAAATCCGGCTCAAAAGCCGCAAGCTGAGCGATCGCGTCGGCCGATTTCAGCGACTCGGGCTGCAGCACCGGAATGCCCGCGGCCAATGCGGTTTCCTTGACCGGGCTCGGCTGCAGTTTGCGGCCGCGTCCCGCAGGCCGGTCGGGTTGCGTATACACGGCGCAAATCTCGTGCCCGGAAGCCAGCAGCATCTCCAGGGTTGGCACCGCAAATTCGGGCGTGCCGGCAAATAGGATCCTCATGCTTTACTGGTTTCCATTCTATGTATTTTTTCGAGTTTTGTCTTGATGCGCTGGCGCTTCAACGGCGACAGATAATCGACGAACAATTTGCCGTCCAGGTGGTCCATTTCATGCTGCACGCAGACCGCCAGCAAATCTCTCGCCTCCAGTTCAAAAGGCTGGCCGTCGCGGTTCAACGCCTTGACCCGGATATGCTCGGCTCGCTTGACCTTTTCGAAAAATCCGGGCACCGACAGGCAGCCTTCCTCGGATTCCTCGACGCCGTCCTTCTCGATGATCTCGGGATTGATCAGGCAAATCGGCGCGTCTTTTTCCTCGCTGACATCCATCACGATGACCCGCTTGTGCACGTTCACCTGGGTCGCGGCCAGACCCACGCCGCGCGATTCGTACATCGTTTCGAGCATATCATCGACCAGTTTTCGAATCGAACCATCGACCGCCTGCACTTTTTCGGCTTTTTTGCGTAACCTCTCATCCGGAAATTCCAGAATGGTTAAAATACTCAACGAACTCTCCACACTTGATAAGTAGTCAATACTGGAATTCTATATGAATTCATCTAAACTTTAAAATCAGACAGTTTAAAAACACCCGGCAGGTTTTATTTATGGCTTTTCGAACGATTCTCGGATTCATAGTTCCATTGTTGTGTTCCTCCACGCTTCTGGCCGAAGAAATCAGCTTAAATCCGTCCCATCCAGAACGCTATACGATCGTCCAGGGCGACACGCTGTGGGACATTTCCGGCAAGTTTCTGAAGAATCCGGGGCAATGGCCGCGTTTGTGGAGCTACAACAATCAGATCAAAAATCCGCATCTGATTTATCCCGGCGACACGATCTATTTCTCGATGGTGAACGGCCAGCCGCGGCTGAGTTTTTCCCCGACCGAAGCCTCGGCGGTCTCTCCCTTCTCGGGGCCCTGCGTGCTCAGCGATGAAGACATCAAAAACGGACGCACCAATTTTGCGCTATCAGCCGAGGGTAAATTGCGGCCCTGCATACGCGAGTCCGTCTCGGCAAAAGCGATTCAATTGATTCCGGCCGATGCGATTCAGAAATACCTGTCCCTGCCGCGCATACTCGGCCAAAACGAATTGAGTACCGCACCTTATATAGTGGATCTGGCCGGGGAGCATTTGATTGCCGGCACCGGCGACAAGGTTTATGTGCGCTCGATCGATCAGCCCGAGAGCCTGACTTATTCGGTTTACCGCGAAGGCGATACCCTGGTGAACCCGGAAACCCAGGAAGTGTTGGGTTACGAAGCGAAATATATCGCCGATCTGACCTTGCAGGAAGCCGGCGATCCGGCGACGCTGACGATCACGAAGACGAACGGCGAGATCCGCGTCGGCGACCGGATTTTGCCGACCAACGAGCAGGAAGTGGTGTTGAATTATTTTCCGATGCCGCCCGAGGAAAGCATCAAGGGCAATATTATCGGCGTACATGATGGCGTTACGCAAATCGGCAGGTATAATGTCGTTGTGATCGACAAAGGCACCTCCGACGGACTGAAAACCGGCCATGAGCTGGACATCTACCAGCGCGGCAAAATCGCTCGCGACCCTTACAGTCCGGTCAAGAATGACGAAGTGCAAATGCCCGACGAATATGCCGGCAAGCTGATGATATTTCGGCCGTTCGAGCGGGTCAGTTACGCGCTGGTCATGCAGGCGCGAAAAGATATTCATGTCCTAGACAAAGTTCAAACCCCTGAGTAGTCCTACGCCAAACACCTCCTGCGATCTTTCATATTGGCTTGCGCTATTGCGCGCGCCGGGAGTCGGCAGCAGAACCTTTTTGAGTCTGCTGGAAACGCACGCCCCGGCGCAATTGTTTTCCGAATCCTCCTCCACTCTGGCCTCCCTGGGCCTGAAACCCGCCGCGATCGAAGCGATCAGAAACCCCGACTGGCAATTGATCGAGAGCGATCTGTCCTGGTCCAGGCAGCCCGATCAACACATCCTCACGCTTGACGATCCTCTCTATCCCGAGCAACTCAAGCAAATTGCCGATCCGCCGCCGCTGCTGTTCGTGCGCGGCGCTGTGGATTTACTGTCCAGGCCGCAAATCGCGATCGTCGGCAGCCGGAATCCTTCCGCGCTCGGCAGTGAAACCGCATTTGAATTCGCCAAGGCGCTGAGCGCGCACGGCTTCGTGATTTCCAGCGGTCTCGCCCTCGGTATCGATGCGGCGGGTCATGAAGGCGCCCTGCATGGACAGGGACTGACCATCGCGGTGGTCGGCACCGGGCCTGACCGCATTTATCCGGCCAAGAACAAAAATTTGGCCAGCCAAATCATCAAGCAGGGCGCGATCGTGACCGAACTGCCGCCGGGCACGCCGGCCTTGGCGCATCACTTTCCGCGCCGCAACCGGATCATCAGCGGCCTGTGCCAGGGCCTGCTGGTCGTCGAGGCCGCCAAGGACAGCGGCTCGCTGATCACCGCGCGTCAGGCGCTGGAGCAAAACCGCGAAGTGTTTGCGATTCCGGGATCGATCCATAACCCCTTGGCGCGCGGCTGCAATGCACTGATCCGCGAAGGCGCCAAACTTGTCGAAACCGTGCAAGATATTATCGAGGAATTACATCAATACTATCAACAAGATAGAAATTGCGCACCAACACCGGAACAATCAATGCTTGACCTGGAGCAACAAACATTATTGAATCTTGTCATGTATGACCCCACATCTATCGACGATCTGGTCGAAAAAACCGGCAAATCGGTCGAAATGATAGCCTCGATGCTGCTGATTCTGGAACTTAACGGTTACATTTCGGCGGTGGCGGGCGGCTGTTATACCCGAATTAAATAATCTCTGGCGAGCGCTATGAAAGAAAATATTTTTGATGTTCTGATGTACCTGTTCGAAAACTATATGGAGGGTGAAATCGAAATCCTGCCAGATAGCGATGTGATCAGAACCGAATTGCTGGAAGCCGGCTTCGAGCAGCTCGAAGTCAGCAAGGCGTTCGACTGGCTGGAGTCGTTGAGTTTGCAGCGGGCGATTGCGCCGACCGTCGCGCCTGCGTTCCGCATATTCTGCGCCGAGGAACAAGCCAAGCTGAGCACCGAATGCCTCGGCCTGATCCTGTTTCTGGAACAAAAAGGCATCCTGAGTTCGGCGAATCGCGAGATCGTGATCGACCGGGCAATGGCGCTCGAAAACGAAGAAATTTCGGTCGAAAAACTCAAATGGATCGTGCTGATGGTGTTGCTCAGCCAGCCCGATCAGGAAATCGCGTTCTCCCGCATGGAAGATTACGTTTACGATCTGATCCCAACCTATTTGCATTGATCATTGCCGCAGAAGACACGAGGTTCAGATTGCTGAAAAGCACGCCATTTGAACTTAATTCCTGTACATTGTCCCCTGCACCGTGAAACCTTTTAAGGATAAATGAGCAAAAATCTCGTCATCGTAGAATCTCCCGCCAAAGCCAAAACCATCGAAAAATATCTGGGTAAGGATTTTACGGTGTTGGCTTCTTATGGCCATGTCCGCGATTTGATTCCGAAGGAAGGCGCGGTCGATCCCGATAATCATTTCGCGATGAAATATGAGGTGATCGAGCGCAATTTGCGCCATGTGCAGGCGATCGGCAAGGCGCTCAAAGACGCCGACGCGCTGTATCTCGCGACCGACCCCGACCGCGAGGGTGAAGCGATTTCCTGGCATCTCTATGAGCTGTTAAACGAAAAAAAAGCGCTGAAAAACAAAACGGTGCACCGGGTCGTCTTTCATGAAATCACCAAGAAAGCGGTGACCGAGGCGATCGCGCATCCGGCCGAACTGGCGACGAATCTGATCAATGCGCAACAGGCGCGCCGGGCGCTCGATTATCTGGTCGGCTTCAAACTGTCGCCGTTGCTCTGGAAAAAGATCCGCCGCGGCCTGTCCGCCGGCCGCGTGCAGAGCCCCGCGCTGCGCATGATCGTCGAGCGCGAGCTCGAAATCGAAGCCTTCAAGAGCCGAGAATACTGGACGATCGATGCGCAGTTGACCGCCGACGAGCAAACCTTCAAGGCCAAGCTGACCCATTTGGCCGGCGCAAAACTGAATCAATTCAGCATCACCGACCAAGCCGCGGCGGAACAAGCCAGACAATCGTTATTGGCGGCGGCGGACGGCCGCCTGATCGTCACCAAGCTCGAAAAGAAGCAGCAGAAACGCAATCCCGCGCCGCCGTTTACGACCTCAACCCTGCAGCAGGAAGCGGCGCGCAAGCTCGGCTTTACAACCAAGCGCACGATGATGGTCGCCCAGCAATTGTACGAAGGCATCGACATCGGCGGCGAAACGGCCGGCCTGATCACCTATATGCGTACCGATTCGGTCAATCTGTCCATCGAGGCGGTTGCCGAGATGCGCGAGATGATCGCCGAAAATTATGGCCCCGGCAACGTGCCGAAAGAACCGCGCGTATTCAAGACCAAGTCAAAAAACGCGCAGGAAGCCCATGAAGCGATTCGGCCGACTTATCCACGCTATCTGCCCGCCCAGCTCAAAAGTCATCTCAGCGACGAGCAATTCAAGCTTTACGACCTGATCTGGAAGCGCACGATCGCCTGCCAGATGATTCAGGCGACGATTAACATGATCGCGGTCGATCTGGGCTGCGGCGAAGAAGGCCAACACGCGTTCAGGGCGACCGGCTCGACGATCGCCTCGCCCGGCTTCATGGCGGTTTATCTGGAAGGCAAGGACGACACCAGCGACAGCGACGACAAGGAAAGCTTCCTGCCGCCGCTCGAAGAGGGCCGCCCGGTGCCGCTGAACGACATCGTCAACGCGCAGCATTTCACCGAGCCGCCGCCGCGTTTTGGCGAAGCGAGCCTGGTCAAGACGCTCGAAGAACACGGCATCGGCCGGCCTTCGACCTATGCCTCGATCATCTCGACCTTGCAGAATCGCGATTATGTGACGCTCGAAAACAAGCGCTTTCATCCGACCGATGTCGGCCGCATCGTGAACAAGTTTTTAACCGAGCATTTCACGAAGTATGTCGATTACGACTTTACCGCGAAGCTCGAAGACGACCTCGATGCGGTGTCGCGCGGAGAGAAAGACTGGATTCCGTTGATGAGCGAATTCTGGAAGCCGTTCAACACGCTGATCCAGGAAAAAGACGAAAACGTACAGCGCAAGGACGTGACCCAGGAGGCGCTCGATGAAAACTGCCCGGACTGCGGCAGCCCCCTGTCGATTCGTCTGGGCCGCAACGGCCGCTTCATCGGCTGCACCAATTATCCGGGCTGTTCCTATACCCGCAACCTGAACGAAGACCAAAACGAAGCGGTAGAGCCGGAGGTGGTCGAGGGCCGGGTTTGCCCGAAATGCGAATCGCCGCTGGTCTTGAAGTCAGGCCGCTACGGTAAGTTCATCGGCTGCAGCGCCTATCCGAAATGCCGCCATATCGAACCGTTGGAAAAGCCGCTCGATACCGGCGTCGAATGCCCGAAGTGCAAAAAAGGCAGCATTCTGAAACGCAAGTCGCGCAACAACAAGATTTTTTATTCCTGTTCCGAATATCCGAAATGCGACTATGCGCTCTGGAATGCGCCGCTGAAGGAAAGCTGCCCGGAATGTCATTGGCCGGTCCTGACCGTCAAGGAAACCAAGCGGCGCGGTGTCGAAAAGGTCTGTCCGCAAAAGGAGTGCAGCTATGCGACGCCTTATGAAGGCGATCCTGCCGACGTCGAAGGACCGAAATAGGCGCGCGCCTAATCAGCCGGGCTCACGCCCGATCACTCTGCCGACCCATGCCAAACATCATCATTTATACGACTAAAATCTGCCCTTACTGCGTCATGGCGAAACGCCTGCTCGACCGAAAAGGCGTCAGCTACACCGAAATCAATGTCGATGCGCAGCCCGGTTTGCGTGAGGAAATGATGGGCAAAAGCAACAGGCGCACGGTGCCGCAAATCTTTATCGACGACCGTCATATCGGCGGTTTTGATGATTTGTATGCGCTGGATCAACAACACCAGCTGGATCCGTTATTGACCGATTGAGCTACCGTTAGCGGCAAGCTCGTTGCGGGGCGGCTTCCGCCGCCCCAGGGGACGGTTAGGCTTAAAAGCCTAATTCGGCCTCGTCGAGATCATCAAACTGTTCCCTCAAACGCTTTTTTTCCCAATAAATTTCGATCTTTCGCCGCGCATCGCGTTTGATCGTATCGCTTTCGCTCGCATCGAGAGACGAAAATTCGACATCGTCGAAACCATCCTCATCATGATCGATTTGACTCATCGGTTCGTCGGGTTTGTTCGCCAGCTTTGCGGAAGTTCTTGCCATGGTTACACTCTTCAAAAACATTGATGCTTGCCGGGGCTTTACCGGAAAGATCGGAAATAAATTTAATTAACAGATTCGGCATCAGGACGCGAGTCCTCTCAAACAGCCAAGCCAAACGGTTTTAACGATAATGGCGACGGCTTCGCCGAATTTCAACCGCGCCGAAAGCTATTCTTGGTTTAAATGACCGGTTCAAAGACGCTAAAAGTCTTTGCGTATCAGGAAGGTTATTGATTACAGCCCATCGCAATAATTGATGCGACCGTTAGAATAGGAACTCGGTTAACATGACGCTTCGCCTCACCGATAAAATGCCGATCACCCTAAAATGACCTGGAAAACCTTGAAAAGTTCTCCTTATCCTTTGCTCTCGCACAAAGAGCAAAAACAGGATGGGCGAGGCGATCGCCTCGCCCATCCTGCCGCCTAACCTTGCAAAACCGGATTACGGCTTCTCGAGCAAATAATCCAGCCACAGATTGGACAGCTTTTCCTGCACCGTATTCTGGCGCAGGCGCGCATTCAGATGCGGGAAATCGACCTTGTCCAGATCCTGATCCTGATTGTAGCAGGAATACACGAAATATTCCTTGCCGGATTCCGCGTCGACATGCTTGCACAAGCATTGCGCGCAGATGCCTTTCATCATGCACTGCATCGGCGAGTTGATCGAACCGATCGCATGCTGCACCTTGCTCAGATAAGGCTTCAACACATTGAAACGCGCATCTTTGACCGCGGCCATCATCCGGTCCGAGCCGATCACGATCAGATGGTCGACATCCGACAGCGAGATCGGCTGCTCGCCTAAATTGCCTTGCGCATAAGCGACCATGCATTCGAGGATGTTGCCGACGAAAGTCTTGTCCTGCGGCCGCGTCGGCGGGAACGCTTCGGCGCCCGGCGTGTTGTCGACCGACCAGATGATCACATCCGATGCGGCTTCGATGTCTTCGACCTTGAAAACATCCTGCCGGTATTTGTAACCGGCAAAATAGATCACCTTGTTGCCGGCATTGCGCAGCGCCTTGCCGATCGAGAACAAGACCGCATTGCCGAGGCCGCCGCCGATCAACAGCACGGTCTGTCCGGTCGGGATCTCTGTCGGAGTGCCGGTCACGCCCATCAGGATCAACGGATCGCCGACCTTCCAGGTCGCGCACAGGCGCGAGGACGACCCCATCTCGAGCGCGATCAGCGAAATCGTGCCGTTCTCCTTGTCGACCTCGGCGCCGGTCAGCGCCAAGCCCTCCGCAGCCAGCACCGTGCCATGCTTGACCGGCGCATAGGCTTCGAAGTTTTGCAGCCGGTAGAATTGGCCCGGTTCGAATTTATCCGCCGCCATCGGCGCTTTCACGATCACTTCGATGATCGTCGGCGTCAGGCGGTTGATCGCGACGATCGTCGCGCTAAAGGCTTCGTCCAGCGAGCCGAAAAATTGCTTTAATTCGGCGTTTCGCTGAGTTTGCAAAGCAGGATCGAGCCCCGCCAGTTCCTTTTCGAACAATTTGGCGATATGCGGATAGCCGTTTTTCGCGCTCGCCATCGCCTTCACGACATTGCCCGCGTAAACCGGATGGTTGTCGCCGTAGAAGCTGATGAATTTGCCGTCCTGTTGATACGAGGTCAACGGCGCCGGCAAGCCGAGTTTCGGCGCAGCTTCATCGTGCATCGGCACCAATTCCAGATTGCCGTCAAGCCATTCCGGCTGATAGCGCTGGAAGAACCATTTGTCCATCACGAAGGTGTCCGGATACTCGCTCTGATAGATCGTGTTCGGCGAGGTGCCGGCCGCGACATACAGGTTGCGCAACGGCACGGTCACCCTCTGCTTCTTGACCCAGCGGCCGTCTTCGCATTCGAGTTTTTCGAACTCGACCGCGCGTAAATGGCCGTATTCGTCAGGAATCGCGCCGACCGGGCTCATGCCTTCGGCGAGCGCGATGCCTTCTTCGAGCGCTTCGGAGATTTCCTCGTGGTTTTGCCGGTAAGCCGGCGCATCCTTCATGCCTTTGCGGTAGAACAGCGTCACGCCGCCCCAGCCTTCGACCAGCGGCTGGAAGTTCGGCTTCTCGCCTGCGGCTTTGGCGCGCTCGCGTTCGGCGCGAATCGCGCGGCCGTGGCCCAGGAACTCGTCCAGAATGATCGTTTCTTCCTTATCGTAGCGTTTACGGACCGTTTCTTCGCCGTAGGTAGCCGCCAGCGTCTCGTAGCGGCCGAGCAGTTTTTCTACCTGCACCGGATAATACGCCATCAATTCGGTCGCGGTATCGATCGCGGTCAGACCGCCGCCGATCACGCCGGCCGGCAGGCGCACCTGCAGATTCGCCAGCGACGACGACTTCGCCGCGCCGGTCAACTGCAGCGCCATCAGGAAGTCGGACGCCTTGCGGATGCCGCGCATCAGATTGTTCTTCAGGTCGATGATCGTCGGCTTGCCGGCGCCGGAGGCGATACAGATATGGTCGAAGCCCATCTTCCAGGCATCCTCGATCGTGATCGTGCCGCCGAAACGGACGCCGCCGTAAGCGCGGAACGCGTTCCGGCGCAGCAGGGTCAGATAGATCACCTTCAGGAAATTCTTGTCCCAGCGCACCGTGATGCCGTATTCGGCGACGCCGCCGAAACCGGCCAGGATACGCTTGTCGAGATCTTCATATAGCTCCCGGAAGTCGGCAATCGGCTGAGGCAGCGCGTCGCCGCCGCCGGTCAATGCGGCCGGCAGCGGCTCCAGTTTCAAACCGTCGATGCCGGCCACGCCGAAACCTTCGTTCAGCAAATAATGGCTCATCGTATAACCGGCAGGGCCGAGGCCGACAACCAGCACGTTCTTGCCGTTGTAAGGCTGCATGACCGAACGCTTCACGTTCAACGGATTCCAGCGCGTCAACAGGCTGTAGATCTCGAAACCGTAAGGCATGAACAGCACGTCGGTCAGCACGTTCGTTTCGATCTGCGGAATGTTGACCGGATCGGTCTTTTGATAGATACAGCCCTTCATGCAGTCGTTGCAAATCCGGTGACCGGTGCCTGGGCACATCGGATTGTCGACGATGATGATTGCGAGCGCGCCGATGTTGTCGCCGCCGCGCTTGACCAGGTGCATCTCGGAGATTTTTTCTTCGAGCGGGCAGCCGGTCGTGGTGACGCCTAACGGGTCGACCTTGAAGGTATTGGTCTTCTTGTTGCGCATGCCTTTCGAGCAGGAATCGGTGTCGCGCTCGTGGCAATAGATGCAGTGATCGACCTCGGACAGGGTCTGGCGCTCATTGAAGCGCGGGTCGGTCAGCTTGAAGCCGTCGCGGCGGCGGCGATGCGCCAGCTCGCCCATCCAGACCGAAAATTCGCCCTTGTCGACCACGTCATGCTCGACCAGATTCTCGAAATCGCGTTTGTCCGGAAACTGAAAGCTGAGCCAATGCCCGGCGATCTCGGGATCATGCTGCGCGATGTAGGCCCAACGCTGCGCCAAATCCATCAGGCCGTCGATAAAGCCGGCCGCATCGGTAGCCGCAATGATGTCCGCAAATGCCTGCGCGGCTTCGGCATGCGCGGCAAGTTTCGCGCGCAGCTGCTCGGCCGCCGCGTCCGCAGCCGGATAAGTGCCTTCCTTGCCTTTCGCAACCGCTTTGAAGTGGCTCGACAGGCTGCCGATCACCGCGCCGGCGCGCGCGACCCGGCGCTCGGCGTCGTTGTCGCCGGCCGCCTCGGGGAAGGCCGCCTGGATCAACAGCTCAAAACGGTTTTTAATGCCGTCGACATCCCAATCCGCAATCGCCTGATTCTTGAAAACCAGGTTCAGCTTCGCAACGACTTCATTCTTGTAAGTAAAAACGGTCTCGAATTCTTCCTTGATCTTTCTCGCTTGCTCTTGATGCGCGCCTTCGATGCCAAACAGTTTGGCGACGAATTGGCCGACATAGGGCCCCATCTTGACCAGCAAATCCGAAATCGCTTCGACCGCCATGCCTTCGCCCTGACATTGCCGGTAAGCGGCAAATTGAGCGAACAACTCCGCATCATGGCGTTTTACCGAAGCATCGAACACTTCCAGCAAATCGTTCAGGCGCAGGGCGTCGTATAAATCAGGATAAGTAAAGCCGGGAATTCCAAGCGTAAAGTCGTTTTGATCCATAGTCACTTAGGGTTGATTAGCTCAAGACAGTCCAAACGGTGCGAAAAATCGCCTGCGTAAGTCCTTATGAGGATTGCAAAGGAGTCGGTTTAACCGAGCATTATATGAATTTTTTATTGACTTTTCCACAAAAACCGAATAATTCTTCCTGAAGCCCTGCAAATGCGCAAGGTTTTACGCCCGCACCGGCGCTTATCGCAGACAAGCCTTTGCCGGTCTTGCAAAAATCGACCGAAACCGTTGATTGCAAAAAAGCTATCGCACTTATCCACAGTTTTTGTGGATAACTCTGTGGGTAAGCTGAAAATAACCGCCCGCACTTGGCGTCCGCCATGGAGCCCTGTCAGATTGCGCCGGAATTGTTCAGCCGGTTTAGAATCAGAATTTTATAATTTAATATCAACAAGATATAAAAAAATTCCCGGCCGCATGTGAGCAAGCGCACAGACAAATCAGCGCCTGACAGGAGACAGGAACAACCTCAGCGCACGGTTTTGCATCCTGTGGAAAAATCAACCGTAAAATCCGGCGCGCTCGCTCAAGCCTTCGCGGCGATATCAAAACCGCTGTCACAATAGGGCCTATCGCCACGCAAATCGCTGAAAGTGCAATGCAAACAACCCCATTGTGTTATACAATGAGCGATTTCGAAACGACCCGCCGGGCAACCGGCAGCACTTAAGTAGATCAGCTATGCGATGTCCGTTTTGCGCGGCGCAGGATACGCGCGTTCTGGATTCCAGATTAACGAATGAAGGCGACCAGGTTCGCCGCCGCCGCGAATGCACGGTATGCAAGGAACGCTTCACGACCTTCGAAGTGGCCGAGCTGACCCTGCCGCGCGTGGTCAAGCGCGACGGCAGCCGCGAGCACTTCGACGAAAAGAAGCTGCGCTCCGGCATGCTGAAGGCGCTCGAAAAACGCCCGGTCAGCGGCGACGACATCGAAATGGCGCTGAACCGGCTCAAAAAGGAGCTGATGAGCTCCGGCGACCGCGAGATCTCCGCCCAGCAGCTCGGCGAAAAAGTCATGCACGAACTCAGCCATCTCGATCACGTCGCCTATGTCCGCTTTGCCTCGGTTTATCGCAGCTTTCAGGATGTCAGCGAATTCACCGACATGATCAAGCATCTGCAAAAAAAATAGATGGCTTCCGCAAGCGACCGGGATTATCGCTACATGGCCAGGGCGCTGCAACTGGCCCGCAACGGCCTCTATACCACGCATCCGAATCCGCGCGTCGGCTGTGTACTGGTGCAGGGCGATCACATCATCGGCGAAGGCTGGCACGTCAAGGCCGGCGACGATCATGCCGAAATCGCGGCGCTCAAGCATGCCGAAAACGCTCAGGGCGCGACCGCTTATGTCACGCTGGAGCCGTGCAGCCATCACGGCAGGACGCCGCCCTGTGCCGATGCTTTGGTCAAGGCCGGCGTCAGCAAGGTCGTGGCGGCGATGCAGGACCCGAATCCCTTGGTGGCCGGCAACGGCCTGAAAAGGCTTCGGGAAGCCGGCATCGAAACCGTTTGCGGCGTATTGAAAGACGATGCGCGCCGCCTGAATCGCGGCTTCATCCAACGGATGACCCTGGGCCAACCCTTTGTGCGCAGCAAGCTCGCGATGAGCCTGGACGGACGCACCGCGCTCGCTTCCGGCGAGAGCCAATGGATCACATCACACGCGGCCCGGCAGGATGTGCATCGGCTACGCGCGCAAAGCTCCGCGATTCTGACCGGCATCGACACCGTGCTGGCCGACGATCCGGCGCTGACCGCGCGCATCGACGCAGACGTTCTGCAGCCGCTCAGGATCGTGCTGGATTCGCAGCTGCGGATGCCGGCAGGCGCGCAACTGGCGAAACTGCCGGGGCGCAGTCTGATTTTGACATGCAGCGAAGATCGGCACAAAATTGCCGCATTGGAGAACGCCGGCTTTGAAATTCATCATCTGGGCGCCAAAAACGGCCGGATCGATTTGCAGGCGCTGATGCCGTTTTTGGCCGGCCTGCAAATCAACGACTTGTTCGTCGAAGCGGGCCCGACCCTGAACGGCGCCTTGCTGGCCGAGAAGCGGGTCGATGAATGGATTGTCTATATGGCACCCTGCGTATTGGGCGACCGGGGACGCGGTTTGTTTAATCTGAACATCGAAACGATGGCCGATAAGAAAACCTTGAAGCTGACCGACGTCAGACAGGTCGGGCCGGATCTGAAATTGACCTACACCGTTTTTTAAATAAACACTCGCTTATTCCATGTTCACAGGCATCATCTTGGCAGTCGGCAAAATCACCGCGATCGAGCAACAGGCCGGCGATTGCCGCCTGACCATCGACACCGGCAAGCTTTCGCTGCAAGACGCCGCGCTCGGCGACAGCATCGCGGTAAACGGCGTCTGTCTGACCGCGATCGCGCTCGGACCGCATTCGTTTTCGGCCGACGTCTCGAACGAAACCCTGTCCCGCACCAGCCTGAAAACCGCCACGGTCGGCTCGCCGGTCAATCTCGAACTGGCGTTGACGCCTCAGGCGCGGCTCGGCGGTCATATCGTCAGCGGCCATGTCGACGGCCTCGCGACGGTCATCGACAAAAAACCGGATGCGCGCTCGGTGCGCTTCAAGTTCAAGGCGCCGGACCATTTGGCCAAATACATCGCCGAAAAAGGCTCGGTCTGCCTCGACGGGATCAGCCTGACCGTCAATGAAGTCGACGGCAACGTTTTCGGCGTCAACATCGTGCCGCATACACTGAAGGAAACCACGCTCGGTTTTGCAGGCCCCGGAACCCTCGTGAATCTCGAGGTCGACCTTCTGGCCCGCTACCTGGAACGGCTGATGCTCGGCCAAAAAGCCGAGCCGGAACAAAAAGTCACCCTCGACCTCCTACAACGCAGCGGTTTTTTAGGCTGAAACGCTCACAGAATCCTATGAATACGATCGAAGAAATCATCGAAGACTTACGCCAGGGCAAGATGGTCATCATCATGGATGACGAGGACCGCGAGAACGAAGGCGACCTGGTCATGGCAGCCGCGTTTACCCGCCCCGAGGACATCAACTTCATGGCGCGCTACGGCCGCGGCCTGATCTGCCTGACGCTGACCAGCGAGCGTTGCCAGAAGTTGCGCCTGCCGTTGATGACCAATGAAAACAAAACCGCGCATTCGACCAACTTCACCGTGTCGATCGAAGCCGCGACCGGCGTCACGACCGGCATCTCGGCCGCCGACAGGGCGCGCACGGTCCAATGCGCGGTCGCGCCGGAGGCGAAACCGGACGACCTGATTCAGCCCGGCCACATCTTTCCATTGATGGCCAAATCGGGCGGCGTCTTGAACCGGGCCGGCCATACCGAAGCCGGCTGCGATCTGGCGCGCCTGGCCGGCGTAGAACCTGCCGCGGTGATCGTCGAAATCCTGAACGACGACGGCACGATGGCCCGCCGTCCCGATCTCGAAAAATTCGCCGCCGAGCACAACCTGAAGATCGGCACGATCTCCGATCTGATCCACTACCGTATTCAGCACGAAAACACGCTCGAACGGATCAGCGAATGCCAGCTGCCGACCGAGTTCGGCGATTTCAGGCTTTATGCCTACCAGGACCGCAACGACAACAACCTGCATCTGGCGCTGGTGATGGGCAATGTATCCGGCGACGAACCGGTACTGGTCAGGGTGCATGCGCGCAATCTGCTCGACGACCTGTTCGCGTCCAAACGCAACGCCAGCAGCTGCTCGATACGCGCGGCGATGCAGAAAATCGCCGAAGCAGGGCGCGGCGTGCTGGTCGTGATCCGGCGCAGCGAAGACAGCAAAGCGCTGGTCGAACTGATCCATCGCTATCAATTGCAGGACAACGGCATCCACGTCAACGACGACGAATTCGAGGCGCCCGACTGGCGCATGACCGGCACCGGCGCGCGCATCCTGGCCGATCTGGGCGTACACAAATTGAAAGTCCTGGGCGCGCAGAAAAAATATGTCGGCCTGTCGGGCTTTGATTTGGAGGTTTCCGAACACGTCGGCAGCGGACCTGCGAACGAGGCCTCTTAGCCTCACTTTCTTAAACCCTGAGCGAGCAGGGCTTTTTTAAACAGACGTATTCTCGCGACGAGCTTACGCACGCATGGCCTCTGTCTGCCGGCGTATTTCACTTTAACAGTGCGGATTTTCTATGAGCATTACCACGTTTGAAGGCAATTTTTCGGCGGAGGGCGGCAAATTTTGCATCATCGCCTCCCGTTTCAACAGCTTTATCGTCGAGCAACTCGAAGCCGGCGCGATCGATACCCTGGTTCGCCATGGCGCGAATAAAGCGGACATCCATCTGGTCAAGGCGCCCGGCGCCTTCGAATTGCCTTTGGTCGCGCAGCGCGTCGCCGCTTCGCAAAAATATCACGCGATCATCGCGATCGGCGCGGTGATTCGCGGCGGCACCCCGCATTTCGAATATGTCGCGGGCGAATGCGTGAAGGGCCTCGCCGGCGTTTCGTTGCAATACAACGTACCGGTCAGTTTCGGCGTCTTGACCGTCGACACGATCGAACAGGCGATCGAGCGCGCCGGCACCAAGGCCGGCAACAAGGGCGCCGAAGCGGCCCTGTCCGCGATCGAAATGGTCAGCCTGTTCAACCGGCTGGACAACTGATGAGTCAGGCCCGCACCAATGCCCGCCAAGCCGCTGTCCAGGCTTTGTACCAATGGCAAATGAGCGGACACAATCTCGGCGAAATCGAACGCCAGTTTCTCGAAGACGGTCGTCTGAAAGATGCGCAGAAAAGCTATTTCAACGAGTTACTGTTCGGCATTCCGAAAAACCTGGATACGATAGACCAGCTGTTGGCCGAATTCGTCGACCGCCCGATCGACAAGATCGATCCGGTCGAACGGGCGATATTGCGGATCGGCGTTTACGAACTGGAACACCGCCCCGACATGCCGTACCGGGTGATCCTGAACGAAGGCATCAATCTGGCCAAATGTTTCGGCGCCGACGGCAGCCATAAATATGTGAACGGCATTCTCGACAAAGTCGCACAGAAGAAGCGCGCCGCGGAAATCAAAAAGAAGTAAGGATTACTGCCGCAAGACGGGGTTTGCAACCCCGTCTTCACGTTTGCCGCAACCACCCTATCCGAAGCATTCTAAAAACCAGAGGACGGGGCAACATGCCCCGTCCGGCGGACTTTCCGCTTACACCTTAGTTCTTGATTTATGCCCCTCTCCGAATTCTCGCTGATCCGACGCTTTTTTACCGAGCAAAAAATCAGCAACCCGAGCACCCGGCTCAGTATCGGCGACGATTGCGCCTTGCTCTCGATTCCCGAAGGCTGCGAACTCGCGATCACCGCCGACACGATGGTCGAAAACGTGCATTTCTTTGCCGGCACCGATCCGAAGCAGCTGGGCCATAAATTGCTGGCGGTGAACCTCAGCGATCTGGCCGCGATGGGCGCGAAACCCTTGTCGGTGACGCTGGCCCTGACCCTGCCCAGAGTCGACGAAGCTTGGCTGAGCGCTTTCGCGGACGGTTTTCTGGCGCTCGCGACCCGTCACTCGGTCGATCTGATCGGCGGCGACACCACCTCGGGCCCCTTGACGCTGACCGTACAGGCGATGGGCCTGGTGCCGAAAGGCCAGGCCTTGAAACGATCCACCGCCCGGCCCGGCGACCTGATCTATGTCACCGGCAACTTGGGCGATGCCGGCCTCGGCTTGAAAATCCGTCAAGGCTACCTCTGCGATCGGCCGGAGAAGGCCTTGCGGCGTTTTGATCAGCCGGAACCCCGGTGTAGCGAAGGCCTGGCCTTGCGCGGCATCGCCAATGCCTGCATCGACATCTCGGACGGACTGGCCGGCGACCTCGGTCATATCCTCGAACAAAGCGGGGTCGGCGCCACGATAGACTGGGATGCATTGCCGGTGTCGACGGAGGTACAGGCCTATTGCGATGCGACCGGCGACTGGCGGCTGCCGCTCTCGGCCGGCGACGATTACGAACTGTGTTTTACGGTCAGTCCCGAAAAAGCTTCATCCTTGCCGTTCGACTGTCATAAAATCGGCGTAATCGAGACGGAGCCGGGACTACGGCTCTATAAAGCGGGAACGACACATTCATTAAAGGCACAAGGCTATGAACATTTTTCATAAATCAGGACTCGGTCAGAACCAACTGACCGCCAGACAGATCATGACCGATCCGGCACTGTTTCTGGCCTTCGGTTTCGGCTCCGGCCTCGCCAAAAAAGCGCCCGGTACCTGCGGCACGGTCGCGGCGATTCCGCTGTACTGGCTGATTATTCAGGCCGGCCTGCCGATCTACAGCCTGCTGACTATCGCCTCGACCGTTGCCGGCATCTGGATTTGCGGCATCGCCGCGGACAAACTCGGCGAACACGATTTCGGCGGCATCGTCTGGGACGAAGTCGCCGGCTACCTGATCACGATGTGGCTGGTGCCTTTTTCCTGGCAGGCGGCGCTGCTCGGCTTCGTGCTGTTTCGAATCTTCGACATCATCAAGCCCTGGCCGATCAAGTGGATCGATCAGAAAGTGCAAGGCGGCCTCGGCATCATGCTCGACGACGTGCTGGCCGGGGTATTCGCGGGCGCGCTGCTGTGGATCGCGGCGCAGCAGGGCTGGGTCTGAACTTTAGGTCATCGATCATGACGGACAATGCCGCCACAGAAAGCATCCTGAATATCGCCCATCGCGGCGCGCGCGCCTTTGCGCCCGAAAATACGCTCGCGGCGTTCGCCAAGGCGCAAACCTTCGGCTGTCAGATGATCGAACTGGATGTACATCTCTCCAAGGATCGCGAGATCATAGTGCATCACGACGATAATTTGGTTCGCTGTACCGACGTTAAAGACAAATTCCCGGAGCAACCGAGTTATTTCATCTCCGATTTCTATTACGAAGAGATCGACCAGCTCGATGCCGGCGGATGGTTTGCAAGAGAGCTCAATTTGCCGGCCGCGGACCGGCAATACTTCCTGCAAAGCCTGACGCCGGAAGAATTCGCGCATTACCTCAGCCCCGATGATCTCGCGCATTATGCGTCCGGCGCGATCAAAGTTCCGACGCTCGGACAGACGCTCGAACTTGCCCGAAGCCTAGATCTCCGGGTCAACATCGAACTGAAAATGCTGCCGCGCATGTATCCCGGCTTGACCGACGCGGTAATCGATCTGGTCGAGGCCATGGCGATGCAGGCCGATGTCTTGATCTCGTCATTCGATCACGAACAATTGCGGCGGGTACGCGAGCGTTCGCCAGACATTGCGACCGCGGTGTTGACCAACGAACGCCTGGCGTTGCCGGGCGACTATCTTCAGCGCATCGGCGCCGACGCCTTGCATCCGGGCACCGATCCTTTGGGGCTCCAGTCGCTGACGCGCAGCCTGGATGCCGACGCGATCGCAAGCGTGCGCAAGTTGGGCAAAGGCGTGAATGTCTGGACCTGCAACGACAAGGACGACATGCGGCAACTGCTTGCGGCGGGCGTAAGCGGTCTGATTTCGGATTATCCGAATCGCGTCCGCGAGGTTCTCGATGAATTAGTTGTTTAATTCCCCATCTAACTTCTGTCCATTAGAGGGATAACTTAGCATGGAGCGATTAAATCCGAGGCATTCCGCCAGGAGGTTGACTGATGAAACTAGAATTTCACGGCGCCGATCAAAACGTCACCGGTTCCTGCCATCTGCTGGAAGCCGCCGGCAAGAAGCTATTGATCGATTGCGGGCTGTATCAGGGCAGCCGGGAGTTGGATGAGGAAAATGCCGAGCCTTTCGGCTTCGATCCGGCCAGCATCGATTACCTGTTATTGACTCACGCTCATCTGGATCACTGCGGACGCATCCCGCTGCTGGTCAAGCAGGGTTTTACCGGTGAAATCATTACCACGGCGGCATCCTGTGAATTAGCGCGCGTGGTGTTGCTGGATTCCGCGAAGCTGATGGAAGATGAAGCCAACTATAAAACGAAAAAAGCCGCCCGGCACGGCAAAAAAGAGCCGATTGAACCGCTTTATAATGTCGTAGATGCACTGAACTGCTTTGGTTTTTTCGGCCGGTCTGTAAATTACAATCAACCTGTAATTCTCAATGAAGGGATTCAGGCGACCTTCATCGATGCCGGACATATACTCGGTTCCGCCTCCATCGTGCTGGATATCGAACAGCAGGGGCGGCAGCACAGGATTCTGTTTTCCGGCGATCTGGGTTACAGCGGCCGGGCCATCATCAAAGATCCGGAGACGCCTCCGCAAGCCGATATTGTGGTGATGGAAACCACCTACGGCGACCGCCTGCATAAACCCTTGGAACCGACGCTGGAAGAATTCTATTCGGCGATTCGCGGCACCCTGGCCAAAGGCGGGAATGTGATCATTCCCAGTTTTGCGCTGGAACGCGCGCAGGAGATGCTTTATTACTTGCGCGAAGGCATTGAACAGGGCCTGCTGCCGTCCTATCTTCCGGTTTTTCTCGATTCGCCGATGGCGATTTCCGCTACGCAGATTTTTCAACGCCACCCCGAATGTTTCGATAAGGAAACCAGTGCAACCTTAACCTCGGGCCGGGATCCGTTTATGTTCCCCGGTTTGCATTTTTCCAGGGAAACGGCGGATTCGATGGCGATTAATCAATTCGTCGGCGGCGCCGTGATTATCGCCGGTTCCGGCATGTGCACCGGTGGCCGGGTCAAGCACCATCTTAAACACAATCTTTGGGGGAGGAACAATGCGATCATCTTTGTCGGTTTTGCGGCCTACGGGACTTTGGCGCGCCAGATTGTGGACGGCGCCGAAGAAGTTAAAATCTTCGGCGAAGAAATTCCGGTCAACGCCAGCATTTATACGATAGGCGGGTTCTCCGCTCACGCCGATCAGGCGGAATTACTGGCCTGGCATCAAAAAACGGGCAATCCGAAGACGACTTTCCTGGTGCATGGCGATAAAGACGCCATGCCGGTATTCGCCAACAAACTGCAGAATACTCGGGTCGAAATACCCGCTTTGCATCAGCGCTATAATCTGGAAGACTGGCTTTGATCCTGACTGATTCCTCAAGGTGACCCCAATGCATTCGAATCCAAGCATCAACGGTGACCCATTCCTGGCGGCCGCCATAGCCGAGGCCGAAACCGGGCTCGCGGAAGGCGGCATCCCGATCGGCTCCGTGCTCGTTCATCAAGGCAGGATCATCGGCCGAGGCCATAACCGCCGCGTCCAGAAAGGCAGCGCGATCCTGCACGGAGAAATGGATGCGCTCGAGAATGGCGGCCGCTTGCCGGCGTCGGTGTACACGGAGAGCGTCCTGTACACGACCCTTTCACCCTGCGCGATGTGTACAGGAGCTATCCTGCTTTACCGTATTCCTCATGTGATCGTCGGCGAAAACATCACCTTCATGGGCGAAGAGGAGTTGCTGAGAAGCCGGGGTGTCAAAGTCGACGTACTCCAGGACGCCCGCTGCATCGAGATGATGAAACAGTTCATTTCGGAGAATCCGACGCTTTGGAACGAGGATATCGGAGTGTAATCCGGCTCACCAATCCAGGCTATGATCACTGACCAGTATTTTGGGTTCGAGCATTTCCATCATGGCATATTTCGGACCTTCCCGACCCATCCCCGAGTCTTTGATGCCTCCGTAAGGCATATGATCGGCGCGGAAACTCGGCACTTCGTTCACGATGACCCCGCCGACACGCAGGTTCTGAAAAGCATAATGGATTTTCCGGCTGTCGAACGTAAATACGCCGGCTTGCAAGCCGAAGTCCGAGGCATTGACGGCCGCTACGGCGGCTTTGAAATCGGTAAACCGTTCGATCACCACGGCCGGCGCAAAGGCTTCCAGTGCGCAGACTTTCATCGCCGGATCGGTGCCGGTCAAAACCGTCGGCGCATACAAACTCCCTCGACGCGTTCCGCCCGCCAATAGCGCCGCCCCGCCGGCAACGGCTTCCCGCACCCAGGATTCGATGCGCAGGGCATGATGCTCGGCTATCATCGCGGAAAAATCGGTGTCCGGTTGTTCCGGGTCGCCGATGACCCATTTTTCCATGGCCGCCAGAAAATGGCTAACGAACGGTTCGAAGACCGACTCTTCGACATAGATCCGCTGAGTATGGATGCACGATTGGCCTGCGTAACTAAAACCGCCACTGACCGCTTTCGCGGCGGCTAGCGCAACATCGGCATCTTTATCGACGATCAACGCCGCATTACCACCCAGTTCCAGCAGCACTTTCTTTTTGCCCGCCTGTTGTTTCATTTTCCAGCCGTTTTCCGCCGAGCCGGTGAAACTGAGCAGACTAAAACGCGGATCGGTCACCAATCGATTGCCGATGTTGCGATCCATCGGCAACACAGACAAAGCGCCTTTCGGCAGGCCGGTGCGGTCGATAATTTTGGCCAGCGCCAGCGCCGTAATCGGCGTTTTCGAAGCGGGCTTTACGACGATCGGACAGCCGGCGGCGATCGCCGGGGCGATTTTATGCGCGACCAGATTCAACGGAAAATTAAACGGTGTAATCGCGGCGACTACGCCGACCGGAAAATATTTGACGATAGCGTCTTTTCGCGCGCCGGAACGGTGCCAATCGATGCTGAGGACTTCGCCCGGCAAGCGTTTGGCTTCTTCGGCGGCGGTCAGAAAGGTCTGCGCCGCGCGTTCGATTTCGCCGTGTGCGGTCTTGAGCGGCTTGCCCGCTTCCCGGGCCATGATGACGGCCAGTTCGCCTCGGTTTGCAAGAATGCCTTGTGCAATTTCGGTCAGAATCCGAAAGCGTTCGTAAACCGGCAAGTCCTGCATGGTCTGGCGCACGGCGCAGGCGGCGGTAGCGGCCGTTTCATAATCATCCGCCCCGGCGGTAAAGGTTTTATAAACGCATTGTTGCGTATAAGGGCTGATGACATCCAGAGGATGGACCGTGGTTTTAAAGCTTCCCGCAACGTAAATCGGATAAGGGGATTGCTTAATATCTGTCATGTGCGTTTGTCCTCATGAAAAATCTCTTGTAACTTTGCAGTGGTAATCTCCGCTTACCTTTAGCAACGTCAGACCTCCCTCCATCGGCATCCATCGGATATGGCAAACCACTGTCAGTGATAAAACGGAGCTTCATGCTGCGTTAAGTTGTGAAATGTCTACCTTACTGGATTAGCGGTCTGACGCATTTCCCTGCCAAATCATCGATAACTGGAGTAGAATTATTGCATTGAACCATCTTTAATACTATTGCGCGCAACCAATGACACAGGCGATGATCAATCCGGATATCCTTAGCTGGGCGCGGCATCGTGCCGGTCTGGATGTGTCTGGTCTTGCCCGCAAGTTGAATGTTGACGAAGAAAAACTGACCGCATGGGAGCAAGGGGAAACTCGACCGACCTTTAAGCAGGCTCAGAACTATGCCCACCACACTCACATACCGTTCGGTTATCTTTTTCTTAAGCAGCCTCCGAAAGACGAACTGCCTATTCCCGATCTACGCACTGTAGGCGATCGTACTCCGGAGGAGATAAGCATCAACTTACGCGATACCATCAAGGATGTCCTTCAACGCCAGCTTTGGTACCAGGAATATCAAAAGGAAAGAGGTACAGGCGGGGTTGTCGTGGTGGGTCGTCAGTCCGTGCAGACTCCGGTATATACTATCGTTGCCGACATGAAAACTCATTTAGGCTTAAAACCTTGGCCGGAACGAGGAAGTTGGGAAGACTATACGCGCGACTTGGTCGCTCGAATTGAGTCTTTAGGCGTTTTGGTCATGCGTAGCGGGATGGTGGGCAGCAACACACGCCGCTTGTTGAATGTTGACGAATTCAGAGGATTTGCGATTGCTGATTGGTTTGCTCCAGTCATCTTTATCAATACAGCTGATTGTCCCGAAGCCCGATTGTTTACCTTAATTCACGAATTGACTCATATCTGGGTGGGAGAATCCGGTATATCTGATGCAAATCCTCGAAGCCAAGGCAAAGTAGAGCAATTGTGTAATGCCGTTGCGGCGGAATTTCTTGCACCTGAAATTGAGTTTTACGCTTTTTGGAAATCCGATACCGACAATTGGAAAATCAACTTGCCCTTCTTGTCTAGCCATTTTCATGTCAGCCAATGGGTAATCGCCCGTCGGGCATTTGAGTTAAGCCTGATCACTGATGGTGAGTATTGGACTTATGTAAACAAGCTGCAGGCCGATTACAAAGCGCGGGAAAAAGAAGGCTCACCGACTTACAACCGGATGCAAATGAGTAAAGTCAGCAAACGTTTTGCGCAGGCCGTTGCCAGTGAGGCATTAAGTGGCCGTATGCTACTTCGGGAAGCTTGGCAGTTGCTTGGTGTTAAACCCGACAAACTGGCAGCTTTTGCACATAAGGAGCTCAGAATTTGATTTATCTGCTGGATGCCAACGTCTACATTGAAGCCAAAAACCGCTACTATCGCATGACTGTTTGTCCGGGATTTTGGGAATGGATGGACTTACAATTCACTTTCGGTCATTTAGGCAGCATCCGCATGGTTTTCGATGAACTTAGCAAAAGTGGGGATGAACTCTCGGAATGGGTGAAAGCTCGTCAACCTCACTTTATTGAAGTAGATGATGGAGCAACACAGGAAGTATTCGCTAAAATTGCACAATTTGTGGTGGAGTATCCCGACTATACGGAACCTTATACCAGTAGCTTTCTTGCGGTTGCTGATCCTTGGTTAATCGCCAAAGCCAAAATATTGGGCGCGACCGTGGTGACGCATGAGGTGCCTGTCCCTCCTGGCAGTAAGAAAGTAAAGGTTCCGAATATTTGCCGAGAGTTTGGCGTCGATTTTTGCAATACCTTTGATCTGCTCGAGTCGATGACAGCGCAGTTCGTGCTGCGTAATTGATAGCTTTCTTGTCACACGTAATATGATGTGACGTAAGGGACCATATCGTTCACGATTTCATACGGCTCATTGAAGGCAAATGCAAAATGCTCAATACTTGCCACAATGCTCATTCTCTTGCGGCGGCAAATAAGGCCCCGCCAAAAAGCCGTTGTCGACATTGTAGATCATGCCGTGGTTCGCCGTCCGCGATAAGTCATGGGTAAAATCGCTGACATTGCCGATCATTTGGGTGACTGCCGCGGCGATCAACATCGCGATCGGATCGCCGCCTCCGCCCGAACCCTGGCTGACCGCTTGCGTTCCGTGCCAGATGACTTGGCCCGAGACGGTGTCGATCAATTGCGCCGTGGCCCTGATCGTCGTAACCGACTGGACCACGACATATTTTTGTCCCCATTCCTCGATCGTGACATAAAGCACCGCGTCCGCGCCGATGATGTCGCGGATTTTTTTGAGCGCGACGCCATGCATCTCTTCCGCCGACGGCAGGCCGTTTTCTTTCATATACGCATCGACCACGGCCACCGGGTACACATAATAGCCGCACTCGGCCAAAGGCCGGGTAATCGTCGATAAATAGCTGTACGGCGCGTTCACGTCGGTCGTCTGGTTCAAGGGCGGCAGCACCAGAATCGAGCGCGGACGGTGGCTGCGAAACAACGAATAATCGAACGGCGGCGTGGCTGCGCAACCGGTGATCGTGATCAACAGCAGGGCAAGCCAGCATTGCAAAATCGGATGGACGGATTTCATTTTTTTAACCTGCCTAGCATGCCGTCAACAAAGGTCGCCGACTCCGGAAACAGCTTTTTCTCGGTTTCGAATTCGAGCACGGCCGCGTGCGTATCGCTCTGCAAAAAATACAAATAGCCAAGATGCGCATGCAGTCCGGGCGGCACGGGCTTGCCCGCCTCGCCCGCCTTGCCGATGTCTTCGCGGAGTTTGGCGATCTGAGTCGCAGGATCGGCCGAGCCGGGCTCTGCATACATCTGATAGATCAGATCTTCGTACTCGCCCCAATAATAGAGTGACGGCGCGGGAGCGCAGCCCGATAACGCCAGAAAGCAGAACGCCAATCCTAACGGCTTAACGATGGTCGCCATTGGCCGTGCTCCATGCCTTCGATCAAACGGTTGACCGCCTCCATGATCGCAAGATTCAGCACCTTGCCGTTCAGCGTCGCATCGTAGCCGGCCTGCGAACCGAAACCGATCACTTCGCGGTTGCTCAGCTCATATTCCCCGGCGCCCTGCACCGAATAAATGATCTTCGAGGTTTTGACATCGACCACATTCAAAGCGACCTTGGTATAGGCGACTTGGGTTTTGCCGTAGCCGAGAATGCCGAACAGTTGCGTATCGCCGGTCGTGCGCCGGCCGAATTCGGTCACATCACCGGTCAACACCACCTCGGCGCCTTCCAGTTGCTGCTCCGCACCTCTGATCTTGGCTTCCTGACCGATCTCTTCCATGTTTTCCCGATCGACCACATCAAAGCGTCCTGATTGCTGTAGATGCGTTTTCAGAATCGTCTTGGCCTGGCTGCCCAATTGATCGAAGCCGTCGGAGAATATGCCGCGCATATAGGCAGAACGGTTTTGGAACTTGCCGACAGTCAGAACATGCTTGACGCCCTGATAAGCGGTCATCGAAGACGGCACGGTTTCCGGCGTCAATGCCCGATGCGATTCGCTCGCACAGCCTGACAGCAATGCCAACAGCAAGGGAAAAATAAAGTACCAAACCCTTTTTTTGTCATTCAGTAACGGCGACATAACATTTATCCTGAGTGTTGTTGAGTTATTTTCTATTAGACCATTTGGCTAGGAGTATATCCATTCGGAACATTAACGCTCGAAGAGAACAGAGGAAGCGAACACGCCTTACGACATCGTAACGCAGGAGACTGGGCTTCATTATCCGCCGCTTCGCGCATCACCCCGACGATGGCTCTCCTGAGTTCGGCGTACAAGATGGACTGAAATGACTCGGCGCTGCCGGCCATTTTGTCGTAGATCCCTATCGACAATAAAGTCGGCGATTTCATCGAGTTCCTGACAAAAAAAATGGCGGGTTAAAAACCCGCCATTTGATTCAGAATCAGGAATCGCCGCCCGATTCGTGGTGAACGCTTTCCGCCGGAGCCGGCTTCGATTCGGCTTCGGGACGCGTTGGGCGCTCCGGTTGTGCCGCAGGCTCCTGATGCGATCCGCCGCCCTGAGCTTCTGCGGAGTCCCTCGCATAAGCCGGCGCTTCCGACTGGCCTACAGACTCGGCGCCGGCTTCGCCGCCGGTGGCGCTCGCGTCCTGGCGTCTGTTGCCGGAATGTCTCGAACGGCGGCGCGGTCCGCGGCGCTTGCCGTTGGATGACCGTTTTTGCTCGCCGTTGGCGGCGGACGCCTCAGTCACTTGAGTCTCGTCAAGCACGGCAACCGAAGTATCCGCCGGCTGCTCGCCGGGCTCCAGGACCTGCGCCGGCCGCTCTTGCGGGCGCTCGACCGGCTTGCGTTGCTCGCGCGGTTCCCGCTGCTCGCGGGGCTCCCGTTGCTCACGCGGTTCTCGTTGCTCGCGGGGTCCCTGCTGCTCGCGAGGTTCCCGTTGTTCACGGGGTTCCCGTTGCTCGCGGGGTTCCCTTTGCTCGCGGGGCTCCCGTTGCTCACGGAGTTCCCTTTGCTCACGGGGTTCCCTTTGCTCGCGGGGTTCCCGCTGCTCCCGAGGTTCCCGTTGTTCGCGCGGTTCCTGTGGTTCGCGCGGCGGACGCGGCGGACGCGCTTCCTGTTTACCTGCATGCTCCTTGCCGGGTTTCTTTTTGTTCCTGTCATGCCTTGCCGGTTTGCTCCTCTCGGCCGTTTGCTCCGGCTTCTCCTTCACGGGCTCCTCGGCCGGCTCTTTCGACGGGCCGACCAGCTTCTGCCAGAAGCGTTTGATCAAGCTGGCCGCTTCGCTCCGGTTCTGTACCGGCGCAGGCGAATCGGGCATGAACTCCTTGATCGCGGCTTTTTCTGTGCGCTGTCTCTCCTGCTGCGCAAATTCCGGAATCGAGATTTCCTCGGCCTTGATCTGCTGGTAGCTGGATTTTTCTTCGCCCGCGTCTTTCTCCTTGATGCGCTCGATGTCGTAGGCCGGGGTTTCCAGGTGTTTGCTCGGCAGAACGACGATATCGACTTTCAGGCGGTTTTCGATCTGCTCGATGTTGTTGCGTTTTTCATTCAGTAAAAAGGTCGCGCAATCGATCGGCAGATGCGCGATGACCTTTTCGGTGCCCTTCTTCATCGCTTCTTCCTCGATGATGCGCAGCACCGACAGGGCGACCGATTCGACATTGCGGATCGAGCCCTGACCCTTGCAGCGCGGGCACGTCAATTGGGTCGAATCGTCGAGCGACGGACGCATCCGTTGCCGGGACATTTCGAGCAGGCCGAAGCGCGAGATGCGGCCGGTCTGGATGCGGGCGCGATCGATCTTTAGCGCATCGCGCAGGCGGTTTTCGACGGAGCGCTGGTTTTTGCTCGACATCATGTCGATGAAGTCGATCACGAACAGGCCGCCGGAGTCGCGCAGGCGCAATTGGCGGGCGATTTCGTCGCAGGCTTCGAGGTTGGTGTTCAGCGCGGTTTCTTCGATGTCGCTGCCCTTGGTCGCGCGCGCCGAGTTGATGTCGATCGAGGTCAACGCCTCGGTATGGTCGATCACCAGCGCGCCGCCGGAAGGCAAGGGCACTTCGCGGCCATAAGCGAGTTCGATCTGCGATTCGATCTGATAGCGGCTGAACAGCGGCACCGAATCCTGGTAGAGCTTGGCCTTGGGCAGGAAATGCGGCATTACCTGCTTCAGAAAGTTTTTGACCAGGTGGAACGACTCTTCGTTATCGATCAGGATTTCGTCGATGTTGCCGCGCAAATGGTCGCGCAGCGCGCGGATGATCACGTTGCTTTCCTGGAACACCAGGAAAGGCGCGCTCTGCTCGGTCGAAGACCGTTCGATCGCTTCCCACAACTGCATCAGGTAGTTCAAGTCCCATTGCAGTTCCTCGGCATTCTTGCCGCAACCGGCTGTGCGCACGATCAGGCCCATGCTGTCCGGAATTTCGAGCGCGGCCATCACCTCGCGCAGTTCGCTGCGGGTGTCGCCTTCGATGCGGCGGGAGATGCCGCCGGCCTTCGGATTGTTCGGCATCAGCACCAGATAGGTGCCGGCCAGACTGATGTAGGTGGTTAGCGCGGCGCCTTTGTTGCCGCGTTCTTCCTTTTCGATCTGCACCAGGATTTCCTGGCCTTCCCTCAGTTGGTTCTTGATCGACTTGCGGCCGCCGCCTTCGCTCTCGCCTTCTTCCGGGGCATGGCGATAGGCCGGTGAAATTTCCTTGAACGGCAGGAAGCCGTGTTTTTCGGCGCCGTAATTGATGAAAGCCGCTTCCAGGCTCGGTTCGACGCGGGTGATGATGCCTTTGTAAATATTCGATTTTTTCTGTTCTTTTGAAGGAACCTCTATGTCAAAATCATAGAGTTTTTGACCATCTACCAAAGCGACCCGCAATTCTTCCGCCTGCGTGGCATTGATAAGCATTCTTTTCATTTTGTATCCTTGTTTATATCCTGCTCCTTGGTCAGATTTTACTCTGTAGACTGAACGCTGTCTTTTAGCTGGTCCGGCTCGGCGAAACGCATCGACTCTTCGGCGTTTGCGGCTTTCGGCATGTTTGGCTTGACATCGCTGGCTTATTCGCGGGATCGAGGCTTTGCCTCTCGCCCGGTCTTTCCGATGCTGGAAAGAGCTGCCGGATTAAAAGCGCCTCATGCTAGGCGGTTGACATGTTTTTTCGATCGTCTTGGTGGTAAATTCTGTCTTCAACAGGTGTTATCAATCGTTCTTTATAATCGTTATTGTTACGGGCGAGCTAGCGCCCGCAAATGCTTCGCCATCAAGGATATGCGCGCGTGGCTGATCTTCTTGACGGCGGTTCGGGGCGGTTTCCTCATCGAAAATCCGCCGGGAAAAGAGTAATTCTTATACTATAGCCAGCTTAATATAACAACCTTATTGCTTCACATCAATTTAAACAATCAATCCGAGTGTGATACTGGTATCATTTACTGCATGAAAACAGACTCCGCAACCGCATCTCCCACCGTTCAACTGGTCGAAATCACCGAAGATAACAACGACCAGCGCATCGACAATTTTTTGCTGACCCGCCTGAAAGGCGTGCCGAAAAGCCGCATTTACCGTATCGTCCGTAAAGGCGAGGTGCGGGTCAACAAGGGCCGCGTCGACGTGAGTTACCGGCTAATGACCGGCGACATCGTCAGAATTCCGCCGGTCCGGGTCGCCGAAAAAACCGAGCAGACCTTCGTGCCGCAAACCTTGCGGGACGCGCTGCAAAACGGGATTCTATACGAAGACGAAGGCTTTATGGTGATCAACAAGCCGGCGGGGTTCCCGGTGCATGGCGGCAGCGGCATCGATTCGGGCATCATCGAAGGCTTGCGCCGTCTCAGGCCCGAGGCGACGTTTCTGGAACTGGTGCATCGGCTCGACCGCGGCACCTCCGGCTGCCTGATTATCGCGAAAAAACGCAGCGCCTTGCGCAGGCTGCACGAATTGTTCCGCGACGATCATGTGCACAAGACCTATCTGGCGCTATTGGCCGGGCAATGGGCGCGCAAAAAGTTGATCGTGAATGCGCCTCTGCTCAAAAATGTCAGCAAGGGCGGCGAGCGCATCGTGGTGGTCAGCCAGGCCGGCAAAGAGGCCGAAACGCTGTTCAGGCGCATCAAATTATTCAAAAACTCGACCTTGGTCGAGGCCTCGCCGAAAACCGGCCGCACCCATCAAATCCGGGTGCATGCGGCCTGGCTCGGGCACCCGATCGTCGGCGACGACCGCTACGGCCTTAGCGATGTCAACAAAACATTTTACGGCAAAGGTTACAAACGGATGTTTCTGCATGCGCGGGAACTGACGTTTGAACACCCCGTTACCGGAAAACCGATCACATTCGAGGCGCCTTTGCCGCCGCCATTGCAGGACTTGTTGGACCATGAAGAAGCGGTTTGATTTATTGATTTTCGATTGGGACGGCACGCTGATGGACTCGATCGGCTGGATCGTGCATTGCATGCAGACCGCCGCCGAACAACTCGGCTGTGAGGTTCCGACGCCCGCGGCCGCGAAGGATGTGATCGGCCTCAGCCTCATTCGCGCGATGGACACCTTGTTTTCGGGCGCAAGCCCCGAGCTTCGGGAACAATTGGTGCGCGCCTACGGTCAAGAGTATGCGTCCAGGCCCTTGGGCCCCGGCGACTTGTTCGCGGGCGTCCGGGACATGCTGGAGGAGTTGAACGGCGCGGGCTACCGGCTGGCGGTCGCAACCGGGAAGACACGCGCCGGCTTGCAAAAAGCCTTGCAGGCGACCGGCACCGAAGACCTTTTTTACATCACCCGCGCGGCGGATGAGACCGCTTCCAAACCCGATCCGCTGATGTTGTTGGAAATCATGAATCATGTCGATGTGGCGCCCGAACGGACACTGATGATCGGCGATTCGATTCATGACTTGCAAATGGCGCAAAACGCCCAAATATCCGCGATCGGCGTTTCCTGCGGCGCACATTCGGAACAAATACTGCAACAATACCGGCCGTTGCTATGCTTACAGCAACCGACCGAGCTGCTGAATATCATTTGAGGTAACCATGACAGAAAATCAACAAGACAAAGCGAATGCGAGTCCAACCGGCGAGCCGGGTTGGGAGCGGGCCGTGATCGAAAAAGTCGCGCTGGCCGCGATCGCGGAACAGGCCAAGGCGCGGCGCTGGGGCATCATTTTCAAATCCGCGACCTTTTTATATCTGACCGCGCTGCTCGGCATCGCACTGCTGCCGCAGTTGAAAAAGGACATCGGCAGCGACGACAGCGACCATACCGCGGTGATCGATGTGGTCGGCATGATCGCGGAAGACAAAGGCGCAAACGCCGATGCGATCATCAAGAGCCTACGCAAGGCGTTCAAGGACGAGCATACCAAAGGCGTGATTCTGCATTCGAACTCGCCGGGCGGCAGTCCGGTGCAGTCGCATATGGTCTATGAAGAAATCCGCAAACTGAAGCAAGAATATCCGAAAACGCCGGTCTATGCGGTAGTCGGCGATATTTGCGCCTCGGGCTGCTATTACATCGCCTCGGCCAGCGACAAGATTTTCGTCAGCCCGGCCAGCCTGATCGGCTCGATCGGCGTGATCATGGACGGCTTCGGCTTTGTCGACACGATGCAAAAATTCGGCGTCGAGCGGCGGGTGCTGACCGCGGGCGCGCATAAGGCGATGCTCGATCCGTTTTCACCGCGCAAGGAAGATGAAACCCAGTTCATGCAAAAATTGCTCGACCAGGTGCATCAGCAGTTTATCAAAGCCGTCAAGGACGGCCGCGGCAAGCGCCTGAAAGAGGCGCCGGATTTATTTTCCGGCCTGATCTGGACCGGCGAGGAAGGCATCAATCTCGGCGTCGCGGACGCCTACGGCAATGACGATTCGGTCGCTAAAGACATCATCGGCGCCAAAAAGCTGGTCGACTTTACCGAGCAAGACAGCCTGCTTGAAAAGATAGCCGGCAAGCTGGGGGCTTCGTTCGGCCATGCGCTCGGCAGCGTGTTAGAGAACTGGGAGCTGAAATAGCCGGTTCAGGGCTTATTCAGCCAGTGGGTTTAATATTGGCTTCATAAATTAATCGTTTTTTCAGTTCAATGCCTGCCGCTCCGAAAGCACGAAAGAGTAGGTGGGCGAACGTCGGTTCCGGATTATTATGAAACAGTTCACCTTGTTGTTCGTGTTAGGCGCAGTACTGGTCGGTCATGCGGCGGCCGATGACTTCATGGTCAGAATCAGCCTCGACCAGGCGACTCGGCAGGTGCTCGGCAGCGGCAATCACCGCGTGCTGGGCGCGCAAACGGTCATGATCGACGGCCGCGAAGTGCATGTGATCAAGGTGCTGACGCCCGACGGACGCATTCGTTATTTTCGGATCGACGCCGAAACCGGCGCGCCGCTGGGTTAATCGTCGAGGAGCAAAAGAACCATCATGCGTATTCTGGTAGTTGAAGACGAACAACAATTGTGCGAGCAAATTCAGCATTTCCTGGCCGACAAAGGCTTCGCGGTCGATAAGGCGCACACCGGCCGCGACGGTTTTTTCATGGGCAAGGAATATCCGATCGACGCCGCGATCATCGATATCGGCCTGCCCGATTTCTCGGGGATAGAGCTGATCCAGCGCCTGCGCAAAAGCAAGGTGGCCGTGCCGATCCTGATCCTGACCGCGCGCAGCCGCTGGCAGGAAAAGGTCGAAGGCCTCGAAGCCGGCGCGGACGATTATCTGGTCAAGCCGTTTCATTACGAGGAGCTGCTGGCAAGGATCAATGCCCTGCTCAGACGTTCGGTCGGCCAGGCGCATCCGGTGTTGATCCACGATAATATCGAACTCGATACGGTCGCGCAGGAGGTCACCGTTTCCGGCGTCAAGCTCGAACTGACCGCCTACGAATACAAGGTGCTCGAATACCTGATGTTCAGGAAGGGCGAGCTGATCTCCAAATCGGTGCTGACCCAGCATATCTACGACGAGGATTTCGACCGCGACAGCAACGTGATCGAAGTGTTCATCGGCCGCCTGCGCAAAAAACTCGATCCCGACGGCACCCGCAAGCCGATCGAAACCTTGCGCGGGCGCGGTTACCGGATTCCGCTGGATCATGCCTGAACGGATGGCGGCGCTTGCGCTGATGCTCTCGACTGCCTGCGATGAAACGTCTTCCCCAAGAACCACCCACCTGCCGTTTTGAAAATTCCGCCGAATTCCGCTTCTACGAAGAGCTGAACGATTTTTTGCGGCCGCAGCAGCGCAAGCAAACGCTGATTTACCGCTTCAACGGCAATCCCGGCATCAAGGACCCGATCGAGGTGTTCGGGGTGCCGCATACCGAGGTCGACCTGATCGTCGTGAACGGCGAGTCGGTCGGTTTCGGTTACAAACTCAAAAACAGCGACCGGGTCGCGGTGTATCCGGTGTTCGAAAGCTTCGATATTTCCCCGATTATCAAACTGCGCGCGGCGCCGCTACGCACGATCGCGTTCGTCGTCGATGTGAATCTCGGCAAGCTGGCCCGCTTATTACGCCTGTTCGGCTTCGATACGCTGTTTACCAATGCGTTGACTGACGCGGAAATCGCCGCGATTGCGGCCGAGCAGCAACGCATCGTGCTGACCCGCGACCGGCGGCTGTTATTCGCCAAAGCGATCACGCACGGCTATTGGGTGCGCGCGGTCGAGCCTTTGCAGCAACTGGCCGAGGTGGTTCGGCGTTTCGATTTGGCGGATCAGCTCAGGCCGTTTTGCCGCTGTACGGTCTGCAACGGCCTGATCGAACCGGTCGAGAAGCAGGTCGTGCTGGATTTATTGGAGCCGAAGACAAAGCGCTATTACGAACGCTTTTACCGTTGCCCTACTTGCGGCAAGGTGTATTGGGAAGGGTCGCATATCGATCACATCCGGCAACGCTTTGCCGGCTATTTGGCGGGTAAAGCGACTTAGTGCAATTCCCGGTGCCGGACGATCACGTTCAGGAAAGGGCTGCGAAAGCGCTTGGCCAGCGCGTCGATCAGATAAACCGAACGGTGCTGCCCGCCGGTGCAGCCGACCGCGATGGTCAGATAACTGCGGCCTTCGGCCTCGAAACGGGTGACCCAGCGTTCGAGAAAACCGACGATGTCCAAGTAAAACTCATTGACCAGGGGCTGGCTTTTCAAAAATTCGATCACCGCCTCGTCCTTGCCGGTCAGTCCGCGGAGTTCCGGCAGCCAGTAGGGATTGGGGAGGCTGCGCGCGTCGAAGACGAAATCGGCGTCCAAGGGGATGCCGTGCTTGAAACCGAACGATTGAAATTGCAGCGAGATTTGCCGGCTGTCACGCTCGCCGATCTGGTTGCGGATCAGATCGCGCAGTTCATGGTAGTGGGTCCGGCTGGTGTCGATCACGAAGCTCGCATAGCGCGCGATCGGCGTCAGCATTTCCTTTTCGATCCGCAGCGCTTCCTTCAGCGGCGTATTGAAATCGGTCAAGGGATGCTTGCGGCGCGTTTCACTGTAACGCTTCAGCAACACCGCCTCATCGGCCTGCATGAAGATCACTTCGCAATCGATTTTTTTCTTGCGAATGCGGTTCATGCTCTCGGAAAAATTCAGCAGGCTGTCCGAGGAATTGCGGGAATCGATCCCGATCGCGGTCTTCGCGTAGGTCAGCGGGTCCGACTGCATCACATGGGCGATGAAATCATCCAGTAAGGAGACCGGCAGGTTGTCGATGCAATAATAACCGCAATCCTCCAGCGTATCGAGGGCGATGCTTTTGCCGGAGCCTGAAAGTCCGCTGACGATCAATAGTTTCATGGGGAGAGGGGGGTCAGGGCACAAGGTTCAAGGCCGGCCGGAGGCGATATTGCCTCCTCCCTTGCGTCTCGAACCTTGCACCTGCTTTATCAATGTCCCAAATGCTTTTCTTTGTGCTTGATGATTTGGCGGTCCAGCTTGTCGACGATGTTGTCGATCGCGATATACATATCGTCCTGATGGTCTTCCGCGAACAACTTGGCGCCGCTGATTTGCAGGGTCGCCTCGGCTTTGTGGATCAGCTTTTCGACGGCCAAGATGACATGGACGTCGGTGACGTTGTCAAAATGGCGGGCCAGCTTTTCGAATTTGGTATCGACGTGCGCTTTCAGCGCGTCGGTGACGTCGAGATGATGGCCGGTTACGATAACGTGCATATTAAACTCCTCTTTGGTTGAATGATTGCGCTGAGCCTGCCTACATGATGCGTTTTCTTTCGCTTGACGAGGCGATCAGCATGGCTTCGCGATATTTCGCAATGGTTCTGCGGGCAACCTGGATGCCCTTTTCTTGCAGCAGTTCGGCTATTTTACTATCACTGAGCGGTTTTGCCGGATTTTCATTGCTGATCAGTTCCTTGATGAATGCGCGGATCGCGGTTGACGAGCATTCGCCGCCGCCTTCGGTCGAGACGTGGCTGGAAAAGAAGTATTTGAATTCGAAGATGCCGCGCGGGGTATGCATGTATTTTTGCGTGGTGACCCGCGAGATGGTCGACTCGTGCAGTTCGAGCTCCTCGGCGATTTCCTTCAGCACCATCGGCCTCATCGCGATCGAGCCGTGCTCGAGAAAACCGGTCTGCTTTTCGACGATGCTGCGGGCGACCCGAAGCAGCGTATCGTTACGGCTGTTCAGGCTCTTGATGAACCAGCGCGCTTCCTGCAGATGGTCCTTCATGCAGACGTTATCCTTGCTGTCGTCCGCGCGCTTGATCAGCGTCGAATAATACGGATTGACGCGCAGTTTCGGCGCGATGTCCGGATTCAGGTTGACCTGCCAGCGGCCATTCTTTTTGGCGACATAGACATCCGGAATCACATAGTTGGTTTCGGTCTCCTGGATCTTGGCGCCGGGCTTCGGGTCGAGCGTCCGGATCAGGGCGACCGCGGCGCTGAGCTGCTGTTCGCCGAGATTCAATTTACGCATCAGCTTGTTGCGCTCCTGCGTCGCCAACAAATCCAGGTGTTGGGTCACGATACGCAAGGCGTCGCCGCGGTAGGGAGTCTCCTCGGGCAACTGCTCCAGTTGCAGGCGCAGGCTGTCGGCCAGATCGGCCGCCGCAATGCCGGGCGGGTCGAAATGCTGAATCCGGTGCAGCACCGCATTGACTTCGCCGAAATCGAGATCGTCGATCTGATCTTGCAGGCCTTCGAAAATGTCTTCGATGCCGGCGGTCAGGTAGCCTTCCTGATCGATCGAATCGATGATCGCGAGCGCGATCGCATGGTCGCGCTCGCTGAATTTGGTCAGATCGACCTGCCATAAGAGATGATCGAGCAGGGTCGAGGATTTGCTGCGCTGGGTTTCAAAATCGGAGTCCTCGGCGTTGTCATTGCCGCTCCATTCGGGCGTCGCATCGAAAATGTCTTCCCAGGAAGAATCGAGCGGCAATTCGTCCGGAATATCGGTTTGCGAGCCTTCGCTGGTCGCCGTGTCGGAGGCGTCGATCTTTTTTTCCGGCATCGGCTCGAGCATCGAAGCGGCATGCTCGTCATCGCCGAGTTCCAGCATCATGTTCGATTCGAGCGCCTGTTCGATTTCCTGCTGCAAATCGAGCGTCGACATCTGCAAGAGACGAATCGCCTGCTGCAATTGCGGCGTCATCGTCATTTGCTGACCGAGTTTGAAATGGAGCGACTGTTTCATGACGGTGAATTTATTGACTGCTGGATCTAAAGACTAAATTTATCGCCCAAATACACTTTGCGCACTTCTTCATTGGCGACGATCGCGTCGGCCCCGCCCTCGGCGATGACCCGGCCGTCGTTAAGTATATACGCCCTGTCGCAAATACCCAGCGTTTCCCGAACATTGTGTTCGGTGATCAGGATGCCGATGCCGCGGTCTTTCAGCTGGATGATGATGTTTTTGATGTCTTCGACCGAAATCGGATCGACGCCGGCAAACGGTTCGTCGAGCAAAATGAAGCGCGGATTGCAGGCCAGGGCTCTGGCGATTTCGAGCCGCCGCCGCTCGCCGCCCGAGAGGCTCATCGCCATTTGCTTGCGCAGATGCGGAATATGCAGTTCCTCCAGCAGTTCCTCGATGGCCAGATCGATTTGTCCGCGCGTCAAATCGCCGCGCAGCTCCAGCACCGCGCGGATATTGTCCTCGACGCTGAGCTTACGGAAGATCGACGGCTCCTGCGGCAGATAGCCGATGCCGAGTCGCGCGCGCAAATACATCGGATGATGGGTGATGTCCTGCTCATCGAGCGTGATCTCGCCCCCATCGGCCTTGATCAGGCCGACCATCATGTAAAAACTGGTCGTTTTGCCGGCGCCGTTCGGACCCAGGAGGCCGACGACCTCGCCGGTATTCACCTCGAGCGAGACGCCCTTTACGACATGGCGCTGATTGTAATTCTTGATCAGTTGGTTGGCGGCGAGTCGAGTCATCGCGTTTTACTTTTTCGCTTTCGGTTGCAAGGTGACGCGCACCCGTTTGGAATCGGTCGATTTGTCGCCGGCCTTGACCAGCGAGGTGTTGATATCGTACTCGATATAATCGCTCGCATAGGTTCCGGTACCTTGTTTGACCGTGGCGTTATTTTTCAGAATCAACAGGTTTTTTTTCGGATAATACTCGCCGGTCAACGCATCGCCGATGATGTCTTCCTTGCCCGGGCTCGGCGTTTGCTTGAACCTTGCCGGATTGCCGGTAAACACCAGTTTTCCCGCGTCGCCATCGACAAAGTGTACGACCAGCTTGTCCGAATTGACCCTGATGCTGCCCTGGATCGAAATCACATCGCCGGTATAGATGCTGACCGCGGCCTTGTCATCATAGGTTGCGGTATTCGAATCGATCGTGATCGGCTGTTCGGCGTCGGTCGCCAAGGCGTGCGCGGCGGCGCCGTAAAATCCGGACAGCACGAGACAAAGACTTAAATAACCGCAAAATTTATTTGGTTTCATATTTTCCCTGCACTTTCGACAGCAATTGCAGATGCACCGGCTGCTCAAATACCAGTTTCATGCCGACGCCGGTGGTGCGGTTCGGCGGACTGATCAATTCGGCCCATTCATCGGTCTCCGCATAATGCGTTTCCGGCTTGACTCTGGCATTGGTTGTATTGATGATCAATGGCTTCGCGCCCTTACCCTCAGCCCGTTCGACGTGGACCTTGCCGTTCATTTGCAAGTCCTTGCCGTCGGCCGACAAAACGCCCGCCTCCGCGTTGATCACCCAGGGCGGCGTCGCGGCATTATGGAAAAACATCAGCGGTTTGTCCAAATGCGTGGTGCCGTCATCGCTGTAATGCGTCATCCGGTCCGCGGTCAGTTTGTTTTTCAACAGACCGTCAACGCCCATCTCCCATTTGCGGTAGCCGGTGCTGAAATAATCCGGGCTGTGCGGCGGCACGACCAGGGCTCCTTCCTCCTCGGTAATGGTCAATTCGACCAGTCCCCAACTCAACAGGGCGAGCACGCCGAGATAGATATGAATGCGTAAATGGCGCAGCCTCATTGCAGATAACTGTCCAATATCGCTTGATAATGGCCTTGCGCCTGCATGATCAGGTCGCAGACTTCCCGGACCGCGCCGCGCCCGCCTTGCAGCGTCGTGCACCAGTCGGCGCGCGCCTTCACGTCCGGATGCGCGTCATTGACCGCGACCGCGAGCCCGACCTGGACCATCAGCGGCAGATCCAGCAAATCATCGCCGACATAGGCGGCCTGTTCCTGCGTGAGTCCGGTCTTGCCGAGCAATTCCTGAAACGCCTGGCGTTTGTTCTCGTGGCCCTGGTAAACATGTTCGATGCCGAGCATCTTCATCCTGAGCGCGACCGATTTGGATTTGCGCCCGGAAATGATCGCGATATCGACCCCGGTGCGTTTGAGCAACTTGATGCCGTGGCCGTCGCGGGCATGAAAAGACTTGTATTCGTTGCCGAAAAAATCGAAAAACAACCGGCCGTCGGTCAACACGCCGTCGACATCGAGCACCAATAATTTGATCTTTTTGGCTTTTTCAATCACTGTTTGCATGGTGGTTCCCTAGACGATACCGGCCCGGATCAGGTCGTGCATGTTCAATGCGCCGGCCGCGCGGCGTTCCGCGTCGGTCACGATCAGCGCATTGATGCGTTTTTGCTCCATGATCTGCATCGCCTCGGCCGCCATCATGTCGATGCCGATGGTCGTGCAATGCGCGGTCATCACCGTATCGATGCGGGTTTTATGGATGTCCAGATTCTTGCCGAGCATGCGCCGCAAATCGCCGTCGGTAAAAATGCCGGCCACCTTGTTGTCCGCATCGACGATCGCAGTCATGCCGAGTTTCTTTTCAGTCATTTCGAGCAGCGCTTCGCTGATCAGCGCGGTCTCGCGCACCGACGGCATCTCGCCGCCCGTGTGCATGATGTCGCTGACCCGAAGCAAGAGGCGCTTGCCGAGGCTGCCGCCCGGATGCGACAGCGCGAAATCGTCGCGGGTAAAGCCGCGCGCCTCCAGCAGCGACACCGCGAGCGCATCGCCCATCGCCAGCGCGGCGGTCGTGCTCGAGGTCGGCGCAAGGCCTAAAGGACAGGCTTCCTGGGCGACGCCGACATCGATATGCACGGTCGCGAGCGTCCCCAGGGTCGATGCCGGATTGCCGGTCATCGCAATCAACGGTACGCCGAGGCGCTTGATGATCGGCAGGATCGTCAGCACTTCCTCGGTTTCGCCGGAATTGGACAGCGCCAGCACCACATCCTGCTTGGTGATCATGCCGAGATCGCCGTGGCTGGCCTCGCCCGGATGCACGAAAAACGCCGGCGTGCCGGTGCTGGCCAGGGTGGCGGCGATTTTGCCGGCGATATGCCCGGATTTGCCCATGCCGGTCACGACCACGCGGCCGGGGCAGGCAAACATCAGCCGGCAGGCGGCGGCAAAATGCGCGTCGATGCGATCGGCCAGCGCCGCCACAGCCTGGGCTTCCACCTGAATCACCGCCAGCGCCAACGCGCGCAGTTCCTGGTCGTGCAGCATCATCTGCGGGGACGGCGGCATGGCCGCGGCATGAAAGTCATTAACAAGCGTCGAATGAATATTTAAAAACGCACATTATGCCATGATTAGCCGGCCAATGGTCTATAGGCTCAACGTTAAAATCGGCAAACGGCGGCCGGCATGTGCTTGATTGTGCAACCGACGGCGATCCGGAGCCATCCGGCCATGCCGCACCGCATCATCGCATTATGCTAAAAAGCCTCATAATCTATTGACTTTATAGGGATTATTCAGTGAGAATAGAGGGTTCATATCGTCGACCCCAAACCGAAACCGCGCATGGAAAACAGCGTAAAACAACAAGACAATCTGGTCAGTGTGCGCAATCTGTCGTTTTCGCGCGGCGAAAAGAAAATTTTCGATGACGTCAATCTATCGATCGAGCGCGGCAAGATCACCGCGATCATGGGTCCCAGCGGCACCGGCAAGACGACGCTGCTGAAACTGATCGGCGGCCAGTTGACGCCGGCCACCGGCGCGGTTCATGTCGACGGCCAGCACGTACACCGGCTGCGCCGGGCCGAATTGTACAATCTCCGAAAACGCATCGGCATGCTGTTTCAAAGTGGCGCGCTGCTGACCGACATGAACGTTTACGATAATGTCGCGTTTCCGCTGCGCGAACATACGCATCTGCCCGAATCGATGATCCGCACGCTGGTGCTGATGAAGCTGCACGCGGTGGGCCTGCGCGGCGCGCGCGATTTGATGCCGAACGAACTGTCCGGCGGCATGGCCCGGCGGATTGCACTGGCACGGGCCATCGCGCTCGATCCGATGATGATCATGTACGACGAACCCTTTACCGGGCAGGACCCGATCTCGATGGGCGCCCTGGTGCATCTGATCAAATCGCTGAATACCACCCTCGGCCTGACCAGCATCATCGTCTCGCACGATGTCCAGGAAACGATGGCGATCGCCGATTACGTCTACCTGATCTCGGACGGTAAAATTGCAGGGCAAGGCACGCCGGAAGAAATCCGGCAATCTCCGTCCGACTGGGTGCAACAGTTCATGACCGGCGCGGCGGACGGCCCGGTGCATTTCCACTATCCCGCCAAAGATTATTTTGACGACCTGATCTCGACAGGAAGACGCTACTGATTCTCGGACGATGACTAAATTTCTGAACACGCTTGGCAAGACCACCACGACCAGTTTCACCAAGCTCGGCCGAGGCTCCTATTTCCTGCTCGAAACCCTGACCGGCATTATCGATGTCATGCCGCGCCCGCGTTTGCTGGTCAACCAGGTCTATTCGGTCGGCGTCCTGTCGTTTTTGATCATCGTGATCTCGGGGCTCTTCGTCGGCATGGTGCTCGGCCTGCAAGGCTATTACATCCTGTCCGATTTCGGCGCCGAAGAAACCTTAGGGTTAATGGTCGCAGCTTCCTTGGTCAGGGAATTGGGACCGGTAGTCACCGCCTTGCTGTTCGCGGGCCGCGCAGGTTCCGCCCTGACCGCCGAGATCGGCCTGATGAAGGCGACCGAACAGCTTTCCGGCATGGAGATGATGGCGGTCGACCCGATCCGGCGCATCATCACGCCGCGTTTTCTGGCCGGCTTCATCGCGATGCCGCTGCTCGCGGCCCTGTTCAGCGCGGTCGGCATCGTCGGCGGACAAATAGTCGGCACCGGGTTGCTCGGCGTCGATGACGGCGCTTACTGGTCGCAAATGCAGGCCAATATCGATTTCGAAGACGACATCGTGAACGGCTTCATCAAAAGCATCGTATTCGGCTTCGTGACCACCTGGATCGCGCTGTTCGAAGGCTACGACACGGTGCCGACTTCCGAAGGCGTCAGCCGCGCGACCACCCGCACCGTCGTGAATTCGGCTTTCAGTATTTTGGGCCTCGATTTTATCTTGACCGCACTCATGTTTGGAGAAGATTAACATGCAGCACAGCAACACCCAGGATACCCTGGTTGGGCTTTTTGTCGCCGCCGGCATCGCCGGATTGTTTTTTCTGGCTTTGCAAGTCAGCAATTTGAGCTCCTTTGTCGAAGAAGACAGCTATACGGTGACCGCAAGCTTCGAAAATTCGGGCGGCCTGAAGGTCAAATCGCCGGTATCGGCGGCCGGCGTCAAGATCGGCCAGGTCAGGGCGATCAGTTTCGACCCTAAGACCTATCAGTCGGTCGTCGAAATGGCGATCTATTCGCAATACAAGACCTTGCCTTCCGACACCACCGCCAGCGTCTTCACCGCGGGGTTGCTCGGCGAGCAATACGTGAATCTGGAGCCGGGCGGTTCCGAGGAATACCTGGAAGACGGCGGCAAGATCGAACTCACCCAATCCGCGATCATTCTCGAAAAGGCGATCGGCCAGTTTCTGTTCAAGTCGGCCGAGGAAAAGGCGGAAGAGAAGAAGAAATGAGCAGGCTGAACATCGTTGATCAGGGCGCAGGGCATTTTCTTGTCGATGGCGACCTGACTTTCGCGACGATCGACAAGCGTACGGTCAAATCGCTGGCCTTTTTGACCTCGCACAAGGACATCACGATCGACCTCGGCCGGGTCGACAATACCGACAGCGCCGGACTGGCGCTGATGATAGAATGGATCAAATATTGCCGCGCCAAACGGATTCAACTCCGTTTCAGCCATGTGCCGAAACAGTTGCTGAGCCTGGCCCGGCTCAGCGGTTTCGACAAGGACGCGCATTTCGCGTCCCACCTCGAATGACATCGCCCCAATTCTTTCTCACCGAATCAAATCACTTAGAAACCTGCTATGGATAAATTAATCATCACCGGCGGCAAACCCTTATCCGGCGAATTGCGCATTTCCGGCGCGAAAAATGCCGCATTGCCGATCCTTGCCGCCACCCTGCTCGCGGAAACGCCGGTCACCGTCGGCAACATCCCGCACCTGCATGACATCACCACCACGATGGAATTGTTGGGCCGGATGGGCGTGCGCCTGTTGGTCGATGAAAAAATGAACGTCGAAGTCGACAGCCGCTTCATCCATAGCTATGAAGCGCCTTACGAACTGGTGCGCACGATGCGCGCGTCGATTCTGGTATTGGGGCCTTTGCTCGCACGCTTCGGCGAAGCGCATGTCTCGCTGCCCGGCGGCTGCGCGATCGGCACCCGTCCGGTCGATATTCACTTGAACGGCCTGATCAAGATGGGCGCCGAAATCAAGGTCGAAGGCGGCTATATTCACGCCAAGGTCGATCGCCTGAAAGGCTGCCGCCTGGTGCTCGAACAGGTTACCGTGACCGGCACCGAAAACCTGATGATGGCGGCCTGCCTGGCGGAAGGCACCACGATCATGGAAAACGCCGCGAAAGAGCCGGAAGTGAGCGATCTCGCGCACTTCCTGAATGCGTTGGGCGCGAAGATTTCCGGCATCGGCACCGATGTGCTGGTGATCGAAGGCGTCGAAAAACTCGGCGTCGAGAATATCCACTACAACATCATGCCGGACCGGATCGAAACCGGCACCTACCTGGTGGCGGCCGCGATCACGCGCGGTTCGGTCAAACTGAAAAACACCCGCCCCGACATCCTCGATGCGGTGCTTGAAAAACTGATCGAGGCCGGCGCCGACATCACTTCCGGCGAAGACTGGATCCGGCTCGACATGCACGGCAAACGGCCAAAGGCCGTTTCGGTGCGCACCGCGCCGTACCCGGCGTTTCCGACCGACATGCAGGCGCAGTTCATCGCGTTGAATTCGATTGCGGAAGGCGTCGGCATCATCACCGAAACGGTGTTCGAAAACCGCTTCATGCACGTGCAGGAATTGCAACGCATGGGCTCCGACATCAAGCTCGAATCGAATACCGCGATCTGCACCGGCGTCGACAAGATTACCGCCGCGCCGGTGATGGCGACCGATCTGCGCGCCTCGGCGAGCCTGGTGATTGCAGCGCTAGCCGCCGAAGGCAACACGATCGTCGACCGGATTTACCATATCGACCGCGGTTACGATCACATCGAGGAAAAATTGCAGCAACTCGGCGCGACGATCCGCCGCGTCCCGAATTAAGGTGGTCCGATGCTGACGATAGCCGTATCCAAAGGCCGGATTTTCGAAGAGGCGCTGCCTTTTCTCGAAGCCGCCGGCATTACCCCAATCGACGATCCAAAAACCTGCCGCAAGCTGATCCTTAGGACCACGCGCGAGGACGTGCAACTGGTGATCATCCGCGCGACCGACGTGCCGACCTTCGTCGAATACGGCGCCGCCGATCTCGGCATCGCCGGCAAGGACGTGCTGCTCGAACACGGCGCGGAAAGCCTTTACGAGCCGCTCGATCTCGGCATCGCGCGCTGCCGGCTGATGACCGCCGAGCACAAGGACGCGCCGCCCTTGTCCGGCCGGATTCGCGTCGCGACCAAATATGTCAAGATCGCTCAGCGCTATTTTGCGAAAAAAGGCATCCAGGCCGAGATCATCAAACTGTACGGTTCGATGGAACTGGCGCCCTTGGTCGGCCTGGCCGACTGCATCGTCGATCTGGTCGAGACCGGCAATACGCTGAAGGCGAACAACCTCGAGCCGCGCGAGCTGATCATGCACATCAGCTCGCGACTGGTCGTGAACAAGGCCGCGATGAAGATGAAAAACCGCGCGATCGTTGACCTCTTGAATCAATTCGAAGCGACTCTAGCCAACAAAGGTTAATGCCATGCCCAAGATAACCCTGACCCGCCTCGACGCGACATCTGCCGACTTTAACAGCCAACTGAACCGGCTTCTGGCCTGGAACGAAAGCGAAGACCAGTCGGTCCATCAACGGGTGCTCGAAATCATTACCGAGGTGCGCATACAGGGCGATCAGGCTTTGGTCGACTATACCAACCGTTTCGACCAGCGCGCGGTGACCGGCGCCGCCGAACTCGAATTGAGCCAAGCTCAGCTCAAGGCCGCTTTCGAGGCTGTACCCGAAGCGCAGGCCAAGGCCTTGCAAACCGCGGCTGAGCGGATACGCGCCTACGCTGAACATCAAAAGATGGCGTCCTGGAGCTATACCGAGGCGGACGGCACCGTGCTCGGCCAGAAAATCACCGCGCTCGACCGGGTCGGCCTGTATGTGCCGGGCGGCAAGGCGACCTATCCTTCATCGGTGCTAATGAACGCGATTCCGGCCAAGGTCGCCGGCGTCCCCGAACTGATCATGGTCGTGCCGGCTCCGAAGGGTGAATTGAATCAGCTGGTGCTGGCCGCGGCCACTATCGCCGGCGTCGATCGCGTGTTCACGATCGGCGGCGCGCAGGCGGTAGCCGCGCTCGCTTACGGCACCGAGACCGTGCCGCCCGTCGCGAAGATCGTCGGTCCCGGCAATATCTATGTCGCGACCGCGAAGAAACTGGTTTTCGGCCAGGTCGGCATCGACATGATCGCGGGGCCCTCCGAAATCCTGATCATCTGCGACGGCAAGACCGATCCCGACTGGATCGCGATGGACCTGTTCTCGCAAGCCGAGCATGACGAAAACGCGCAGGCGATCCTGATCAGCGACGACAAGGCGTTTCTGGATGCGGTCGAACACAGCATCAACAAACTGCTGCCGGAGATGGAGCGCGCCGAGATCATCCAGGCATCGCTGACCGGACGCGGCGCCTTGATCCAGGTCGGAAACCTGCTGCAGGCCGCCGAAGCCGCGAACCGGATCGCACCGGAACATTTGGAACTGTCGGTCGCCGATCCCGAAGGATTATGCGAGCACATCCGCCACGCCGGCGCGATCTTCCTCGGCCGCCACACCGCCGAAGCCCTGGGCGATTACTGCGCCGGCCCGAACCACGTGCTGCCGACCTCGGGCACCGCGCGCTTTTCCTCGCCGCTCGGCGTCTACGACTTTCAGAAACGCAGCAGCCTGATCAACTGCTCGCCCGCGGCCTCCAGCGAACTCGGCAAGACCGCCTCGATCCTGGCGCGCGGCGAAGGGCTGACAGCGCATGCGCGTTCTGCTGAGTATCGGATAAAAGAGGACTAAGGGAGCAAACCAAAACTCCGCAGGGCTTGTTAGGAAAATCAATGCAGGGATCGCATTATTCCAGATGTTTAATTTGGAGGAAATAAATGAACACCTTGCAAGAAAAAATCAACCAGGAAGTTAATGCCCTTCCTATAAGTTCACAAAAAGAGGTGCTCGACTTTGTATTGTTTCTGAAGAGAGAAGTCGGCAAAGAAAGCGACAGCGATTACCTCTCGAAGAACCCGGAAATCAAACAAGCGATCGTTGACGGTTTAAATACGCCGCTTGATCAATGTTCTGATCAGCTGGATTGGTGATGTATCAATTGTTTTTTACCAATCGCGCCAAGAAGGACGCGCAATTGATAAAAGCATCCAATCTGAAACACAAAGTCGAAGAACTTTTGAAGTTGATCTCTAAAGATCCCTATGCTTATCCTCCCGAATTTGAATTCTTAAAGGGAGAATTCAAAGGCGCGATTTCCAGACGAATCAACAAACAGCACCGCTTGGTTTATGAAGTCCTGGCCAAAGAACAGGCCATAAAAGTCATCATGATGTGGACACATTATGAATGATGGGTTTTGCTCATCCCGAACTTGCAAAACCTACTGTTTTACTTTATTTTAACGAAATCCGTATAGGCTAGGGGTGTTTGCCGCACATCGGCAGGCTGAGAAAGACCCTTTGAACCTGATTCCGGTTAATACCGGCGTAGGAAAGCCCTAACTTCCCCGCGCCTTGTTTGTTTTTGTTGTTGGAGAAACGCAATGAGCGCTGTTCTAAAAGATTTGACCGCCGACGCGGTCAGTCAAGTCAAAATCGATCCTTATCCCGCGTCGGAAAAAGTCTATGTGCAGGGCAGCCGCCCGGACATCCAGGTGCCGATGCGCAAAATCACTTTGTCCGATACGCCCGCGCATTTCGGCGCCGAAAAGAACCCTCCGCTCTTTGTGTATGACACTTCCGGCGTTTACACCGATCCAAATGTCGCGGTCGATTTGAAAAAGGGCCTGTCCCCCATCCGCGCGAATTGGATTCTGGAAAGGGGCGACACCGAGGCATTGGCCGGACCGACTTCGGTCTTCGGCCATCAACGCCTGCATGATCCCGCGACCGCACACCTGCGCTTCGAGCATATCCGCAAGCCGCTCCGCGCGAAGGCGGGCATGAACGTTTCGCAAATGCACTACGCGAAGAAAGGCATCATTACCCCCGAAATGGAGTTCATCGCGATCCGCGAAAACCAGAAGATGGACGAGATGCGCGACTTATGGAAGGATCAGCATCCGGGTGAATCGTTCGGCGCCTCGATTCCGAACGTGATCACGCCCGAATTCGTGCGCAGCGAAGTCGCCCGCGGCCGCGCGATCATCCCGGCGAACATCAACCATCCGGAACTCGAACCGATGATCATCGGCCGCAACTTCCTGGTCAAGATCAACGGCAACCTCGGCAATTCGGCGGTCACTTCGTCGATCGAGGAAGAAGTCGAAAAGATGCTCTGGGGCATCCGCTGGGGCGGCGACACGATCATGGACTTGTCGACCGGCAAGAACATCCACGAAACCCGCGAATGGATCCTGCGCAATTCGCCGGTGCCGATCGGCACGGTGCCGATCTATCAGGCGCTCGAAAAGGTCAACGGCAAGGCCGAGGAACTGACCTGGGAGATTTTCCGCGACACCTTGATCGAACAGGCCGAACAGGGCGTCGATTATTTCACGATCCATGCGGGCGTCAGACTCCAGTACGTGCCGCTGACCGCGAAGCGGATGACCGGCATCGTCTCGCGCGGAGGCTCGATCATGGCGAAGTGGTGTCTCGCACACCATACCGAAAGCTTCCTGTACACGCATTTCGAAGAAATCTGCGAAATCATGAAAGCCTATGACGTGTCGTTCTCATTGGGCGACGGCCTGCGTCCGGGCTCGATTTACGATGCGAACGACGCGGCGCAATTCGGCGAGCTCGAAACGCTCGGCGAGTTGACCCAGATCGCCTGGAAGCACGACGTGCAGACGATGATCGAAGGTCCGGGCCATGTGCCTTTGCACATGATCAAGGTCAACATGGAGAAACAGCTTGAGGAATGCGGCGAGGCGCCTTTCTATACCTTGGGGCCTTTGACCACCGACATCGCGCCGGGTTACGACCATATCACCTCCGCGATCGGCGCGGCCAATATCGGCTGGTATGGCTGCGCGATGCTGTGCTATGTGACTCAGAAGGAACACCTCGGTTTGCCGAACAAGCAGGACGTGCGCGAAGGCATCGTGACCTACAAGATCGCCGCGCATGCCGCCGATCTGGCGAAAGGTCATCCGGGCGCGCAGGCGCGCGACAATGCAATGTCGAAGGCGCGTTTCGAATTCCGCTGGGAAGACCAGTTCAACATCGGCCTCGACCCCGAAAAGGCGCGCACATTCCATGACGAAACGCTGCCGAAGGAATCGGCGAAGATCGCGCATTTCTGCTCGATGTGCGGCCCGCACTTCTGCTCGATGAAGATCAGCCAGGACGTGCGCGATTATGCGGCCGAGAAAGGCCTTAACGAAGAAGAAGCCTTACTGAAAGGCATGGATGAGAAATCGAAGCAGTTTCTCGAAGAAGGCGCGGATATTTACCACAAGGTGTGATTATTTTGGCTCCCGACGTTATCGTCGGGAGCTTTCCCTCCAACTTGCTTACTTCCGCTGAAGCGGCGGATTCCTTAAGCCAATCCGCGTCATATGATTAGATAAACAAATCAAAATCAGTGACGACTAGATCCGGGGCAAACTTGACTCCGACCGTTGTGACTTCCGGAGAGCTCGATGATCCAGAACCTGAGGAACTCTGACCGCTTCCCGAAGAAGTTCCAAACCCCCCGCCCGAAGTAGAGGGTGGCGGGGTGCTCCCCCCATTATCAGTAGCCAGTTTAGCGAACTGGATAGCGTCTTTACCCGCCTCGTCATAATATAATTTGCCGCTTTTCGTGTCGTAAACGATAAAAGAAGCCGTGTCGGTATGCGCACTTTTTAGGCCGTAACCACTTTCAAAGTTGATGATGCCATCATTATCCGCATCAAGGTCTTTAAAAATAACGGAACTCAAACGGATTTTATCGGTGCCACTGTCAAAATCGGTAATCACATCAACGTTTTTCTTTGACAAAGAGTCTTTGAAAAGAAATATGTCGCTACCTTCCCCGCCGGTCAGTTTATCCTTACCCAGTCCCCCTGCAATAATATCGCTACCGGCACCGCCGATAATTTTATTGGCGCCATCATTGCCGATCAGAATATTATCCTGATCGTTGCCAGTCAGCTTTAAGGCTTTTTTTCCTGTCAATTCGACATTTTCAATGTTATTCAAGCCTTTGATTTTGTTGGCATTACTATAAGGCTGAGACAAGTCGACATGGCTTGTCGAAACCTGCAAGGTATCATTGCCGCCGGTATCGTAAATAACCAACGCATTACCCAGGGCAACGTACAAGTCATTACCATTTCCGGCCTGCAGGGTATCGGCTGCCCCTTTGGTGTTGCCGCCGGTCAGGGTGTCACTATTGTCGGTGCCCGACAAAACCTTCACTTGCTTAACATCGAAGTCAGAAAGCTCGATTCCAGGCACATTGCTATTACCTCCCGAACCGCCCGAACCTCCAGTACCGCCAGTACCTCCAGAACCGAAACTATTTAGGCTGGTGATTCCATCGTCCGTGTCATCCGTTTTTATTTTGAACGCCAAATATTCGACACCTTGCAAAGTGTCGGTGCCATCAGCATAACTTGAGTTCAAAGAACGAACAGTAAAACCACTGCCAATTTTCTTGACTTCATAGTCTAATTTGCTGCCCAACAGCACGAGGGTATCCGAGCCTGCACCACCATTAACGAAGTCGTCGCCTTCCCCGGCAATGATGCGGTCATCCCCTGCGCCGCCCACCATAAAGTCGTTGCCCTTGCCCGCATCCAAAACATCATTACCATCACCGCCTCGCAAGGTATCGATTCCGTCGCCAGAGGTTAGCAGGTCATTACCGGCCGCGCCATCCAACTGAATGGGTTGCAAACCGCCAATGCTCAGGCTGTCATCGCCCACGCCTCCGGCAATCGACAGACCCATCTTATTACCGTCTTTATCGAAGCGCTGCATGATAATTTCGGTACCCGACAAACCGTTTTGGTACTTGCCTTGTTGATTGCCATCCTGATATTCCGCCACCCATGACACGACAAAACCGCCATCGTCAAGCCCCGTAACCGTCGGCTCTTTTTGCGAGTCGGCCACCTTGGTATTAGCCTGGAATTCCTCGCCGACTTTATTGCCGTCGTTATCAAATCGCTGTCCATAAATGCCTCGATAACTGCCGTCCTGTAACATGGACTGCCAGACAACGACGAAGCCTCCGTCTTTAAGCGCCGCTACCGCGGGCTCCTTTTGATCATAGCGGGTAAAGGTATTGGCTTTAATTTCATGAGTAATCGCCTCGCCTGTGATGTTATCGTATAAGCGCAAGATAATGCTGCGGTCGTAGTCAACCCGTGCTTGACCCGTTGGAGGGATTATGACGTATGGATCGACAGGCGCTTGCCAAACCACCACCGTCTTATTGTTGAACGCCAGCGTGGCCGCGACGGGATTTTTAGCTTCTTGTCGAAGTTCATTTTCAATAGCAATGCCAGAATCATCGAAAACCTTGCCTTTAGGCTCGATGGCATAGTTAATGTTGAATGGACTTTCACTATAACCGGTATAGGCGGAAACCACTTGGTCATCAAAGGCATCGTAACCATCATTAGGATCGCTGCCATCCGCAACGTCTGGATGAGGTTGAAAATCATAAAGATAACTTTCGACGTTCCCATAGTCATCAAAGATTTTTGCCTGTATTGTCATTTTTTCGGTTCCGGTCGATATTCCCTCATAACCGATGATGACCCTGTTATTATCAATCGCACTGACAAATGGATCAGACGCGCCGCTATCGCTGACTTTGACTTCCCAGCCTATGGGGTTCGGTACGGTACTGCCATCGTACCATTGCGCAAAAACACCAGGTTGGTTTGGGTCATCGCCAAAACTTTGGCCGTCGTGAATAGAGTCGCCTTGATTTTCCGATACCCAGGCAATAACAAAACCGCCATCCGACAATACGGCAATGGCAGGCTTGCCTTGATCTGCGGTAATGGTGTCGTTAACGCGGAATTTAGGGGAAACAGCCGCGCCATCGGCATCGAAGCGCTGGGCATAAACACCGGTGCCGTCGGCATCCGGAGAACTCCACGCCACGATAAAGCCGCCATCGCTAAAATTGGCAACGGTGACATCGGTGCTCAAACTGTCGTTTGTGGTATCAAGCAACTTTATTTCAAAATTGTCGCTGGTCGTATCGGTATTAAACTTTCTGAAATAAAAGCCATCTTCACTGGCCCAAAAATTCAGGAAGCCGCCGTTAGCAAGCGACAAAACGGTCGTATTGGTTTGATTGCCATCCGTCAGTCCATTAGCCACCATTTCCTGAGTCAGGGACAAAAATTTCGGCTCCGGATCAGCGCTGGTACTATCGGTGAAACGCACAATTTCAATGTCCGCCCTGACACGATCGGAACCATCCGTGACGCCGTCGGAGCTATTGATATCCGTAACCCCCAGATAATAACCGAATGAAGCGTCATAGGCTGCCGTTAGACTATAATTGGCAACGCCTGTCGCACTGTCCGCATACTTCCCGCTAAAGAGGGCCGTATCCACACCATTAAAGATGCCCGTTGCGAACCCCGCCTCCCCGCCCGTCAAATCGTCATTTTCGGCCAAACTTTTCAATACATCGTTCTTTGAAGTTCCATTGATTATAGACATGATGACAGTTACCTAGTATTTGATAAATATGCTAAAAGCTTTGATCCTAGGCTCAGGGAGCCGGCTACAAGCCAGTATAGTTCAATCGCTGTTTTTGACTACGCTTAAGCCGACTTGGCTTTCTGATTTTGTGAGGTCACTAGAGAATCTGTTCCAATTCTTGAAAGACCGAGGTTTTCACCGAGAGGAGACGCGGCTGATCCGTAATTTTCAGATCAAAAAAGACAATGGCTCTCAAAACATCAGCGAGAGCCTGAGGATTATTTTTTTCGTGTACAGCGCTGGACTTTATAAAACATTTTGCTTCGAATCCGCCCCGGCGATTTCCTTGACCAGCTTCGGCACCAGATAGCCGGGCAAGTCGGCCTGCATGTGCCTAACGAGTTCTAAAGCCTCGGCTTCGCCGACTTCAAAATGCCCGGCCCCGCTGACTTTGTCCAGTAAGTGCAGGTAATAGGGCATCACGCCATGCTCGAATAAGCGTTCGCTGAGCGCGATCAGATCGGCCGCCTTATCGTTGACGCCGCGCAACAGCACCGATTGATTCAGCAGGACGATGCCGCCTTGTTTCAGCACGCGGCAGGCCTCGGCGACCCGTTCGGTGATTTCGTTCGGATGGTTGCAATGCACGACCAGCACGACCGGTTTAGCGCTTTGCGTCAAAACTTCCAGTAAACCTTGGGTGATGCGGGCCGGCAGCACGATCGGCAGGCGGCTGTGGATCCGGATGCGCTTGACGTGGGCGATGCCGGCGATTTGCCGAAACAGGCGCTGCAAGCGCTCATCGCTCAATAATAAAGGATCGCCGCCGCTCAGGATCACCTCCGAAATGTCCGTATGCTCCCGGATGTAGCGCAGCGCGCCGATTTCCTTTTCCTTGCCGAGTTGCAGGTCGGCGTAGGGAAAGCTCCGGCGGAAACAGTAGCGGCAATTGATCGCGCAGCTGCCGGTATTGATCAACAGCACGCGGCCATGATATTTATGCAGCACGCCGGCCACGTTCGCGGCTTCGAGATCGCCGACCGGATTGGCGCTGTAACCCGGATAAACCTGCATTTCATCCCGGATCGGCAGCACTTGCCTGAGCAAGGGATCGGCCGGATTGCCTTTTTCGATCGCCTCGGCGAAGCTTCGGGGAACCTTCAGCGCGAAGGTTTCGGCGGCCTCTTTCGATACCGGCAACTGCCCGACAGTCAGCTTCAGATAGGCGCAAAGTTCGTCGATGTCGGTGAAGGCTTCGGCAAGCTGCTGTTGCCAGTTTTTCGCAAAATGATCGGTCTGTTCGTTAAGTTCCGGCATGAAAGGGCGTTTTTGAGGTTTCTATTGGCAAAGGCCTCTATTATAATGATTAGATTTTACATTGCTTTAGGTTTGAGGAAATAATGGCCACGTACAGCACCAATGAATTTAGAGGCGGACTCAAAGTCATGCTGGATAATGATCCCTGCGCGATCATCGAAAATGAATTTGTAAAACCGGGCAAGGGACAGGCGTTCAACCGGGTCAAGATCCGCAATCTAAAAACCGGCCGCGTGATCGAAAGAACGTTCAAATCGGGCGAAACCCTCGAAGGCGCAGACGTGGTCGATGTCGAAATGCAGTATCTCTACAACGACGGCCAGTTCCGCAATTTCATGAAGCCCGACACCTTCGAACAATACCAGGCCGATGAAAAAGCGGTCGGCGACGCGGCGCAATGGCTGAAAGACCAGGATTTCTGCACCGTGACCTTGTGGAACGACTCGCCTCTGTCGGTCACCGCGGCGAATTTCGTTGAACTCGCGATTGTCGAAACCGATCCCGGCGTGCGCGGCGATACCTCGGGCGGCGGCGGCAAGCCGGCGAAGCTGGAAACCGGCGCGGTCGTGCGCGTGCCTTTGTTCGTGCAGACCGGCGAGGTGATCAAGGTCGACACCCGCACCGGCGAGTATGTTTCACGGGTCAAGGAATAATGGCAGCCGGGTGGATGCCTTACGCACATCCACCCACGCCACAGTCCTGAATAGCCTCTATTGTGAGAGCCGCTTTACTTAAGTCCGCTCTGCCTACCTCATAACCGCTTCCGATGACCGACCCAGCCGAATCTGCGGCATGCGACTGGCAGCCCAGTTGCGCGCCGGACTTTTTACCGCTCAGAGCGCAAGTATTGCGACAGATTCGCGAATTTTTTTGGCAGCGGGGCGCGCTCGAAGTCGAAACGCCGCAGCTCAGCCGGGCCATCGGCACCGATCCGCAACTGGCTTTTTTCAGCACCGAGTTTGATTTTACCCCAGAGCGGCAAACCCTGTACTTGCAGACCTCGCCCGAGTTTGCGATGAAGCGCCTGTTGGCCGCGGGCTCCGGGTCGATCTATCAAATCTGCAAGGCATTTCGGAACGGCGAAGCCGGGCGCTTTCATAATCCCGAATTCACGATGCTCGAATGGTACCGGGTCGGCTTTCGTCTGCCCGACTTGATGGACGAATGCGAGGCGCTGATCGGAACTTTATTTGCCGGCCACAGGACTTTGCTGGCGGCCGAACGGTTCAGCTATTGTTCACTGTTCGCCGACCATACTGGCCTGAATGCGGCCGAATTTTCGCATGCCGATTATTGCGCTTATGCCGCAGCCAACGGCTTAGCCGAGGCCATCGCGATTTGCGGCGATGATCATGCGATCTGGCTCGATTTTTTATTCAGCCACCGAATTCAGCCGCATCTGGGCAACAACCGCTTGTGCATGGTTTATGGCTATCCGGCCTGTCAATCTTCATTGGCGCGCTTGAATGAGGCGAATCCGCAGGTCACCGACCGGGTCGAGCTGTTTATCGACGGCATCGAACTGGGCAACGGCTTCTTCGAATTGGCCGATGCGGCGGAACAAAACCGGCGCTTCGATCGAGAAATGGCCGTCAGAAAACAGCAAAATTTACCGGCCGCGGCAAAAGACGAGCGCTTGATCGCGGCGTTAGCTTCGGGTTTGCCCGACTGCTCGGGTATCGCGATCGGCGTTGATCGCTTGCTGATGGTGCTGTTCGGAAAATCCGCCATCGCTGATGTGCTGAGTTTTCCGATAAACCGCGCATAAGCTGTGCAAATAAATTCTTATGATATAATCCGGACAACTGCCCCAAAAATTCAGAGATTGCTGCTCTCTCTCCCACTTATTTCATGATGCCGAAACCTTTTGCCCGCCTGTTTTTGCTGAGTCTACTGTTGTCCCAGACAGTTGCAGCCGATGAAGAATTCATCGTGACCGATATCAAGGTAAAAGGCTTGCAGCGGATCTCGCAGGGCACGGTGTATAACTATCTGCCGGTCAACGTCGGCGAAAAGTTCTCGCTGGATAATGCCGGCCCCGCCATCAAGTCACTGTTCAAAACCGGCTTCTTTAAGGACGTTTCGCTGGAGCGGGAAGGTTCAACCCTGGTCGTGCATGTCGTTGAGCGGCCTTCGATTGCAAAAATCCTTATCGAGGGCAACAAGGATCTGAGTAAGGACGATCTGACCAAGGCGCTGAATTCGATCGGCATGTCGGAAGGCAAGGTGTTTAACAAGCAGATACTCGACAAGGTCGAGCAGGAGCTGAACCGCCAGTATCTGAGCCACGGTAAATACGCATTAAAGATCAAAACCGAAGTCACCACGCTGACCCGTAACCGGGTCGGCATCCAGATCAAGATTTCCGAAGGCCGGGTCACCAAGATCAAACAAATCAACGTCGTCGGCAACAAGGCGTTTGACGACCCCACCTTGCTCAAACAACTGGAACTCAGCACCACCAATCTGTTGTCCTTCTACACCAAGAACGACCAATATTCGAAGCAAAAACTGTCCGCCGACCTCGAAACCCTGCGTTCGTATTATCTGGACCGCGGCTACATCAATTTTTCGATCGAATCGACTCAGGTTGCGATTACCCCCGATAAAAAAGACATTTATGTCACGATCAACGTGAAAGAAGGCGATGTCTATACGCTGGATAAGGTCAAGCTGGCCGGCAATCTGATCGTTCCGCCCGAGCAACTGATCAAACTGGTCGGCATCGGTCCCGGCGAGATTTTTTCGAGAAAACAGGCCACCGAAACCTCCAAGGCGATCTCGGACCGTCTGGGCGATGAAGGCTACACCTTCGCGAACGTGAACATGGTGCCGGAAATCAACGAAAAGAACAAAACGGTCGTGATGACCTTTTTTGTCGATCCGGGCAAACGCGCGTATGTGCGCCATATCAATTTTGCCGGCAACACCAAGACCCGCGATGAAGTGCTACGCCGGGAGATGCGGCAGATGGAATCGAGCTGGGCGTCCGGCTCGAAGATCGAGCGTTCGAAAACCCGTCTTGAACGCCTGGGTTATTTCGAAGATGTCAATGTCGAGACCCCGCAGGCCGTCGGCGCGGCAGACCAGATCGACGTGAACTACAAAGTGACCGAAAAAGCCTCGGGCAACTTGTCGGCCGGTGTCGGTTATTCGCAGGTGCAGGGCATCGTGCTGAATGCGAACATTTCGCAGGACAACGTTTTCGGTTCGGGCAAAAGGGTCAATCTCGCCTTCAATAACAGCGATTACATCACCAGCTATCAATTCGGCTTTTTTAACCCGTATTTTAACGTAGACGGAGTCAGCCAAGGCTATAACCTAGGCTACACCAGCCGTAATGCGGGCCGCATCAATATTACCAGTTATTCGACAGACGTCGCGAATGCCGGCATCAACTTCGGCATCCCGTTAAACGAATTCGATCAATTGCGCTTCGATTTCGATCTTAAGCATACCTCGCTGAAAAACACCGACCAAGTTGCGAAAGAAATCCAAGACTTCGTCAAGAAAGAAGGCGACAGCTTTCTGACCTTCTCGCCGGCAATCAGCTGGTCGCACGACACCCTGAACCGGGCGATATTCCCGACCAAAGGCGGGCAGCAACGGTTTTCCGCACTTGCAACCGTTCCCGGCAGCGATCTGGAGTATTACAAAGTCAGCTACAAACATCAGTACTATATTCCGCTGGCGCAAGATTTGACTTTTCGGCTGCATGGCGAAGTCGCTTACGGCGACGGCTATGGCGGCACCGACGACTTGCCTTTCTTTGAAAACTACTTCGCGGGCGGCACGGGCTCGGTGCGCGGCTATAAAAATAATACCTTGGGACCTAAAAGTCACCAGGTGATAGGTACCAACCAACAACAGCTTTACCCCCTTGGCGGTTCGACTAAAATGATCGGCAATGCCGAACTGTTTTTCCCGGTGCCGTTTCTATCGGATGTCAAATCGGTCCGCCTGGGCACTTTCTTCGATGCCGGTACGGTCGAAAACGGCTTCAACTTTAGTGCATTAAAATACTCCGCCGGGATTTCCGGCGAATGGCTGTCGCCTTTCGGCGCCTTGTCGGTCAGTGCCGCGTATCCATTGAACGCCAAACCTTTTAATAATGATCCCAATTCAGATCAAGGCGATCAAAAACAGATTTTCCAATTCAACTTCGGGCAGAATTTCTAAAGCAAGTTGTTTTGGCTTTAATCGGCATATCCCCTATAATCTAACAAATTTACCCACAATCCCACCCCTTAAATTCTCTGGAGATTTACAACACAATGAAAACCAAAATTGCATTATTCCTGGGCTTACTGCTCGCCGCCAACACTTGTTTCGCCGAACTCAAAGTTGGCGTCGTCGATATGAATACCGTACTCAAGGAAGCTCCAGAACTGAAACGTCTGCAGACGGAATTTTCATCCCGCGTCAAGCAAATCAAAGCCCTGGAGACTGAAATCAAAGGTTTGGAAGAGAAATTAAACCGGGATGGCGCGGTCATGAGCGAAAGCGAACGCACCAGCATGGATAAAAAACTGCGTGACAAATCGCTCGATTATAAACGCGTCAGCGAAGAAACCGGCTATGATATGAACACCCGCAAGAATCAGGAGCTCGGCAAATTGCAACGCCGAATCGTCGAAGCCGTTCAGGCCATCGCCAAGGAACAAAGCTTCGATCTGGTATTGTATGAAGGCGTACTCTTTGCGAACGACAAATTGGACATTACCGCGCAGGTTCAGAAAAAACTGTCATCGGCACAATAATCTTGTCCGGTCTTCTTTGTTCCTTTGTTTAAATTGAATGCGAATGGCAGTGGATCGTCTCTAAACGGCAATAAAAGTCCGCTCCATTCGTCATTTGCATGCGCGGAATGCATCCTAATCATCTAAATGACCTGCACCATGTCAATTAAGTTAGATATTTTACAAATACAAGACTTTTTACCACATCGCTATCCTTTTCTATTGGTGGATAAGGTCGTCGAATGTGAACCCGGAGTCAGGTTGCTAGGGGTTAAAAACGTCACCTACAACGAACCTTTTTTTCAGGGCCATTTTCCGCAAAAGCCGATCATGCCGGGCGTATTGATCCTCGAAGCGATGGCGCAAACGACCGGTCTTCTGGCATCTGAAACCGCTCGCGATGAACTTGCCGGCATGATTTATTATCTGGTCAGCATCGATAAGGCCAAATTCAAGCGGCCCGTCGTTCCTGGCGACCAATTGATGCTGGAAGCCAAGTTCTTGAAAAGCAAACGCAATATCTGGGCATTCGATTGCTCTGCCGAAGTCGATGGCGAATTCGTCGCCAGCGCCGAAATCCGCTGTGCTGCCGTGGTAAATTAATTTTGATCGATCCTACCTCCATTATCGATAAACGCGCCGAATTGGCCGGCGACGTTACTGTCGGACCCTATTCGGTGATCGGACCCGATGTGAAAATCGATTCTGGTACTGTCATCGGCTCACACGTCGTGATCAAGGGGCCGACTTCCATTGGTAAAGACAATCGCATCTTTCAATTCTGCTCGATAGGGGAAGACCCTCAAGACAAGAAATATGCCGCGGAAGTGACCCGGCTCGAAATCGGCGACCGCAACACGATCCGCGAGTTCGCCACGATGCACAGGGGCACTCTGCAGGATCAAGGCCTCACCCGGATCGGCAACGATAATTTATTCATGGCCTATACCCATGTCGCGCATGATTGCGTGATCGGCGATCATGTGGTGATGGCGAACGGCGCCTCCCTGGCCGGCCATGTCTCTTTAAACAGCCATGCGATTTTGGGCGGTTTCACGCTGGTGCACCAGTTTACCAAAATCGGCCAACACAGCTTCGCGGCGATGGGCAGCGCGATCACTCAGGACGTGCCGCCGTTCGTGATGGTCGGCGGCAAGCCGACCAAGCCTCACGGCATCAACGCGGTCGGGATGGAACGCAACGGCTTCTCGCCGGAAGACATTCGGCTGATCAGAAAGGCGTATAAAATCATTTATAAAATGAATCTTCGCCTCGAAGAAGCGATCGAGGAAATGTTGACCCTTGATGGCGGCAACGCAAATTTGGCCGAATTGGCCGATTTTTTGCGCCATGTCAGCCGCGGCATTTTACGCTAACCGACTGTCCTTCACTTTTTACAGCATGTGGGATTTTTCGGCAACGGACTCCGGCTTGATTGCCGGCGTTGATGAAGCGGGCCGCGGACCCTTGGCGGGTCCTGTGGTCGCCGCCGCGGTTATTCTCGACCCGGAAAGGCCGATAGACGGTCTGGCCGATTCGAAAGCACTGAGTGCAAAAAAACGACTGACGCTTTATTCCATCATTCAGGAGAAAGCGCTTGCCTGGGCTGTCGCCGAGGCCGATGTCGGTGAGATCGATCAGATCAACATTCTGCAAGCGACCCTTCTGGCCATGCAGAGGGCGGTCAACCAGCTGTCCATCCAACCGCAGCGCGTGCTGATAGACGGCAATACGCTGCCGGTTTTATCCATTCCGGCCCAAGCCATCGTCCAGGGCGACCGCATCATTCCTGCCATCAGCGCCGCCTCTATCCTCGCCAAAGTCCACCGCGACCGGATCATGGAAGACTATGCGAGAGAATTTCCCGGCTTTGCGTTTGACCTGCACAAAGGTTACGGCACCAAGCAACACCTGGCCGAACTCGCACAGCTCGGCCCCCTGCCCATTCACCGCAAATCATTCAGACCGGTAAGAGACCTGCTCCCTAGCGGCTGAAGCGTTACGGAGACTGCCCTTAAATTATGCCTCCAGGGCTACGTCATCCGCTGCGACGATGTAGCGGCTGGATTCATAAGCCCAGTCCAGGTTTCCGCGCATCCAAGACCTCAATATTGCGACATAACGCTGTACATCCCTGTCGATGTCCGCTGAAAACGCAGGGATTTGCTTTTCCAATTCGACAAAGGCATCGATTTCCGTACGGGTCATTTCAGCCGCCAAATCGACCGCATGTTGCAGCGACGGCTGTGAAGGCAGCAAGGTGGCGACCAGATTGTGCACGTCATGATGCTTCGACTCTTTGGCGTGGGATATAATGTCGTTGGACCAGCACACGACGTTATTAGCCATCAGCGACAAACGCTGGATCACCTCATTTTTACGCACATGCAACGGCAAATAAATGTCTTCCGTAATATCGATCAATTCAATATCGGTGTATAAGCCGCCCGTATAGGGACGCATCAAAATATAGGTTTCGGTATCGGGAATTTTTTGATCCGCGCGATTGATCGCCTCCCATACCGACGATTCAAAATATTCGATCACGCTATAAACGAATCGACTCATCCAGGCGGAACTCGCTTTTCTGAGCAGACGGCTGCGGATGTCATACAGGGCATGCCCCAGCGCCGAGTCGTACTGCTCAGGCGCGCGCCCGAGCAGAATTTCAAGCAGCTCGGCATGCACGCCGGAAAGCCTGATCGGATCCTTGCCCAAGCCGGATTCGTCGCATTGGTCGTCGCGGATAAACAACCAGGTATTCCAGTCCGAAACAATTTTGAGCTCCTCCAGCGGCGCATTCGGATAAGCGCGAGCCGCCAGCCGCCCGAATTTGGATTTTTGTAAGCGCTGGAAATTGTCTTCATCCAGAACCAGATCAAATTTTTTTACCCAATTCAATGTATGGTTATTGACCGCCTCGGCATGTTGATTGATCGCAGAAGGGAACGGGCAATCGAGTTTGGGGTAGTTGATCATATCAGCGGCGTCCAGGGTTAAAGGAAAAAATAGGATTGCTAGTTCGGCAAAGACTATCGATGCTTAATGCGGATAGCTTGTTGATCCCTGCGTACGCCCCTCCTGCCTCAAACCCATCACCCTGCGCGATAAAGCCAATTTTCTCTAACATAAAATAAACAATCCTTGATTTCTGAATGTAAAACTGTACTCGGGACAATGTCACCGTGCCAGCGAATCCTCTCGAACAGGCTGACTCGATAGGCATTCCAAATTCTGCGTGTACAAACACCAACGCCCTTTACCGCTTTTTTTCGCCGAATACATCGCCATATCGACGTTTGCCATCAACTCCTCGACATTCATGCCATGCTGCGGCAACAAGGCGATGCCGATGCTCGCCGAGATCCTATAGTCTTTGCTACCGAACTGAAACTTGCGTTCCGCCAGGCGCTCATTCAGGGAGGTCGCAAAGGCTTCGGCGCCGAGGCGCCCTGTCGTAGGCATCAGCACCGCAAACTCATCGCCGCCCAGCCGGGCGATCAGATCCGACTTGCGCGCACGCGCGCGCAGCTCATTCGCCAGAATGACCAGCAACGCATCGCCGGCCGCATGACCGCTGGTATCGTTGATCGTCTTGAAATAATCCAGATCGAGCAGGAGCAGCGCGCTGGAGTTGCCGCTACGCACCGCATCGGCAAAGCTTCTTTCGAGTTCCTCATGAAAGCGCAGCCGATTCGCTAACCCCGTCAAAGGGTCATGGTGGGCAAGCCAGCGGCTGCGATTTTCGGCCACGATCCGATCGGTCGCATCCATGCCGACTGACAGGACCACCGCATCGTCCTGATGCGTGGAACCCAGAAAAGTGTGAATCCAGATGATATGACGCATTTCGCCGTTAGCGTCGATGATCGAGCCTTCGTGTTCGAGACGATGCAGGGAAGACGAGAAAAGATTGATCCGGTTGTCCAGGTATTGCTCCTTGCCATCATCGTCTTCGAGCAGATCGACAAATGCATTTTTCCTGAGTTGTTCGGGGGAGCGGCCCAGCATTTGCGACATATACCGGTTGACCGTATGCAGCCGGCCGTCGCGCGTTTGCGTTACGATCATCACCTGCACGCTGTCCAGAATACCCCGGATGAAATCCCTATCGGCAGCCAAGGCCAGCTGGCTTTCCTCGATTTGATGGGTCAAATCGATCGACGTCTCATAAAGGATATCGATCTCATCGCGTTGACCGGAGAGACGGCCATGCAAATCGAATGCCTGATAAGCCTCCTGGTAACCGCCCTGCGCCACCAACGGCAAGGTTGTTGCCAAGTGGCTCAAACGCCGCAACGGCTTGCGCAGCAGCAGGAACAAAAAGATTTCCGCGCATAACAAGGATCCCAACATCAACAACATGCTGTTGCGATTGGCCTGTTTCAACGCCGAAGTGGCCTCGGTGACATCGGAAATGAATACCAAATAGCCGTTAGCGCTGGCAATCATGTGCTTAAGCGGAACGGCATTGAATACATAGAAGCTGTTATGCCAGGGCAACCAGACCGCGGCAGGAATATCCTCCGGCGACGCAAAACGTTCGGACAGATTCGCAATGAAGGGCTTTAGCGCCACGGCATGGGTCAAGGCAGCCGTGTACAAGCCCCAGCCCGAAAAAGCCTGATCCGTTTTTTCAGTGCTTGTCGGCACCAAAATGCCGATATCCACGCCGGTTGCCGTGGAAAACTCAACGACCAGATCGGTGATTCTTTGACTCATGCCAATAAAACCGACATGTTCACCGTCCGCCAACAAGGGCATCACCGTGTTCAGTCCGCACTGCGCCTGACAATCCAGAGCGGCCTCCGGCTGCTCATTGTTTTTCGCGTGCTCGAGCGCCGCCATCATCGACTGCATCGACAGGAAGCTACTGCTGTCCGGCGACCAATTCCAGCGGATCTCGCCTTGTTTATCAAAAATGATGATTCTTTCGACATCCAGCTCATAACGCACGCTGGAAAACTGCCGCTCCAGTTCGTCAGAATTGATCACCCCCCCGGGTTCTTTCAGGCGGTCGGACAGATTGCCGAGCGAAGCGATCACGATGCTTAGCCGTTGCAGTCGATCCACCGAATGGCTGATAAGGCCTTTGAACTCCGCGCTCCAGGCCGCCTGACTCTGTGCATTCTGAGTTTTTACCTGTACCTCGAGGTACCAGTAATTCAGCGCACCAAACGCCGCGCCCAGGGAAAGCAGCAATAAACTCAGCGACGCCAGCCACTTGCGATGCAAGCTGGCGAAGCGAGGCTTACGGCTGAGTTTATGGGATTTACCAGGCATTCAACGCCTCAAAAGCGAAAAGACAGCATCGTGGTCACCATACTAAAATGCGATGACGCTTCGGGACTGGAAAGATTCGGGTTTTCGGACTCGTTCAGCCAGGCTGTCCCATTCACATAATGGTAATCAGACGCCAATAAAAAATTGCGGGCGAATGACCAACGCACGCCGGCAGTCAGGTCCCGCGCATAAAAACGATGCGCCGGCGCCAATCCTCCGGACAATCTGGACATTTCCCTGCCACCCCGGTCGTCGCGGTTGAGATGCAACACATCATAGCGCAGCACCGCCCAGAATTCCGGCGTAAAGCGGTATTCGCCCTGCACATAGAAGTTCTCGGAAGTATTATTCTTCCAGGTCGGCAGGCCTTGTATAAATGCGGTGTTTGCGGTCGAATAGCCGCTGCGATCACTGCTGATCCAGCCATATTCGGCGGTCAGCGACCATTTTTCGGCGTTGTACTGCGCCGAAAACAAAGGATAGGTGACCTTGGTATTGCCGTTTTGATAAAATGCGGACAGCCCGGGGGATGCGCTAAAATCCCGATCCAGGTCGACGATAGAAAACATCAGCTTTCCTCGCCCGCCCATCCATTCATAAAAAGCCCGGCCCAGCAGCATAGGGCGCCCGCCCAAGCTGCCTTCCGACTTCGGAAGCCCCGGCATATGAGGAATGCCCGTCAGGAAACCCGTCGCCCCGCCCGTGCTGTCCTGCGGTTCGGCAGCCATAAACTCCCAGCCGAAGCGGTGCTCGCCATGGGTATAACGGCCATAGAGCATGCCCCCGTCAGCCGCGATCATCGCCTGCCTAAGGGCCAGCGTATCGAAATAAATCGATTGCGGCAACAATACCGAAGGCCGAGTCCACACGACATCGCGCGTATCGTTGTATAAACCGAACGGAATCTTGACGCGGCCGCCGCGAGCGCCGAGCACCAAGGAAGAATCGAACAGCGGAACGCTATAATCGGCCTGGGCAAAATCGAGCCGGGTGCCTTGCGTGTCGGAAGCGCCGGTATCGCGGTATAAACCCTGCGCGGAAATCAGCAAATTCGGCAGCAGCTTCACCGAAGTAATAAGACCCATTTCCCTGAAATCCAGACTTACGTCGCGGCTCGTTCCAAATACCTGATGATGATCGGTATAAGTCGCACCCTGGCTGGCAAAGCCATATACCTTTACATTGCCGTCGAAAAATTCTTTTGCCGACGCCTTCATAGGTGACAGCAAAACCAATGCGGAGCAAAAGATCATCGAAGCGGCTTTACCGAAACGAGGCTTAAGGTTAATTGATCTCATCGATGATCTCCTTATTGTTTATCAGTATAGCCAATGGCGCCCGGCGTCGATTCGACACGCGAGCGCATTTCCTCTACCGATTCCACCAGGGTCGGCGATACGCCGGTGCCTGAAAATACCAGCCGGTCCCAGGCCGAACGCAGTTGAAACGGATAAACGCCCAAAATTTCTTTCGCAAAGCGGATATGCAAAGGATGATCGTCAGGAAGCACGAACACACGGATCGGGGACCCATCGGGCCAGGAACTCAGGCGCATAAAGAAAATTTCGCGCACGGTTTCGACTGGAAGCTGCTTGGTATTGCCGCTCGAATCTAAAAGTCTGACTTTTGCATCATCCGCCTGAGCCGTCAGACTCGCCAGTGAAATGGCCATGGCGAAGAGTAAAATTTTCTGCACGCGAAATAAAATCCGTAAGCCTATCGGCCACGATTTTGCGGTAAAGCGGAACATGAAGGCGCTACGAATACACCGCCAATGGTTCGGCTGCTGCATTAAGAGGTCCGGCAGAAATGGATAGACTGGAATACGTTCAGTAAACCTACATGCAGCGGATTTACCGGAAGAGGCGCAGGCACACGGTGATGCGCTGTTGAATGAGCCTGGAAAGCGGCGGTGAAGATTGCAATGCAATAGCCCGGCTCATTGTGCTTAGCAAGCCTTATCATCATCGAAATAATTTTCACGCCGAAACTGGCGCAACCTCCGATGAGGCGCTACGGAAGATGGGTGGGTAACACAATGAAAGTGAGTAGCCATATTTCATCAAATAAATATAGCACAACTTCGCATTTTAAAATATTTTGATTAACTTAAGCGTTAGGAGGGTGTGCGGCGCAGCAATCATTATTATTTAAAAGATTGATTGGATATAGAAACCCTCGCAAACCGAAGTCTGCGAAGGGTATCGTGAATGGATTACTTGATCTGCCCGATGATCCCATCGAGCTCTTCCAGACTGGAATAGGAGATGATCAGCTTGCCTGCGCCGTTTTTTTTATGATCGATCGAGACCTTAGCGCCCAAACGCGAAGTCAGGTCCTCCTGCAGGCGCAGCGTATCCTTGTCGATGACCCTGTCTTTTTCCGGCTTCTCGGTAGGACACTGGAGATCTCTGACCAGCTTTTCGGCGGCTCTGACCGTCAAGCCTTCCTTGTCGATTTTATGCGCGGCCGCAACTTGTTTCTGTCCGTCCAAACCGAGCAGGGCACGCGCATGGCCCATTTCGATGTGTTTGTTCAGCAACAGTTTTTTGACTTCCGGATGCAAATCCAAGAGGCGCAACAGATTGGTCACGGTCGTCCGCGATTTGCCGACCGCATCCGCGATTTGCTGATGCGTCATGTCGAATTCGTCGAGCAGGCGCGCCAGGGCTTCCGCCTCTTCGAGCGGGTTCAAATCCTCGCGCTGGATGTTTTCGATCAACGCGACCGCCATCGCGGTGCGGTCGTCGATGTCCTTCACCACGACCGGTACTTCATGCAAGCCGGCCAGTTGCGCCGCGCGCCAGCGCCGCTCGCCGGCGACGATCTCGTATTTTTCGGCGTCGAGTCGGCGCACCACGACCGGCTGGATCACGCCCTGCGCCTTGATCGAATCGGCCAGTTCCTGCAATTTTTCCGGATTGATGTCCCTCCGCGGTTGGTATTTGCCGCGCTGCAGAAACTCGATCGGCAAGGTATGCAAGGCGTGCGCAGGAGACGTCGGCGTTGCTTCCGTTTGGGTGATTGAAACATCGCCGAGCAACGCGTCGAGGCCGCGACTTAATCCACGTTTTTTGATCGACATGCGTTACTTTTTCTCTTTTCTCAACATTTCGCCGGCCAGCGCCAGATACGCCAAGGCGCCGCGCGAAGATCTGTCGTAGCTCAACACCGGCAAACCGTGACTCGGCGCTTCGGCAAGCCTGATGTTTCTCGGCACGCAGGTTCTAAATACCTTGTCGCCGAAATATTCGACCAATTGTTCGGAGACGTCCTTGGTCAGGCGGCTGCGGTCGTCAAACATGGTCCGCAAAATGCCTTCCAGATGCAATGCGGGATTGACCGTGTCCTGGATGCTTTTGACCGTGCTCATCAGTGCCGACAAGCCTTCCAGCGCGTAATATTCGCATTGCATCGGAATCAGCACGCTATCGGCCGCGACCAGCGCGTTCAAGGTCAGCATGTTCAAGGACGGCGGACAGTCGATCAGAATATAGTCGTACTGCGCCTTGATCGGCATCAACACCTCGGCCAGCCGCCGTTCCCGGCGTTCGGCATCCATCAGCGCGACTTCGGCGGCGGTCAGATCGCCGTTGCCCGCGATCACCGAGAAGCCGAGTTCCGGCAGTTTGATCACGGCCTGTTCGGCCGGCACTTCTTCCAGCAGCAAGTGATAGCTGGAATAGGGGACTTTCTCTTTGTCGACGCCGCAGCCCATCGCCGCGTTGCCTTGCGGATCGAGATCCACGAGCAGAACGCGGCGCTTAGCCGCCGCCAATGACGCCGTCAGGTTGACGCTGGTCGTCGTTTTGCCGACTCCGCCTTTTTGATTCGTTACCGCAATAACTTTTGTCACACTTTATCCTACAGAAATCGCATCTTTTTGAATGATCACCACGCAACGCTCCGCCTCGACGCCAGGCGTTTTGAGCGCAATGACCGACGATTTTACCTTAACTTCCGCCAATTCATCGCGTGGATTTTGTCCCTTCATCGCCAGCAACACGCCTTGCTCGCCGAGTAAATGCGCGGTCGTCTGCATGATCGCCGGCAAAGCCGCGAAGGCGCGGGTAATCACCGTATCGAATTTTTGCTCGGGCTGAAAGGCTTCCACCCGGCTATGACGCACTTCGACATTGTTCAGTTTCAATTCCAACACCGCCTGCTGCACGAAGCGGGTTTTTTTCGCATTGCTGTCGAGCAGGGTAAATTGTATTTCGGGCAAAAAAATCGCCAGCGGGATACCCGGAAGGCCCGCGCCGGTGCCGATGTCGATCACGCGCGGACCTTTGATATGGGGCAGCACGGCGAGGCTATCCAGAAGATGCAGCCGGGTCATGTCCTCGCGGTCGCGGATCGCGGTCAGGTTATAAGCCTTGTTCCATTTTTCGATCAGCCTCAGAAACGCGAGCAGGCGGCCGATTTGCTCCTCGGTCCAGGCGATATTCAGCGCATCAAGACCGCTTTCCAGAATAACAGCACAAGACTCCATCAGGCGCTTTTCTTTTTCAGATAGACCAAGAGCAGCGAGATCGCCGCCGGCGTAATGCCCGGAATCCGCGAGGCCTGGCCCAGGGTTTCCGGCCGCTGTTTGCGCAGTTTTTCGCTGACCTCATTCGACAGCCCCGGCACGCCGGTATAATCGAGCGCTTCCGGCAAGCGCAAATGATCATAGCGCTGCGCGCGGTCGATTTCAGTCTGCTGGCGAACGATATAGCCCGCATATTTGGTCTGAATTTCGACCTGTTCGCCGACCTGTTCCGCAACCTCCGCGCCCTGATCGTAAAACGACAACAGACGCGCGGCATCGACTTCCGGCCGGCGCAGCATTTCGAGCAGATTCACTTCTTTCTGAATCGGCTTGCCCCAGTAAGCTTCGGCGGCCCTCGCCCCTTCGGTGTCAGGGCGTATCCATTGTTTTTTCAGGCCTTCCTGCAATTCGCCGACCGCGCGTTGCTTTTCTTCAAACGCGCGCCAGCGCTCGTCATCGACCAGGCCCAGGGCGCGGCCTTGTGCGGTCAGCCTGAGATCGGCATTGTCCTCGCGGAGTTGCAGGCGGTATTCGGCGCGGCTGGTGAACATCCGGTACGGCTCCTGGGTGCCGCGCGTAATCAGGTCGTCGATCATCACGCCAATATAGGCTTCGTCGCGGCGCGGGCACCAGCTTTCCAGATCCTGCACCCGGCGCGCCGCATTCAGACCCGCGATCAAGCCTTGCGCGGCCGCTTCTTCGTAGCCGGTCGTGCCGTTGATCTGGCCGGCAAAGAACAGGCCGTTCATATGCTTGGTTTCGAGCGAGGTTTTCAGGTCGCGCGGGTCGAAGAAATCGTATTCGATCGCATAACCGGGACGCACGATTTCGGCATTTTCGAAGCCGAGCATCGAACGCACGAACTCATACTGCACATCGAAAGGCAGACTGGTCGAGATGCCGTTCGGATAAATCTCGTGCGTATCGAGGCCTTCCGGCTCGACAAAGATCTGATGCGTGTCGCGGTCCGCGAAGCGTACGATCTTGTCCTCGATCGACGGACAGTAGCGCGGGCCGATGCCTTCGATGATGCCAGAATACAAGGGCGAACGGTCGAGCCCGGAACGGATGATGTCGTGCGTTCTGGTATTCGTGCGCGTGATGTAGCACGGAATCTGCCGCGGATGCTGCTCGCGCTTGCCGAGGAACGAAAACACCGGCACCGGATCGTCGCCGTGCTGTTCTTCGAGCTTGCTGAAATCGATCGTGCGGCCGTCGATGCGCGGCGGCGTGCCGGTTTTCAGGCGATCGACCCGGAACGGCAATTCGCGCAGGCGCTGCGCCAGCGCGATCGACGCCGCGTCGCCGGCGCGGCCGCCGCTGTAATTTTCGAGGCCGATATGAATCTTGCCGCCCAAAAACGTGCCGGCCGTCAACACGACCGCGCGCGCCATGAAGCTAAGGCCCATTTCGGTTTTCACGCCGACGACCTGATCGCCGTTTACAATCAGATCCGCAACGGTCTGCTGGAACAGCGCCAGGTTCGGCTGATTTTCGAGCATGTAGCGCACCGCCTGCTTATAGAGCTTGCGGTCGGCCTGCGCGCGCGTGGCCCGGACCGCAGGGCCCTTGCTCGCGTTCAAAATCCGAAACTGGATGCCGCCGAGATCGATCGCCCGCGCCATGCAGCCGCCCAAGGCATCGATTTCCTTGACCAAATGGCCCTTGCCGATGCCGCCGACCGCCGGGTTGCAGCTCATCTGGCCGAGCGTTTCGATATTCTGCGTCAACAGCAGCGTCTTCACGCCAGAACGGGCCGCCGCCAACGCGGCTTCGGTACCGGCATGGCCGCCGCCGACCACGATCACATCAAAATCTTTTTTGAATTTCACGACTGTTTTCTAATCACACGGGCTGTTATAGTACTCTGTCCTGCCAAGCAGGGCGGACATCCCACTATTATAAGAGGTAAACGATGAAAAAACGTAGAAATTTGAACGAAATAGAAATCGTTCAACGTTTGAATCCGGTCGCGAAGCATGCGCACCAGTTTAACAAGGCGAAGGTCTTTGACGACAAGAGCCAATATCGCCGTAAGGCGAAGCATCCGAAGCAGGAGGCTTCGCCAAGCGTTCTCGAACGAATGCTTGGCAAAGCCTCCTGCGGAGAGTGTTCAGCTATCGCGGCAGCCGTTTAGGGCTAACCGTTGCTCCAATCCACCCAGCCCATCTGCGCCGACAGCAGCACCAAGATGCCGAAGGCGATACGGTAATAGGCGAACACCGAAAAATCATGGCGGCTGATAAAGCGCAACAAACCGCGCACTGCCAGAAAGGCACTGATGAATGACACCACGCCGCCGACCGCGAACAAATCGAGGTCGCTGGCGCTGAACAAATCGCGGTGCTTATAGACATCGTAGAAGGTCGCCGCGAACATGGTCGGAATGGCCAGGAAAAACGAAAACTCGGTCGCCGCGCGACGGGACAGTCCGAAAAACAGGCCGCCGATGATCGTGGCGCCGGAACGCGAAGTGCCGGGAATCATCGCGACCGCTTGTGCGAAGCCGACTTTCAACGCGTCGCGCCAGGTCATGTCATCGATCGTCTCGGCGTGCACCCGATGCTCGCGGCGTTCGGCCCAGAGGATCAGGAAACCGCCGATGATGAAGGCCGAGGCGACCACGGTCGGATTGAACAGATAGGCCTTGATCTGTTTCAGGAACAAAAAGCCGAGGATCGCGGCCGGTAAAAACGCCACGATCATGTTGATGGCGAGACGCTGCGATACCGTTTCGGACTTGATGCTGACCAGCGTGTGCCAAAGCCTTTGGCGGTATTCCCAGACCACCGCCAGAATCGCCGCAAACTGGATTGCAATTTCAAAGACCTTGCCTTTTTCGTCGTTGAATCCCAAAAGCTGGCCGGCCAGAATCAAGTGCCCGGTCGAAGACACCGGCAAAAATTCGGTCAAGCCTTCGACGACGCCCAGAATCAGGGCGTCCAGTAATACATGAAGATCGGTCATAACTGCGTTGGAGAAGGCAGGGAAAGAGGTTGCTTAACGCTTCATCGATTCGAAGAATGCGGCGTTGGTCTTGAAATCTTTCAGTTTGCCGATCAGGAATTCGGATGCCGCGGTTTCGTCCATCGGTTGCAGGATTTTGCGCAAGATCCAGGTTTTTTGCAGCGTGTCAGGATCGACCAGATATTCTTCGCGGCGGGTGCCGGAGCGGTTGATGTTGATCGCAGGGTAAATCCGTTTTTCGGCGATCTTGCGGTCGAGATGCAACTCCATGTTGCCGGTGCCTTTGAATTCTTCGTAGATCACCTCGTCCATCCGCGAGCCGGTATCGATCAGCGCGGTCGCGATGATCGTCAAGCTGCCGCCTTCCTCGATATTACGCGCCGCGCCGAAAAAGCGCTTCGGCTTTTCGAGCGCATTCGCGTCGACGCCGCCGGTCAGGATTTTGCCGGAAGACGGCACCACCGTGTTATAGGCGCGAGCCAGACGGGTGATAGAGTCTAACAGGATAACAACATCGTGCTTGTGCTCGACCAAACGCCGTGCCTTTTCGATCACCATTTCGGCGACCTGCACATGGCGGGTCGGCGGCTCGTCGAAGGTGCTCGAAATCACCTCGCCGCGCACGCAGCGTTCCATTTCGGTCACTTCCTCCGGACGTTCGTCGATCAGCAGCACGATCAGGTAACATTCGGGATTCCTCTCCGCGATCGCCTGCGCCAGGCTTTGCAGGATCATCGTTTTACCGGCTTTCGGCGGCGATACGATCAGCCCGCGCTGGCCCTTGCCGATCGGGGCGACCAGGTCGATAATCCGGCCGGTGAGGTCTTCGGTGGTGCCGTTGCCTTGTTCGAGCGTGAAGCGTTCTTTGGCGAACAGCGGCGTCAGGTTGGAGAAGTGGATTTTATTCTTGGTATTTTCGGGCGGCTCGAAGTTGATCTCTTCGACCTTGAGCATCGCGAAGTAACGTTCATTGTCTTTCGGCGGCCGAATCTTGCCGCTGATCGTGTCGCCGGTCTTTAACGAGAAGCGTCGAATCTGGCTTGGCGAGACATAAATGTCATCGGGGCCGGCCAGGTATGAACAACCGGGGGTGCGTAAAAAACCAAAACCGTCCTGCAAAATTTCGAGAACGCCGTCACCGTAAATATCGTCTCCGGCCTTGGCCTGTTTTTTCAGGATCGCAAAAATCAGGTCCTGCTTGCGTGATCTGGCGACATTTTCAAGTCCAAGCGACTCGGCGATTTCGATGACTTCACTGATTTGTTTTAGTTTTAACTCGGTAAGATTCATATAAAGGATGACTCGAAGCTAAGCGACCGAGGCTCACCACCGCAGTGCTTATATAGGATTAGAATTCAGGGACGCAGATTATCGGATGATAGGCTGAAGCGCGCTGGAATCAGCGCACTCCATAAGTATAACTCAATAAAGCGATCCCGTCCAGTAGGAAGACGGGGCGAATCAGGGGACCGCGTTAAATATTGCTGTTCAGGAAATCAGCGAGCTGGGATTTGGTCAGGGCGCCGACCTTGGTCGCCTCGACTTCGCCGTCCTTGAACAGCATCAGGGTTGGAATACCGCGTACGCCATAGTGTTGCGGCGTTTTTGGATTTTCGTCGATATTGATCTTGACTACGGTCAATTTGCCCGCGAAGTCTACCGCAATTTCATCCAGAACCGGCGCAATCATCTTACAAGGCCCGCACCATTCAGCCCAGTAATCCACCAATACAGGCCCTTTAGCTTTGATAACCTTTTCGTTAAATTCGCTATCGCTTACATGAAGGACTGAGTCGCTCACGCTATTTCTCCAACAATTAAAAATTTTAACTATAGGGGGGAAGGCGGCTAGAGTCAATCAATTTCTAGTTCCGGGTTCAGCCGATTCGATTTTTACGTTATCCTATAGGCTATGAGTAAGACACATTTGACCGAAACCCGATTTTCCAACCTCGAATTATCCGATTCGATCCTGCACAGCCTGAATACCGCGGGCTTTGAATTCTGCACGCCGATTCAGGATAGGTCGCTGCCGCTCCTGCTCAGGGACCGCGACATTGCGGGCCAGGCGCAGACCGGCACCGGCAAGACCGCGACGTTTTTGCTCGCGACCTTCCAGCGCCTTTTGAATGACAATGAAAGCAAGGAAGCCGCAAACGAGCCGATCAAGAATCCGCGCGCGTTGATTCTGGCCCCGACCCGCGAGCTCGCGATCCAGATTCACAAGGATGCGCTGCTCTTAAGCAAACATCTGCACCTGAAATTCGCGCTGATCTACGGCGGCGTCGATTATCAAAAGCAACTCGACAAGCTCAAAACGAATGTCGACGTGATCATCGGCACCCCCGGACGCATCATCGATTTCTACAAACAGCAGGCGTTCAGCCTCGATCATGTGCAGGTCAGCGTGCTCGACGAAGCCGACCGGATGTTCGACCTCGGTTTCATCAAGGACATCCGTTATCTGCTCCGGCGCATGCCGCCGCACGACCAGCGCCTGAACATGCTGTTTTCGGCGACCTTGTCCTACAAGGTGACCGAGCTGGCTTACGAGCACATGAACAATCCGGTGCTGATCAAGATCGAGACCGAAACGGTCACCTCCAAATCGATCAAGCAGACCGCGTTCTGCCCTTCTAACGAGCAAAAAATTCCGCTCTTGATCGGGATTTTGAAACACTACCAGCCGCAGCGCAGCATCATCTTCGTGAACACCAAACGCTGCGCGGAACTGCTGGACGACACGCTGACCGCGAACGGCTTCAAGACTGCGGCCTTAAGCGGCGACGTGCCGCAGGAAAAGCGCCAGCGCCTGTTGAACGATTTTCAGGAAAACACCATCAACCTGTTGATCGCGACCGATGTCGCGGCGCGCGGGCTGCATATCGCGGACGTCTCGCATGTAATCAATTACGACCTGCCGCAGGATGTCGAAGACTATGTGCACCGGATCGGCCGTACCGCGCGCTTCGGCGCCTCGGGCGAGGCGATCAGTTTCATCTGCGAGGAATATGCGTATTCGATGCCGGACATCGAGTCCTACATCGGCGAAAAAGTGCCGGTGCAGCCGGTCACGCAAGACCTGTTGGCTCAGGACCTGATCCGGCCGGAAAGGCGGCCGCGTCCGCCACGCGACGACAGGCCGCAGCGCCGCCCGAAAAGCGGCAATAGCCGGCCGCCTAGAGCCCGGCCATCAACTCCCGAAAATCCTCAATAGCCCGATAAGCGAGAATCACCTTTTTCGGCTGCGCTGAATCCGGCCGGCTGACCGACAGCAGATTTTCGATGCCGAATGCCTTGGCCGAATTCAACACGGCCAGGCTGTCGTCGATCAACAGCGTCCGGCTTTTATCGAAGGGCTGGCGCCGATGCAGCCAATGCCAGAACTCGGCATGCTCCTTCGGTTTGCCGGAGGCGTGCGAACTGATGATTTCGTCGAAGAAGGGATGCAGGCAGGTCTTTTCCATTTTGAGCCCGAGACTGTCCGGATGCGCGTTGGTGACCAGCAGCACCTTCCGGGGCGTGCGCTTGACCGCTTCGAGAAACTCGACCACATGCGGCAACACGCTGATCAGGCCGGCGATCTCGGCTTTCAAACCGACGATGTCCAGTTCCAGCGCCTGGCTCCAGTAGTCCAGACAATACCATTCGAGCCGGCCTTCCATGCTTTTGAACAGCGGTATCAGTTCTTCCTTGGCCTGGGCCGGCGTCAGGCCTTTTTTCCGGGCATAGTTCAGCGGCACGAATTCCTTCCAGAAATGATTGTCGAAGTTCAAATCCAGCAAGGTGCCGTCCATATCGAGCAAAACGGTGTCAATTTTGTTCCAATCGATCATAATAGTGCGGTCTATTCAAAACTCATCCTGAACATCATAACACCGTGGCCGACAAACCGATCATCCTGAACAAAACCACCGTCGCCAAAAGCCGTTTGTTTCATATCGAAGCGCTCGATATCCAATTCAGCAACGGCGTGCAGCGCAGTTTCGAGCGGCTGACCCGCGGCAGGCCCGGCGGCGCGGTGCTGATCATACCGATGCTCGATGACGACACCGTGCTGCTGATCAGGGAATATTCGGCCGGCGTGCATCGCTACGAACTGGGCCTGCCGAAAGGCAAGACCGATCCGGGCGAGACGTTTCTGGAAGCCGCGAACCGGGAGCTGAAGGAAGAAGTCGGCTACGGCGCGAACAAGCTGCATCATCTGAGTTCGTTTTCGCTCGCGCCGTCCTATCTCGAACACATGACCGAGATCATCCTGGCCGAGGATCTGTACGCGGAAAAATTGGCCGGCGACGAACCCGAGGAACTGGAAGTGGTGCCCTGGAAGCTCTCCGAGATCAACGCGCTGATCGCGACCGGCGAATGCACCGAGGCACGCTCGATCGCGGCGCTGTTCATGGCGCTCGAATATTTGAAGGCGCGCCCTTTATAAGCGGAATAACGGCTCCAGCGCCTCATCCTTGGCCGCCGTCCACTGTTCCCGCGCCTTGTTTTCGGTAAAGGCCTGATACAATTTCTTGCCTTGCCACGGCTGCGCATCCTTGCAGTACAGCGCCTTGTTCAACGCCAGAATCTCATCCCGAAGCCTTGCATCGCAGCACTTGGCGATTCCACCCAGGCTGTGCGCGTTAAATTGCTCCCGCCCCCAGTCCAGCAAGGCGTTCTTCGCGGCCAAATGATCATTGTCCGCGCAGGCTTGTTTGAGGTGTTGGCGGTATTCGCCCGAGGACTTAATCTCTTGCGTTTCATTCTTATCCGCTTCGCGCCGGGGCCGCCGTCTCAGGAAAAACACCCCCGTCGCCAGCCAGCCCGCCGCCAGGGCCGCAGAAACCCAGATCCAGATATTTTGCCTCGCGCTGGTCTGGCTCTCGATCACCAAAGGCTGAAGTTTGGCCTCCGGATTCACCGCCAGAGGTTTGGCGGGCTCTGTAGCCGGTGCAGGACCTGAAGACGCCACGGCAATCGTGGTTTCGGGAATCTTCGCGATCTCCATTTGCTGAGTCCGCGTATTGAACCACGGAATTTCGATCGCCGGCAGTTTGAATGAACCCGCCTTAGCCGGGATCAACGCGATTTTTTCCTGGCGCTTCGCCAACAGGCCGTCGACGTTTTTTTGCTCCTGCAGGACCGGCTGATCCGGATAGAATTTGACCGACTCTTCCGAGGCCGCCTTGTGCAGTTCCGGCAATTGCCCGACCGTGCTGCCCTTGGCCAGTACGGTCAGCGTGCGGGTCACCGGCTCGCCGGCTTTGATGTTCTTCAAATCGCCGGACCATTCTTCCTTCAGCTCCAGTTGTTCGGCCGCCAGCCAGTGCTTGCCGGTAAACGATGCCGGCGCCGGCTTGACCGTCAGGCTGATCGCCTTCGAGGAAGCACGCTGGGTGCGGGTCACGTTCGAACCGAAAAAGCCGTTGAAGCCCGAGCGCGAGTTCGTGAGCACTTCCGCGGTCAGCACCAGCGGGGCGAGCGTGATCATGCCGCTTTTTTGCGGAAAAATCGCATAGCGGCGTTCGGTGACCATATAGTTCTCGCCCTTCACCTGGGTCTGGAAATTCTTGTCGTCGCCGAGCTTCTCGATCACCGCATCGGCCTGCTCCGGCTCGTCGATCGACGCCCTGGCGATTTCGACCCGGCTATAGATTCTGACCGTGTATAAAATCTGCGACTGGATATAAGGATTTTCCGGCGCCGCCTCGACCTCGATGAAGATGTCTTCCTGATTGCTCAAATCGTCGTTGCCGGATTTTTCGTTCACCAGCAAGGCGGCCGGCTCGCTCGTGTCCTTGCCGAAACTGATCGCCGGCACCTCCAGATTGCCCGCATGTTTGGCCATCACATTCAAGGTCCAGCGCACGCTACGGCTCATCTTGCCGTTGATCAGGGATACATTATTGCTGTGGCTTTGCGAAAGCACATCGAAATCCTCCTCCAGCGGGCTGAAATCAGGCTCGTCGTCTGGCGTTTCGTCGGCGCTGAAGACGATCTGAAACGATTCGTCCAGATTGACCGGATTGCGATCGACAGTGGCCTGGATCGTGGCCGCGAGGGCCGCATGCATCAACACCGCCTGACATAACAGCAGCCACAGGACGGCTCCGCTTCGATTGATCTTGTTAACCATCGTCAGCATTCTCATAGATCTGATTAAAGTCATCGGGATTACCAATTTTGCGCCTTGTTGCCGGAGCGCTGCTGGCGCTGGCCGTACTGGTATTTGAATTTGCGTTTCAACAAACCGGCCGGATCGTCCGGAATCCGGTTCAACCATTGCTCATTGGCCTGTTGCGTTTCGTCGGACGGCGGTATCGGTTGCGCAGACGCTTCATTTTGCTTGGCCGGGTCCGATTCTTTCTGGTCTTCCTTTGCCGCGGCGCTGTCCTTGGCCTGTTGCTCTTCGGACTGTTTTGGCGGCTCTTCGGCTTTCTCCGGCGCTTTCTCGGCGCCGGTTTCGGGTTTTTCCTGCGCCTTATCGCCGTTCTTGGCTTCGGCTTTTTCGTCTTTTTGTTCGGGCTTCTGCTCGGAAGCGGACTGATCCTGCGGCTTTTGCTGTTGCTCCTTTTCCGAGTCTTGCTTTTGATCTTTCTGTTGCTGTTGTTGCTGTTGTTGCTGTTTCAGCGCCTCTTCGACCAGTTTTTTATTATATATGGCGTCTTCATTATTGGGATCGATCGCCAGCGATTTGTCGTAAGCGGCGATCGCTTCCTCGAAGCGGCCCGATTTCGCGAGCACATTGCCCTGATTATAAAAACCGGTCGCGGTCTTCGGCGCTTGCAATTTTCCGGTCTGCGCCTTGTCCGAACGGTATTGTGCGGCCGCCTTCCAGTCCGGGTTCTCGAACAATTCGGCCGCACGCTCATACTGCTTTTGCTCAAAAGCTGCCGCGGCCTGCTGATCCTTGGTCCGCCACAAATCCTGCCAGCCCAGCGCATAGCTGTTTTCAGGCAGCGGCAGCAAAGTCAAAAATGCGACGCACAATAAACCCCGACGGAACGAGAGCGCGGCCAAAGGCAACACCGCGAGCACGATCCAGGGGCCGAGATCGTCCCAAAGGTCGATCAGCAACGGGTTTTCCGTATGGCCTTGCGCCTCCGGCACGGTCGTATCGAGGTTGGCCAGCACGTTTTCGATGTCGCTGTCGTCCGCCGTGATGCTTTGGTAGACGCCGCCGCCCGCGCCGGCCAATTCGGCAAGTTTATTGGGGTCCAGTTTCGGAATGACGATCGCGCCCTGTTCGTCCTTCAAGAAACCGCCGTTCGGCAGTGCGATCGGCGCGCCTTCGGCGGTGCCGACGCCGAGCACCGACAAGTGATAACCGTTCAACTTTTTCGCGGCCGCAAGTGCGGCATCCGATTCGACGCCATCGGTCATCAGGATGATCTCGCCTTTCTGCAGGCCGGCCTGCCGGAGCAATTGGACGGCCAGATTCAGCGCCGCCTCCGCCTGACTGCCCTGAGTCGGCATGATGTCGGTCGTCAATGCCTCCAGTTGGCTCGCGATCGTTTCGGTATCGTCGGTCAAAGGGGTCACCGTAAACGCATCGCCCGCAAACACCAGCAGCGCGGTCTGGCCGTCCTTGCGCCGCTGCAACAGATCGGCGATCTTGTAGCGGGCCCGGATCAGGCGGCTCGGCTTGATGTCTTCCGCATCCATCGAACGCGACAAATCCAGCGCGATCACCAAGGCCGAATCGTTTCTGAACACCGGCGATGGCAGGCGCTGAAAGGTCGGGCCGGCCAGCGCGACGATCGCCAGCAGCGCCATCACGGCGCCGAGCAGCAGAGACTTGCGGCTGGTATGCACCGCCTTCTCCTGGAGCAGATAGGGCAGCAGCGCCGGATCGCAAACCGAAGCCCAGTTGCCGCGGCTGAGCTTGTGACGCAGCAGCATGACCAGAAGCGCGATCGCCGGAATCAATGCCAACAGCCAGTAGGGCCGGATAAAATGAAATTCGCTGAAACTCATGACCATCGTAAACGTGACAAACAGACCCCGGCCGCCAAGGCGAGCGCCAGGCCCAGAGGCCAGAAAAACAGTTCTTGCCGAGGACGGAAATATTGGCTGTCCTTGTTGACCGGCTCCAATTGGTCCAGCAGCATATAGATATTGTTCAATTCCCGGGTGTTGCGGGCGCGGAAATAACGGCCGCCGGTTTTTTGCGCGATGTCGAGCAGGGTTTTTTCGTCGAGGTCGCGCGACGGATTGACCTTCTGCGCGCCGAACAGGCTGCGCACGACCATTTCGTCCGCGCCGATGCCGATCGTGTAAATTTTCAACTGATTATTCGCGGCCAGTTCCGCCGCTTTCAACGGCGACACCTCGCCGGCGGTATTCGCGCCGTCGGTCATCAGGATCAAGACCCGGCTGTTGGCGGGCTGATTCTTCAAGCGCTTGACTGCCAGGCCGATCGCATCGCCGATCGCGGTGTTGTCGCCGGCCAGGCCGATCGCCGATTCATCGAGCAGGGTATTGACGGTCTTGCGGTCGAAGGTCAGCGGCGTTTGCAGATAAGCCTGGGTGCCGAACAGGATCAGGCCGATCCGGTCGCCGGCCCGGCGTTCGATGAAATCGCTGGCGACCCATTTGGCCGCGGTCAAGCGGTCGACCTGCTGCTTGTTGATCACGAAATCCTGTTCTTCCATGCTGCCGGACAGGTCGATCGCGAGCATCAGGTCGCGCCCGCTGATCCCCTGCTCGATCGGCTCGCCGAGCCATTGCGGACGCATGCCGGCGATCACTAAAAGCAGCCACGCCAGCATCGCCAGACGCAGCGGCCATTTTCGGGGCTGCGAAACGGCATCGGTCTTGCCGGCGGCAAAGTCATCCAGGAAGGGCACTTTCAGCGCCGCCTGTTCGGCCGGCAGCAACGGCGGCAGCAAACGCCGGATCAGCCAGGGCAGCGGCAAAAGAATAATCAGCCAGGGCCAGATAAGTTGAATCATTTTTTACGTTTGCTTTGCGCTTTGAGCCAGTCTTCACAGACTTGGAACACGTCCTGCAGCGCCGGTTCGGACGGCGCGGATTTTCGATAATGCGCGTCGAGAAAGATGCGGCCGGGGCCTTCGCTGAACGGCGCGCCCTTAAGCGCGCCATCGAGATAGCTGAGCCAGTTTTGGCCGGTTAAGCCCGCGACTTCGGCGCGGTTATCGGTACTGATCGCGACGCGGCGCAGCAAGGCGGACAGTTCGGCAATTTTTGCCAGATCGTCGAGCGAGGTATCGTTTCTCAAGGCCTTTAGCAACTTGCGCGCGGTCTTCAGCGCGGTAAGCCGGGTCAGCCGTTTATACAGCCAGACTGAAAACCCCAGCAGCAACGGGATCAAGATTGCAAGAACCCACCAGCCGATCGCCGGCGGCCACCCGCCGATCGCTTCCGGAATGTGGATGTCGCGCAGCGGTAAATCGGTGACCGACATTACTGGCCTCGCAGCAGGGTCTTCAGGCGCTGCACCGGATCGTCCGCAGTGCCGCACAAGATCAGTTGCAGATTTTCCTTGCGGGCGAGCGTTTGCAGGCGCTCTAAATGCTCCGCGAAACGCTGGCGGTAATCGGCCAGCCGGCGCGCATCGGCGCTGTCCATCACCACATCGCGTTCGCCGTCGGTAAAGCGGTAGCGGCCTTTTTCCGGAAGACTTTGTTCCAATGCATCGAACACGAAGAGCAAGGCCACGTCGCAATGTTCGGAGAGCCGCGACAGATGGACCTCGGCCGCTTCGTTGACGCCGCGAAAATCGCTGATGATATAAACCCGGCTGCCGGGGCGGACATGCTTGACCAGCCGGGCCAGGATTTGTTCGAAGGCGTAGGCGGCCGGCTGGTTCTGAACGGGGCGGTCGATCAACGCATGCAATAAATGCAGCACCGCCTGTTTGCCGTTTTGCGGCTTCAGCTCCCGGCAGTCCTGCTCGGAAAAAATCTGGCCGCCGATACGGTCCCCGTGATGTTCTGCGGTCCAGGCCAGCAGTGCCGCCAGCTTCGCGGCCAGCACCGATTTGAATACGCCGCGGGTCGCGAAATGCATCGCCGGGCGGTCGTCGACCGAAATGAACACCGGCCGCTCGCGCTCCTCGCGAAAAATCTTCGTATGCGGCGTGCCGGTGCGCGCGGTCACGCGCCAGTCGATCGTGCGCAGATCGTCGCCGGGTTGATAAAGCCGCGTCTCGTCGAATTCCATGCCGCGTCCCTTGAAGCGAGACAGGTAGCCGCCGCTCTGGATCGAACGGATAGCGCTACGCGGATGCGTCAGTCCCGCCGCGGGCCGGGCCAGGTCGATCAAGGTTTTCAGGCTGACCGAGATCAGCTCGTCGGGCGTCACGGACGGGTGATGATTGACTGCAGGTTTAGTGAACAGCATTTACGGAACGGCAATACGGGCAATCAATTCCCTGATCACATGATCGGCGGTGATGCCTTCGGCCTCGGCTTCGTAGGACAAAATCAGACGATGACGCAGCACGTCGAAGGCGATGTCCTGAATGTCTTCGGGGCCGACGAAATCGCGCTGATCAAGCCAGGCCTTGGCGCGGGCGCAACGGTCGAGCGCGATGCTGGCCCTGGGACTCGCGCCGTATTGCAGCCAGGCTGCCAGATCGCGGCCATAGGCCTCGGGGGTCCGCGTCGCCAGGATGATTTGCAGCAAATAATCTTCCAGCGCCTCGGCCATGTACACGTCGAGCACTTCGTTGCGCGCGGTGAACAGGGTTTGCTGCGAGATCGACTCGAAACGTTCGGTTTTTTTCAGCACTTCCGAACGCGCCTCCCTTCTGGCCAGATGCAGAATGTCTTTTTCATGCTTCGGATTCGGATAATCGACCCTCACATGCAGCAAAAACCGGTCGAGCTGCGCTTCGGGCAAGGGATAAGTGCCTTCCTGTTCGATCGGATTTTGCGTCGCCATCACCATGAACAGCTCCGGCAACGGATAGGTGGCTTGGCCGACCGTGATCTGCCGTTCGGCCATCGCTTCGAGCAATGCCGCCTGCACCTTGGCCGGCGAGCGGTTGATCTCGTCGGCCAGAATCAGATTATGAAACAACGGCCCTTTCTGGAATTCAAACGTGCCTTGCTGCGGGCGGTAGATTTCGGTGCCGGTCAGATCGGCCGGCAACAGGTCCGGCGTGAATTGCACCCGGTGAAAATCGCCTTGAATGCCTTTGCTCAAGACATTGATCGCACGCGTCTTGGCCAAACCCGGCGCGCCTTCGACCAGGATATGGCCGTCGGCCAATAAACCGATCAGCATCCGTTCGACCAGCACCTCCTGGCCGATGATTTCGCTGTTGATGTAGTTTTTGAGTTTGATCAGCGCAAGTTGCGCGATGTTCTGCTTGTGGTTTTCCGACATGTTTTCCGTCTCGTTGAATCCTTGGTGACAACAACGTTGAGCAAGATTTTGCCGTATGAACGCGTTTTTCGGCAATGGTTCAATATTCTATCCCGTTTCAGGTCGGCAATCATAGAGAGTAAGTCTGTGGGAAAAAGCGGTATTTGCTGTGGACAGACCTGTGGACAAAATTATGCACACACTTATCCACAACCCATCAACACGTTGACCGCCATCTTAACGACAGCTTACCCTGCAAAACAACCTGTTGATAAGTCTGTGTTATTTTGACTTATCCACACCATTTTTCAGGCTAATAGTAATAAATAGATTTTAAATCTTTCATTTTGTTACGATTACTGCGCCAGCATCATTGTGAAGAAAAACATGGCGTCCTATAAAAATCAACAAGATACATCAATAGTTTTGCCAAAAGGCATTCCCTACATCATCGGTAACGAAGCGGCCGAACGCTTCAGCTACTACGGCATGCGCGCGATTCTGGTCATTTTCATGACCCAGCATCTGATGAATGCGTCGGGACAGCGCGACCCGATGACCGAACAGGAAGCGCAGGGTTATTTCCATTTATTTGTTGCGGCCGTTTATCTGATGCCGGTGTTCGGTGCCTTGCTAGCCGACTTTTTTTGGGGCAAATACCGGACGATCATCGTGTTGTCGCTCATTTATTGCCTCGGCCATTTGAGCCTGGCCGTCGACGACACCCGCTTGGGACTGGCGCTTGGCCTCGGCTTGATCGCGATCGGCGCGGGCGGCATCAAGCCTTGCGTATCCGCCCATGTCGGCGATCAATTCGGCAGCGGCAATGCGCATCTGCTTGGCAGGGTTTTCGGCTGGTTTTATGTCGCGATCAATCTCGGCGCATTCCTTGCGATGCTGATCGTGCCCTGGCTGCTCGATCATGCCGGCTCGTCGGCCGCATTTGCCGCGCCGGGTGTGTTGATGTTATTGGCAACCGGGGTGTTTTGGTCGGGGCGCCGCCGCTTCGTGCAAATTCCGCCGGCAGGTCAGCAGCTGGTCAAGGATTTGAATTGGCCGGCACTCGGCAAGTTGGCGATCATTTATGCGCTGATCGCAGTATTTTGGGCGCTGTTCGAACAAATCGGCTCGTCCTGGGTATTGCAGGCCGAGAAGATGGATAGGCGCATCGGCGACGCCGAACTCTTGTCTTCGCAGATCCAGGCCTTGAATCCGCTGTTGATCATGCTGCTGACGCCCTGCTTTTCCTATCGCGTTTATCCGTTCCTGAACCGCCACATCCAATTGACCGCGTTGACCAAGATTGCGCTGGGCCTGCTGTTGGCCGTGCTGGCGTTTGCGATTCCGGCAGTCATTCAAATGCAGCTTGATCAGGGCCTGCGAGTCCATATCGTCTGGCAGTTGCCGGCTTATTTGTTGATGACCGCGGCCGAAGTGATGGTGTCGATCACCTGTCTTGAATATTCCTATACCGAGGCGCCGAAATCGGCCAAATCGCTGGTGATGGCGGCTTATTTTTTGTCGGTGTCGCTCGGCAATCTCTTCACCAGCGCGATCAATTTTCTGCTGCAACATTTGGACGCCGGCGCTCAGCTGTCCGGCGCCGCTTATTTCTGGTTCTTTACCAGCTTGATGCTGGCTACCGCGCTGCTGTTCATGCTGTTCGCGCGAAGGCTGGAAAATAGAGATCCGGCGCATACTTCATGCCGGTGAATTCGCCTATAATCAATGTCTATTTCACTCCCGGATAGGCGAAAATCACCATGAAACTCAGTATTATTTTATTCGGCGGCCTGTGTTCGCTCGCGACGCTCTCGGCGACGGCAGGGGTTTATAAATGCACCGACGAAACCGGCAAAATCGTATATAAAGCGCAGGCCTGTTTGGGCGGGCAAGGCAATGTGCAGGTCGATATCAAGACCGGCGTCACCAAGGATCTGAATCAGGAAAGAAAACAGCAAGAGCTGAAAGAGCAGGAAGCACAGGCCAAATTGACCGAACAACAACAGCAGGAACAAAAACTGGCCGAGAAGCTGGCGAAGTTGAAACAGGCCGCAAAAGACGAAAGCGCAAAAAATCAGTTTCTGATCAAGAATAACCCGTTAAAATACTCGGCGTTTGCGATACCGCCTTACGATCCGGAGCAATTGCCGGCGCTGGTGCAAAATTTCTCGGCTCGGCTGCCGGACATCGAGCGCTTCAGACGCCTCGCGGCCGAAAAAGCCCTGGCAACCAACCAATGCGGAAGGGTCGAAGCGGCCGAACTGAACAGCAAGAGCACGGATGACGCCCTGGTGTTCCTGGTCGATTGCAGCAGCGCAAAAAAATATTATTTCACCGAGCAGGAACTGAAATCCGAATAATCCGATGAACGCAACAAAAACCATTTTGATCACCGGTTGTTCGACCGGCATCGGCTATACGACCGCAAAGGTGCTGAAAGAGCGCGGCCATACGGTCATCGCGACCGCGCGCAGGGCCGACGATGTCGCCCGCTTGCAGGCCGAAGGCTTCACCGCGCTGCAATTGGATCTGGCCGACAGCGCCAGTATCCAGCAGGCGGTCGAGAAAGCGCTCGCATTGACCGGCGGCAAGCTGGATGCGCTGTTCAACAACGGCGCCTTCGGCCAGCCCGGCGCGGTCGAGGACTTGAGCCGCGAGGTGCTGCGTTTCCAGTTTGAAACCAACCTGTTCGGCACGCACGAATTGACCAACCTGATCATTCCGGTGATGCGCAAGCAAGGCCACGGCCGCATTATCTATAACAGCTCGGTCCTGGGCTTGGTCGCATTGACTTACCGCGGCGCCTACAATGCGAGCAAATTCGCGCTCGAAGGGCTGGCCGATACCTTGCGCCTGGAACTGCGCGGCACCGGCATTCACATTTCGCTGATCGAGCCGGGGCCTATCCTGAGTCACTTCCGGCAAAATTCGTTCGCGCTATACAAACAAAATATCGTCATCGAGCACAGCGCGCATCGAGACAAATACCTGGCGATGGAAGCGCGTCTGCAAAAGGAAGGTGCGGCAGTGCCTTTCACGCTGCCTGCCGAGGCGGTCGCGAAAAAAGTCGTGCATGCGCTCGAAGCGAAACGGCCGCAAATCCGTTATTATGTGACCTTTCCGACTTATCTGTTCGGCACGCTGAAACGGCTGTTGCCTTATGCCTGGCTCGACAAATTATTGCTCAAGGTGTGAACATGCTGGAACCTGACGAGATTGTGATTGATTGCCCGTATTGCGGCGAGCCGCTCGATGTGCTGGTCGATACCTCGGCCGGTCCGCAGCGTTATTACGAGGACTGTTCGGTGTGTTGCCGGCCGATCCTGTTCATCCTGTCCGAGGATGCGGCCGGCGAGCTGATGCTGGACATCAAGCGGGAAGATGAATGAGGGAATGGTTCCCATGCTCTGCGTCACTGTCCTTAAGTTAAGGATGGCCGGTTCCCTTCTCCCTCCGGGAGAAGGCTAGGATGACGACTGCAAGGATGCAGGAGCTATTGCCGAGGGGATCAAAATAATGGATTTTTCCTTATTTTATTTCCCTCACCCCGACCCTCTCCCGAAGGGAGAGGGAGATAACCGCCATTAACTTAATGGCAGTGACGCTCTGCGTGGGAATGATGAAGTGAGTTTTATCTAAAATTATCCGGATGCAGGAAGCCGCCGATAAAATCATCGAAATCATCCGCCGGCCGACTTCTCTGAATCTTGTAGGATTTTAAAAATGCCTTCAGGGATGGCGTGTTCTTGAATAGCTTGATCTCGTCTTTCAGCCTGCCGATGTCGCTGCGCAACGAGCGGATATCCATCTCCAGCGACATTATTAGCGTTTTCGGATTCAGCCGCGCCAGAGGCGGACGATTCATGCGCTGATTGAATTCCATCTGATAGCCCATCACTTCCTGTTCCAGCTCGCGCGCTTGTTCCTTCAGTATCTTGATGAAATATTTGAGGCGGTCTTCGGCGATCGTGTTCAGATGTTCCTGATCGATCTGCTCGGCTTCGAGCTGCAATTCCAGCAGTTCCAATAAATTCTTTTTTTCGTAGGCGGCGTTGACGCGCTGCATCAGTTTGGTCTTGCGTTCGCGTTCCTCTGCGTCCGGTTCGCGGTCGGGATGCAAGGCTCCGGCCAGCTTGCGGTACACTTCGCGGATCGACTGGCTGATATTCTGTGCTTCCTGCTGCTGTTTGGCTTCCTTTTCGAGCTGTTTCTTCGTTTTTTTGCGCTCGGCGCGCTTTTCCTCGGCCTGCCGTTGCTGTTCGACGTGCTCGGCCTCGGCCTCCTGCATTTTTTGCTGCATGAATTCGCGCAGCTTTTCCGGGGAGCTGACATCGATATCGTCGTCGATGTCGATGTCGATGCCGAACATGCCGCCCATCATCGATTTCATCAGTTCCCCAGCCATCGCATCGGCTTCCTCCTGCGCCGCATCGATGTCGTCTTCGCTGTGTTTGTTATACACTTCCTTCAACTCGTCCTTGCCGTGTTCGAGAATCAACTCCTCGGCCAATTCGGTCAGGATGTGTGTGATTTTGGCTTTGTCGCTTTTGGTGAACGACTTGTCGCCATGGGCGCGATCGAGAAGATAAACCAGGTCGACGCGATGTTGGTTGTACGCATCCCAAAGCACCTCGTATTCGCTGGATACTTTTTGATTGTAAACCGGCAGGGTTTCCTGCCATTCGAGCAGCGCCTGTTTCTGCGTCTCGATTCTTTTGATCAGGTTGTTGAACTGCTTTTGGGTCTTTGACAGTTCCTTGGTGGCCGAGGTTTGGGCAATGCGGATGATTTTAGGGTCGTTGGGCAACATGATAGCGATGGAAGCAATGGAATTTCCATTGTATCAATTTGTGGTTTATGGCGGAAAAATCATGTCAGCGAGCAAAATCGCGCATGAATTGCAATAAAAAAATACAGACCGGATTTCTCGGCGAAGGGGGGCGCAGCAAATCCGGTCTGCATGAGGCAGGTGGATTGGGGGGTTAGCTCAATGATAATTCGTATTCGTCCAGCTCGGCGCCGTTAATCCTTTTGTTGCGGGCAGTCGTATGGCCGTTTTGTTGTTCGAACCAGCCGAGCACTTCAGGACTCAGCGCCAGATCGAAGCTGTCGCTGATTTGCTCGAAATCCTGCCAGACCGGGTTCGGAGAAAACTTGCTTTTTATGTCAGTCAATATCTGCAACATAACGTCACCTTTCAGACCAATAATGAATAATTATTTCAGTATAGGCCGGCTCCGTGACAGGATCGTGACAAATTTACCAAGGCAAAACCGAACCCTCGAACCTCAAAAAACCGCCGCTCTGCTGCAGCGTCGATTCCGCGATCACCCGCCGCATGCCCATCACGCTCAGTTCCGCGTCGATCAGCGCATTCGGCCCGCCCATGTCGGTCTTGACCCAGCCCGGATGCAAGATGAACACGCCGATGCCGAGATCTTTCAGATCGATCGCAAGACTCTTCATCGCCGCATTCAGCGCGGCCTTGCTGGTCCGGTACAAAATGCTGCCGCCGCTGCCGTTGTCGGCGATGCTGGCCATTTGGCTGCTGATCGACACCAGCCTTTTGAGTTTGCCGCGCTGCAGATGCGGCAGGAACGCTTCGGCCATCTTGACCGGCGCCTGCGTATTGATCAGCAGGGTGCGGGTCCACGCCGCATAATCCAGCTGTCCGAAGCTGAGGCCTGGACTGTCGCCGAATACGCCGGCGTTGTTGATCAGCACGTCGATCGGGGTATCCTTCAGTTCTTTTGCCAGCCGGTCGATCTGGGCAAAATCGGTCACATCCAGCGGCAGCACCCGCACATTGGCAAGGCTGGCCAATTTGTCGGCCTTTTCCGGATGCCGGCAACAGGCCAAGACGTTCCAGCCATCGGCGGCATATTGCCGGCAAAACTCCAATCCCAAACCCCGGTTCGCGCCGGTTACCAATACTGTACTCATCTATTGTGTGCCTTCTATTGTAATTATGCGTTATTAAGGAAGACGGATACGATTTTAAAAAAGTTCTGCAAACAGTAAATTTTAGCCTGGATTGACTTTAATTGTGTTGATTGACAGGAGGAGAGTCTAACCGTAAAGTTATCGGTCTGTCTCAGGCTGCGTTGCTTGCGTTTATGCTGCAATGCTACCTGATTTTTCCCTTAACCGAAATTCCAAAAGTATCCATGTCGACAGCATATCACTCATGGCCGGCCAAAATCCGAGAACTGCATAATCATCATTTCGATTCGACCGTCTGGAACGACTTTGCCTTTCGGAACGACGACATCATCATCGCGACCTATGCAAAAGCCGGCACGACCTGGATGCAGCAGATCGTCGCACAGCTGGTTTTCAACGGCGATCCGAGTTTGCAGGTCGCGGAGATGTCGCCCTGGCTGGACCTGCGCATACCGGCCAAGGACGTCAAATTGTCCATGCTCGCGGCGCAGACGCACCGCCGACTCATCAAGACGCATCTGCCGCTCGATGCGCTGGTTTATTCGCCCGAAGCGAAATACATCTATATCGCGCGCGACGGCCGGGATGTGGTCTGGAGTATGTACAATCACCATGCGAATGCCAATCAGCTCTGGTACGACTTGCTCAATGATACGCCGGGCCGGGTCGGCCCGCCGATCGCGCCGCCGCCCGCCGACATCCGCGACTATTGGCGCGACTGGATGGACCGGGACGGCCATCCGTTCTGGCCGTTCTGGGAAAATGTGCGCACCTGGTGGCAATACCGTAACCTGCCTAATTGCCTGTTCGTGCATTTCAACAACCTGAAGCATGACGCGCCTGCCGAGATGCGCCGCATCGCCCGTTTTCTCGACATTCCGATCGACGAGTCCCGTTGGGATTCGATCGTCGAATACTGTTCGTTTGACTGGATGAAAAAGAACGCGGCGAATAGCGTTCCGTTGGGCGGCGCCTGCTGGGACGGTGGGGCCGAGGTGTTCATTCATAAGGGCGTGAACGGGCGCTGGAAGGATGTGTTGAGCATGGAGGAATCGGCCGCATATGAAGCGCGCGCGGTTCGGGAACTGGGGCCGGAATGTGCGCATTGGCTGGCGACCGGGCAAAGCTTATGAGTTTATGCCGGTTAGATCATTTTCCACTAAAATCTAACGTGTGCATGCCTTTTTCATAAAATGGGCCAACACACATAGTTGTATCGTTCAGCTCTGGGGCAATCATTGAGGTTGTAAAAATTAGCTGATAATCGTTATTTAACTTTTCACACTCTGAAACTATGATTCGTTGAAAATTCTGACTACGTTCAGCAACCATCCCTTTATCTTCGATGTTGTCCATAATCAAGAAGTTGGGTAGGCGTGTGAGCTTGTCTTCGACAGCATACAAAAAAATTGCTAAACGTATACTGTTTTTCATTATGACCATCGAACTTGCCGAAAACTTGCTACGCCCATTTACAAACATTTTGTCTTTAGCGAAGTCGAAGCTAACTTCCTCTACTGCATCAAAAGTTGACTCATAACTACCATCTTTAGCTAATAATTGGCTAGCTTTGGATTCTATTGAATAATAAACTTTGTTGTACCTATCGGCCTGACTCGCATTAATCTGATCGAGCTTATCTTGCAGACTTTGAATACGCTTATTGGCTTTTTCTTTCTCTTGGCGCAAAGATTCGACTTTGTTTATATGTTCCCTACGCCCTTCCAATGCGAGTATTTGGCTTTTACAAAAACCCATTTCAGATGCTATTTCCGCTATCATTGCATTTTTTGATTCTGCCGTTACCTCCAAATCTTGATATTCAAACTTGGCTTCTTCAAGTCCCCGATTAATAATAGGCAGTTGCCCATTGATGTTATCTAAAGTCTCTCTGAACTCCTTTATGAGCGCTTCGCTTTCTCGGATTTGGAAGTTCAATTCATTTAACATTTGAACATAGGCTACATCCCGACTGCTCTCATGATGCTCTGTTTTACAGAGGCGGCAACCTGAATGTTTCTGGTCAGAAATCGGCTCTAAACAGGCAGGGCAGTACTTAAAATGGACCCCACCCAGGGAAGAAAATGCAAGCCTTGATTGTTCTAAAGCTGCCTTTCTGTCATAAAGTGAATGAATGAACAACTCGGTTTCAATCAATTCAATTGTAACATCAGCTTTAGTTGTCTCTAGCGTCTGTTTTTTTGAAGATAATAGGTCTACCTCATTCTGAAGCGAGTTAGCTTTTGCAATTGCCTGTTCGTTTAGATCTTTTGATTTAGATCGTAATACTTCCGTTTTCTGACCTTTGAGCTCTTCTAGTCGGGAGGCAATTTCTGCAATCTCATGGTTCAGTGCTTGCATGTTAAACTGAGCTACATCACGCCCAAATAGCCGATAAATAGCATTAAGTTCACCATTCAGCTTTTCGAAGTCTTTGTTGGCAGCCAACAGATCTTGCCTTAAGTTGAGCGCCTCAAGGTCATCAATACCTAATAAATATTCACCAATAGCTCGCCGAAAAGTGGCATTGTCAAATTCCTTGTCTTCTTTAAGGAGTTTCGTTGTTGAAGAAAGTTGATCTACATACATCAAGCGAAGGATCTGATGTAATGTTAAATTTTTAGAATCATCCGTTTTGTGTCTTGGTAAACCCAGTAATTCGAAGATTTGTTGAGAAAAGCTATGGCGTTCATCGCTCCGACGCATAGAATATTGCGTCCAGTTTGTGACAGAATTCAGAGCATTATCGAATTTCCCCTCGAAAATAGACATCTTCGCTTGCCCGCTGTCAGTGATGTCTCTTTTAAGGCAAAAAATAACGCCATTTATCGCCACCTCTCCCATGACCCAATCACAACTGAGCTGCTCTTGAGTCCACTCAGTTATAACCGCCCCAAGAGCATAGGAAAGTAAATCTATGATCGTTGTTTTGCCTGTTGTGTTAACACCACGAATAATGTTTACACCACTATGAAACCGTTGGTCATAAACGAAGTGACCTGACTTACAAATGACAAATCGATTAACTAATAATCTAGAGTGGCTCATTGTGTGTCCATGTCATATCTAAACTCCATCAAGCCAGTCCTCTTTTTTAGACCATTTTTGCCGCCAAAATTAATAATTGGGAGTTCGTTTACCACCATACGGAACCACTCATTCTGAGCTTGTTCGGAAGATTGAATTGCCGCGTTAAGCTCTTCTGGAATTGGTGCAGATGTACGTCTAACACGTTTAGCTTTATAACTGTCGATATCGATTAACTGCTTTGCTATAAGGCTGTGAAGAGCTACTGTTTGTAAAGATTCAAGCTCATACAGGATGCGCTTCGTATTACGCATGGATTCGAACGGATCAGGTATTTTTGTAAGTAAGCGCTTATAAATTCGCAGTTCAGTAGGGAGCGGGCTAATATGCTTTAGCATGTGAGGGAAAACAATATAAAAATCAAGCAACCGATACAAATCAAGGTCAATATATTCATGGACAGTGTGCTCGAGAAGAAGTAATGTTCTAAAAACACAGTGATTAATATCTTGTGCTGGATGATACATTAACATTCTGGCTCCCAAATAAGGTGGCATTTTCCAGTTAGAAAATAAAGCATTCCACATACTGTTTCTGATGTTATAGTAGAATCAAATCTGACAATCGCCTGATGAATGGGCTTTATCAGGTTATCGAATATCAGTTGATCAACTTCATGATTATTCGACCCAGAAATAATTTTGGGATGGATGATTTGATACCAAGTTGTATTGATCGCTGAAAGAATCTGGATGTATACCTGTTGCTCAGTAACCGACATCTGATTTTTCGCAACACGCCGAGCAAACTTGTTCTTGAGAAAACTAGCTCGAGCAAATAAATCATGCCGGTTACCATTCTCTAGCTTCTTTTGTAATCCTACGATCTTTCGTTCAGGATGATCTGTTATGTATTCAACTAAATCATCAAGAATTTCAACCAGTTTGTCTTCGCCACGGCACGCTTTTTTAACTTGTTCTATAGCTGTCTCAAGGCTAGTGAGAGGGATAAAGTTATTATCGCCTATGTGGTTGGCTTGGCTTTGATACTGTGCACCTACGTCCATAACTAGAAATTATTATCTCCGTTATGAGTCGAGTTACCGCTGTATGTAATTTTCGGCCCGTCAGATGGGTGAGAGGGCTCCGTTTTTTCTTTTGACTTGAGGATGGAGACTAAAAGGACAATAAGGAGGGCTGCGATGACAATGACTGTTAATGCGAATAGCTTATCACTGCCAAACAATGCCACAATTTGATCACTGTAAACGTGACCCAGAACGAAATATATGAGAAATGCTACTACGCCTACCGAACCAGTAGCTTTGATAATATCGGACCATATGCTATCCATAAAAGCTACCTTCCTCCTCTAATTGATTTATTAAAATTTTGTTGCCCTAATAAGACTTGCCATGACTACTGCAGCGCAAATAACAAGTTATTACACAGACAAGTCTAACGTACACCGTTTCCCGCTTCATTGTCAAGAATGGAGGCTCAACGATAAATTATCTATATGATATAAAATGCATTTTATGATCATAAATGGGCTTGGATAATTCTAAAAGGTACATCTTAAATGACCGAAATAAGACATCAACCGAAATTTAAGGATATGAATTGAAGGGCTGAAGATCGATAGGACCAGTTCAATCCATGTCCACGCCCTCCTTCCAACGCGCGAACCGCCCTGTCAATTCGCGGACATCGCCCAGAACGCAGAGACGGCGGTCGATAGCGTCGTGGTTGCCCCACACCAGCTCGGACCAGTCTCCGACAATCACGCGCGTTTCGATGTCCTTGCACAGCAAAGCCCCTTGTCGCGCTGGACGTAGAATCCGTATGTGCGGCAAGCCGAGTAGGCCGGACAACAGCTTTATCGTTGCCAGACATATGGCCGCCAGAAATGGAATGGTAGCAAAGGAAAACGTATTACGCGATATTGAGGCTTCGAATGTCGGGCACAAAAAGCGTGCCCGACCTACCTGATTTTTTTCATGTAGAATTTCCTACGTTTCAGTTTACGAGAAAATTCTAATTTTGACTCCCGTTATTTTTTGGTGTGACTACCCAAAACAATACCGGTTGCATCGCAATCTGGCATGATATAATAATCCCTTTAGACCAAACATTGCGCGAGTCCTTGTGGAAAGCACTTGCAGATAGTATCTTCATACGATCAACTCATCGTCCACCCTGTTTAATTAAAAAGTAAATACAATTTCCCCATAATAATAACCAATAATAAGGAATGAAATGAATAAGAAAATTTTAGTGTTTATAGCGGCTTTATGTATCGATTTGTCGGCATGTAGTGGAGATAATAGTGATACATACAAGGTTAAGCCAGTTTTCATTAATAACTGTATAAAGCAGGAGAGTTCTACACGTCCTACAGAACAGGCTAACTCTTACTGTAATTGTGTAGCTGATGAAGTTTTTAGCGATAGAGATATTTCCGATGAAACTAAAAATCTTATGCCTACCCTGAGCGATAAGAATAGTAAACTCTATCAACAAAATGATGTTGCATTGGTTAGGGGCGCGCTTATGTCTTGCTACACCAGTAATTTTTATAAAAAAAAATAACAGGGAATAATTTCTAGCGTGGTTTACAGTATTCTGGAGAATACTGTTGATGATGGCCATTAAAAATGGGGGCGTGGCTTATTAGGGTCGAAATCGGCTATTCAGCTGAATGTAGCCAAGTAGCCCCGGATGTAGCGCAGCGAATCCGGGTAACTGCGGGCTTCGGTGATCCCGGATTTCACTGCGTTTCATCCGGGCTACACGCTTTCAAATCGTGTCCCCGCCCTTCTTCCAGCTCACGAACCACTCGGTTAAATCACGGCTATCTCCCAGACCGCTGAGACGGCGGTCTATAGCGTCCTGATTGCCCCACACCACCTCGGCCCAGTCTCCGCCGGACACGCGCGATTCGATGTCCTTGCAATAAAGCCCCTTGTCGCGCTGGACGTAGAACCCGTAAGTTCGGCAAGCCGCCGGGCGGTGAGCATAAACCCGGCAGGCTCCCGCCGACTGATCCAGGAGAGGACAGACAATGGGGCGCGATGTCTGCTCGGCCAGCGCGGCGATGTTCAGGCCGATTTCCCGAAGCTGCTCCGGTGGCAGCGCGGCCAGTCCCTCCCGCAGCAAATCCCATTCCTCCGCAGTGAGCCGGGGGATTTCGGCGAGCCGTCGGCAACAGCCGTCGCAGCCCATGCGGCATAGCCAATCGGGATGATCGCCCCGGATGGCCTGTACGCGCGCTTCGATATCGGCATGGAGTTGGGTGAGTATACTCATCTTGGTATTGGACCTATTTGACCGCGTTTTGAAAAAGTCTTGATAAGGGTTCATCTCGTTCCCGCGCGCCGCGTCACTGCTATTAAGTTAAGGATGGCCGGTCCCTTCTCCCTCCGGGAGAAGGCTAGGATGAGGGGATCAAAATAAAGTATTTTTCCTTATTTTATTCCCCTCACCCCGACCCTCTCCCGAAGGGAGAGGGAGATAACCGCCTTAACTTAATGGCGGTAGCGCAGCGCGTGGGAACCAGATAAACGGCTAATCGCTCAATTGCTTGATGGTGGCATGTATTGCCGAGGTCAGGTGTTCCAGTTGGGTTTCATTGATGATGTAAGGCGGCATCGTATAGATCAGGCGGCCGAAGGGCCGCAGCCAGACGCCGCTTTCCATCAGCAATTTCTGCACGGCCGCGACCTTTACGGGAGCCGTCATCTCGATCACGCCGATCGCGCCGAGCACTCGGACATCGGCGACGCCCGGCAGGTCTCTGCATGGAGCGAGGCCTTTGCTGAGCCCGGCCTCTATTCGGCTGACGCGGTTTTGCCAGTCGGAAGACAGCAGCAGATCGATGCTGGCCGAGGCGATGCTACAGGCCAGCGGATTGCCCATGAAGGTCGGGCCATGCATGAAACAGCCAGCCTCGCCGTTCGAGATCGTTTCGGCGATCTGGCTTGTGCATAACGTGGCCGCAAGACTCAGATAGCCGCCGGTCAGGGCCTTGCCGACGCATAATATGTCGGGCGCGATGCCCGCATGCTCGCAGGCGAACAAACTCCCTGTGCGGCCGAAGCCGGTCGCGATCTCATCGGCAATCAACAGCACCTGATATTGATCGCATAGCTCGCGCGCGGCCTTCAGATACTCGGGGTGGTAAAACCACATGCCGCCCGCGCCCTGCACGATCGGTTCGAGGATCAGCGCGGCGCAGGTGCCGGCGTGTGCTTTCAATAAGGCTTCGAGGCCTTCACTGTCGCGGCCGGTCCAGGCTTCGCCGAAGCGGCAAGCGGGGCGGGGCGCGAAATGGTGTTTCGGCAGCACCGACTGGAACAGATGGTGCATGCCGGTGACCGGATCGCAGACCGACATCGCGCCAAAGGTGTCGCCGTGGTAACCGCCGCCGAGTGCAATGAAACGGTGCTTTTCGGTTCGGCCTTGCGCCTGCCAGTATTGCAGCGCCATCTTCAAGGCGACCTCGACGCCGACCGAGCCGGAGTCGCAGAAAAACACCTTGTCCAGACCCGGAGGGCAGATGGCCAGCAGGCGTTCGGCCAGTTCGATCGCGGGCGGATGGGTCAGGCCGCCGAACATTACATGCGCCATCTTGCCGAGCTGTTCGGTCGCGGCTTCGTTCAGGCCCGGATGGTTGTAGCCGTGGATCGCCGACCACCAGGACGACATGCCGTCGATCAATTCGCGGCCGTCCGCGAGTTTGATCATCACGCCGTTGGCCGAGACGACCGGGTAAACCGGGTCGGGCGCGGTCATCGAGGTGTAGGGGTGCCAGATGTGGGCGCGGTCGAAGGCGAGTCCGGCTTCTGCGTTGAAAAGTGTGTGCGGCATTTATCCTCTTACCTCAGCCTTCTCGGCAACTGCGACTTGCCATGAGAGGGATTTCCTCACCCCGCAAATGAAACTCGTCTGTGGGAGCGACGCCCACGTCGCGACTGGAGCCTTTAATCGCGACGTAGGCGTCGCTCCCACCATTCGCTTTTCGATTTTCACGGTAACCGGCATGAATCAGCCAAAGATAGTTGATGCAGGCACGGTCGCCTTACGCAGCCGATCGTTGACAGCCTGCCAGGCATCGCCCTCGGACGGCTGCTCGACCACGATCATATCCAGTTGAAGATTATCCATCTCGCGTAAGGCCGCATAGAGCGCCTGCGCATAGTCGTGTGCGGCTTCCGGCATGTACAGGATATGTTCCAGATGCAGCGGACGAATCGGGCGATGGTAGGCGATCAGACCGACGCGCCGTCCTAGCGCGTCGAGTTCTGCGAGTGTGGCCGAGAGTTCATCGGTCCGGCATAACAGCGCCGCCGTACTCGGCGCGTAATGCACGGCCAAGAGGCCTGGCGCACGAATATCGGGCGCTTCATCGCTCTTGGCCGCGACCACTAAGGGTACGCCGATCAGCGCTTCGATCTGTTGCCGGGTGATTCGGCCGGGCCGAAGCAGCCGCGGCTGGGCGCCGCTCAAATCGATGATCGTCGATTCGACGCCGACTTCGCAGGGACCGCCGTCGAGAATCAGATCGACGCTGTCGCCGAGTTCTTCCTCGACATGCTGGGCCGTGGTTGGGCTGATCCGGCAGAAACGGTTCGCCGAGGGCGCGGCGATGCCGCCGCCGAACTTTCTGAGCAGACTCAAAGCGACCGGATGGTTCGGTACGCGAATGCCCACGGTCGGCTGGCCGCCGGTCACCGCATCCGGCACCTGCGGCTGCTTTTTCAGGATCATCGCCAGGGGGCCGGGCCAGAAATGTTCGGCCAACAGCCAGGCCGCCTCGGGCACGGTCTCGGCCCAATCGGTCAAACAGCTCGCATCTGCGATATGCACGATCAACGGATGATCGGCGGGGCGCCCCTTGGCCGCGAAGATGCGGCCGACCGCCTGCGCATTCGAGGCGTCGGCGCCCAGGCCGTAAACCGTTTCGGTCGGAAAGGCGACCAGGCGCCCTTGGCGCAAGAGATCGGCGGCAAGGTCGAGCGCGGCGTCATCCGCGAGCATCGGTTTCATCGTCAAGCGGATTCCTGTGGGGTGATTTCGATCAAGACTTCGTCGGGGTTGGCGGGTTCGCCCTTGACCACATGCACCGCCTTCACGATGCCGGCGATCGGCGCGGTCACTTCGGTCTCCATCTTCATCGCCTCGGTGACCAGCACGGCCTGGCCGGCGTCGACCTTTTGGCCGACCTTGACCAGCACTTCGAGCACATTGCAGGGCATGCGCACGCCGACATCGCCCGGTTCGGTCGGCCGCCGGCGCTTGCTGGCGATGTTGCTCTTGACCGCGCCCTGGGTGCCGCCGTCGAGCACGATTTCATCAAGCGTCTCGACGACGATCTCTTCCGGCACGCCGTCGACCATGAAATAAAAATGCCGCAGCATTTGGTTCTTCGGGCCGGCGCCGGTGACTTTGACGTGATAGGACTCGCCGTGCAGGGCGACATTGAACTCGGTCGGCGCCTTCTTGATACCGCCTTCCGAAACCGGCTCGATGTCGAGCGGCTCCGGAGTCAGAGTGCCGGACGACCTTTGTTCGAGAAACTGCTTGCCGACTTCCGGGAACATCGCATAGCTCAGCACATCGAGGTCGTTCAAGGCCAGGTGGCCGATGGCCTCGCGCAGATGCTCGAGTTCGGGCTTCAGCAGATCGGCCGGGCGGCAGTCGATCGGCTCTTCGCTGCCGATCGCGCGCTTTTGCAGGTCCGGATCGACCGGCGCGGGCGCCTTGCCGTAGCCACCTTGCAGGTAGCGCTTGACCTCGTTCGTGATCGTTTCATAGCGCTTTCCGGTCAGCACGTTCAGCACCGCCTGGGTGCCGACGATCTGCGAGGTCGGTGTCACCAGCGGCGGGTAGCCGAGGTCTTTCCGCACGGCCGGAATCTCCTTGTAGACTTCGCCGATCCGGTCGAGCGCGTTGCGTTCCTTCAGCTGGTTGGCCAGATTCGAGATCATGCCGCCCGGCACCTGAAACAGGTGCACCTGGGTGTCGATGCCGGTGTATTCGCTCTCGAATCGGCGGTATTTCTTGCGCACGCCGGCAAAATAGTCGTTGACTGCCTTCAAGCGGTCGAGATTCAGGCCGCTATCGTAGGGAGTGCCTTTCAGCGCGGTGACCAGGCTTTCGGTCGGCGGATGGCTGGTGCCGCCGGCCCAGGACGACAGGGCCGTATCGATATGCCGGCAGCCGGCTTCGATCGCCTTCAGCTGGCACATTTCGGCAAGCCCGGAGGTCGCGTGCGAGTGCAGGTGCAAGGGCAGATCGATCGCGTCCTTCAGCGCCTTGACCAGCTCGCTGGTCGCATAAGGCGTCAACAACCCCGCCATGTCCTTGATCGCGATCGAATCGCAGCCGAGCGCTGAGAGGTCCTTCGCGAGCGCGACGAAGCTTTGGGTGTCGTGCACCGGACTGGTCGTGTAACAGATCGTGCCTTGCGCATGCTTGCCGCTTTGCTTGACCGCTTCGATCGCGGTTTTCAGGTTCCTGACGTCGTTCAGCGCATCGAAGATACGGAATACGTCGATGCCGGTCTCGGCGGCTTGCTTAACGAAGGCTTTGACCACATCGTCCGAATAATGCCGGTAGCCGAGCAGGTTTTGCCCGCGCAGCAGCATTTGCAGGCGCGTTTTCGGCAGCGCGGCTTTCAGCTTGGCGAGGCGCTCCCAGGGGTCTTCCTTCAGGAAGCGGAGGCAGGCATCGAAGGTCGCGCCGCCCCAGCATTCGAGCGACCAATAGCCGATCTCGTCGAGCTGTGCGCAGGCCGGCAGCATGTCTTCGGTACGCAGGCGCGTCGCGATCAAGGATTGATGCGCATCGCGCAGAATCACGTCGGTAATATGTACTTTTTGCATCGTTGAGTCTTATTAGCTGATGTTATGCATTGTCCACGAAAAACACAAAAGGCACGAAAAACTTCATTGGTGGACATTAATGGGTCACAGGCCGGTATGCGCGGCCATCGCGGCCGCGATCACGCTGGCCAGCACTTCGGGCCGGGGTTTGTGCGAGTAATTGACCAGTTCCGGGTGTTTGTCGACGAAGCCGGTATTGAACTGTCCGGCGCGGAATTCGGGATGGCGGAGGATTTCGAGGTAATACGGTATCGTGGTCTTGATTCCGAACAGGCCCATGTCGCGCAGCGCCCTTTCGCCGCGCTTGATCGCATCTTCCCAGGTCAATGCGCTGACGATCACCTTCGCGAGCATCGAATCGTAGAACGGCGGTATCTCGTAGCCGGTATAGATCGCGGTGTCGGTGCGGACGCCGGGGCCGCCCGGCGCGTAATAGCGCGAGATGCGGCCGAAGCTCGGCAGGAAATTGTTCTGCGGGTCTTCCGCATTGATCCGGAACTGGATCGCGAAGCCGCGCCGGTGAATTTCTTCTTGTTTGAAGCGCAGGGGCAAACCGGCCGCGACGCGGATCTGCTCCTCGACGATATCGACGCCGGTGATCGTCTCGGTGATCGTGTGCTCGACCTGCACGCGCGTGTTCATTTCCATGAAATAAAAGCGGTCCCGGTCGTCGAGCAAGAACTCGACCGTGCCGGCGTTCGTGTAGCCGACCGCCTTCGCCGCGAGTACCGCGAGGCCGCCGATGTACTGGCGCTGCGCTTCTTCGAGTTGCGGCGACGGGGCAATTTCGATCAGTTTTTGATTGCGGCGCTGGATCGAGCAGTCGCGCTCGTATAGATGAATCGTATTGCCGTGATTGTCCGCCAGGACCTGCACCTCGATATGGCGCGGATTCACGATGCATTTTTCGAGGAACACTTCGGCCCGGCCGAAGGCCTTGCCGGCTTCGGAGATGACCCGGTCATAATTGCGCTTGAGTTCATCGCGGCTATCGCAGCGGCGGATGCCGCGCCCGCCGCCGCCCGAGGTCGCTTTCAGCATGACCGGATAGCCGATCGTTTCGGCGACTTCAAGCGCCTCGTCGACCGTGTCCAGATTGCCGGCGGAACCCGGCGTGACCGGCAGTCCCGCCGCGATCATCGCTTTGCGGGCTTCGGTCTTGTCGCCCATGCGCTCGATCACCTCGGCCGAAGGTCCGATGAACACCAGGCCGCGCTCGGCGCAGGCCTTGGCGAATTGCGCGTTTTCGGAAAGAAAGCCGTAGCCTGGATGGATCGCGTCGCAGCCGGTCGCCGCAGCCAGATTGACCAGCGCATAGATGTTCAGATAGCCCGCGACCGGCTCGCTGCCGATGCAATAGGATTCGTCGGCCTTTTTGACATGCAGCGCAAAGCGGTCGGCCTCGGAATAGATCGCGACCGAACGGATGCCCATCTCGGCACAGGCGCGGATGATGCGCACCGCGATTTCACCGCGGTTCGCGATTAGGATTTTGCGTAACATAAACGGCTTGTGCAGCAGAGAAACTGGCGTTATTGAAGCGAAGACTAAAGCCTTTGGCGATAGGCTATCACTATATCAGATTCTTGAACGATTTGGCTGTCGCGATAGAGTTGGCTGAGGCATTACGCCGATCAAAGATTGAGCGATTCCATTCAACTGGTTACCCAAAAATAAATGCCGAACATGCCGGCCGCGCAACCGGCCAAAACTTTCAGACGTTTACGGCCGGGCATTTCCGCCCACATCTGTTTGCCGTCCTTAAGCAGTTGCTGATAGGAAGCATGCAGATAGGCCTTGGTACGACGATAAAGCCCCGGCGCTGTTTTCCATGTTTTATAGCCCAGCCCTGCAACGATCGCGATTTGAGAATAAAATAGAATCAGCTGGCTATGGTACTTGTCTAGGTGCAGGCTATGCCCGATCAACTCTTCGAGCATGAAACACAGCGATTCGTAGAAGATATGCAGGAATTCCAGCAGGGTGTGCGCGCCGGCCAAATAGAGGTCGGGCAGCAAAATCAGGCTGCCGATCAGCCCGGCGCTTGCGTAAGCTTTGCGCTGGAAGGGCGTCAGATATTGAATTTTCAAAACAAGAACAATCAGTTTTTTCATCGGATAGGCCTATGAATTCCTGAAATGAAGGGTGAAGCCGAGCTAATCGTTTGCCAACATCACGTTAACCGATCTCAGGAAGCGTTCGAAGACGCTTGTTTAGCCTCTTGACCTTGAGTCCTCCCCAATCGATGGGAACATACCTTATCCTGACCCGAGATATTTGGAAAGCAGAATATCTTTGATAAATTATTCGAAAAACTCGATGTATAGTGAAATTTTAAATGGCTGTAAGATCATATTTTAGATATATATATCGTCTAATTCGAATGATTTCGAACCGATATTAAAAAATATTTTCTATGTCGCGGGTAAATTCTGACCTGGCTGGGCTGATTGTTTATCGGAATAGCGTTATGATGAACCGCAATGGGGAAGGCCCTGTACCTTGTCTGTTAACGATGCAGGTAGGTTTTCAGCAAATCGCTAGGGGTAATGCTGTAACATGATAAATTACAAGCACTTGCACTATTTCTGGATGGTCTCCAAGGAAAAGAGCATCGCCAAGGCCAGCGCGCAGCTGCATCTGACGCCGCAAACGATCAGCGGCCAGTTGAGCTGCCTGGAAGAATCGATGGGCGTGGCCTTGTTCGATCGAGTCGGCCGGCATCTGGAACTGACCGATGCCGGACGGCTGGTGCTGTCTTACGCGGATGAAATCTTTTCTCTCGGCAGCGAACTGCAAAATGCGGTGCGTCACCGACCGAAGAAATCGTCGCTGGCTTTCAAGGTCGGCATCGATAACGTGGTGCCTAAATCGATTGCGTACCGCTTACTGGAGCCGGCTTTACATATTCCGGAGCCGATTCATTTTTATTGCAGTGAAAACGATCTGGATGCCTTGCTGACCGATTTATTGCTGCACAAGCTCGATCTGGTCATTTCGGACAGCCCGATTTCCCCCGATCTCGATTTCCGGGGATCTTGCGATCCCTTGGGCGAATCGGGCCTGAGCATTTTTGCCTCCGCAACGCTGGCGGAGAGTCTGCAGGGCGAATTTCCATCTTGTCTCGATAATGCGCCGCTGTTGCTGCCCGCGTCGAACACCGGCATCCGGACGCATTTACAGCGCTGGTTCGACAAATGGCGCATTCATCCGGCGATCGTCGGCGAGTTCGAGGACAGCGCGTTGATGAAGGAGTTCGCGCAGGCGGGCGTCGGCGTGATTGCCGCACCGACCGCGATCAACGCCGAGATCGAGAGAAAACATGAATTGATCGCAATCGGCGCGGTCGAAGAAGCCATCATCCGTTATTATGCAATTTCGGTGCAGCGTAAAACCCCGCATCCGGCCGTCAGGGCGATTACCGAAAAGGCTGGAGAATGGTTGTTTAAAGCAGGAGCGTCAAGCGGAAAGCAGTAAATTTAAAAATTTTGATATAGTATCGATTCGAAACGAGTTATACTGGATTGCAAGGTGCCATTGCCTCATCCTTAAAACGGAGTCAATCTCATGATACACAAACACCTCAAATACTACACCAACCATATCAAGGGGGATGTGCCCGCCGGCATCGTCGTCTTTTTAGTCGCGCTGCCGCTCTGTCTGGGTATTGCGTTGGCTTCGGGCGCGCCGCTGTTTTCCGGCCTGATCGCGGGCCTGGTCGGGGGGCTGATAGTCGCCTGGCTGAGCGGTTCACAACTCAGCGTTTCTGGGCCAGCCGCCGGTTTGACCGTGATCGTTTTGAATGCGATCGAACAAATCGGCAGTTTCCAGGGCTTCCTGACCGCGCTTGTTGTCGCGGGCTTTTTGCAATTAGTGTTGGGCTATTTGCGGGCCGGCGTGATCGGGGCTTTCTTCCATTCTGCGGTGATCAAGGGCATGCTGGCGGCAATCGGGCTGATTCTGATCATCAAACAGATTCCGCATGCGACCGGTTACGACGCGAGTTTCGAGGGCGACGAAAGTTACATGAAGGAAACGGCCGGATCGAGCTTTTTTGAATTGGCTGATTCGTTGCGTGCGATTACGCCCGGAGCGGTCGTAATCAGCGTAGTCGCGCTATTGATCCTGATCGTTTGGGAATTGTCCTGGTTCAAGAAACGTAAACTTTTCAGCATGATACCCGGACCGTTGATCGCGGTAGCCTGGGGCGTGGCTTATAATCTGACCGCAATGACATATGCGCCGGAATGGGCGGTCAGCGCTAAGCACCTGGTGACTCTGCCTGTTTTGGGGCACCCTACTGCTCTTTTCGATCAGTTCATATTTCCGGATTTCAGCACGCTGGCCAATCCGCAAATCTATACGGTTGCGGTCACGATGGCGATCATCGCGAGTCTGGAAACTTTGTTGAGCCTCGAAGCGGTCGATAAACTCGACCCGCTAAAACGCATCGCGCCGACCAATCGCGAACTGAAGGCCCAAGGCGTCGGCAACATGATCAGCGGCATGCTGGGCGGTCTGCCGATCACGGCCGTGATCGTGCGCAGTTCCGCGAATATCAACGCGGGCGGCAGAACTCGGGTCGCCTGCTTCGTGCATGGCGTGTGCTTGTTGATCAGCCTGCTGTTCTTTGCGCAATACCTGAATTACATCCCGTTGGCCTGTTTGGCCGCGATCTTGCTGCAAACCGGCTATAAACTGGCGAAGCCGGCACTGTTCATCAAATATTATCGGCAAGGATTCAGCCAGTTTCTGCCGTTTGCGATTACGGTCGGCGCTATCCTGGCGACCGATTTATTGATGGGCATGGCGATCGGCATGGCGGTTGGGATGTTCTATGTGATCAAGGCGAATTACCATGCCGCGATCACCTTGACTCAGGACGGTTCGCACTATGTGTTGTCGCTGAACAAGGATGTGTCGTTCTTGAACAAGGCTCTGTTGCGCAAGTTTTTCCTCGGGATCGAAGAGAACAGCACGGTCGTGATCGACGCCAGCAAGGCGCAGTTTATCGATCACGATATTCTCGAAACGATCGAGGACTTTTTAGCCGCAGCGCCCGATGACAATATCAAGGTTCAAGTGGTCGATCTATACGGCAAGGAAAAGATCAAAAAACACGAGGCGATGGTCGTCATCAACGGACGCGCAAAAAAGCCGCATTCCGTGGCCTGAGTTATGCAGGAAAACTCTAAACAGCCGGCAAGTCCTGCTGTTTAGAGTATGAAGTCCGTACCGGTAAAGCCTTTATCGGATAAGCCGCCACTCCCTTTGAGCGCAGCGCGCTGGATGATTTCGGATAATCCGGTCACCAAAGGATAATCGCCGATTTTTTCGAGGTCTACCCAGCGCGCCTCCGAGACATCGCTTGCCGCAACCGGGATGCTGTTTTGCTCGTCCACTAATTCGACCCAAAAATCGATAATCACATAATGAAAGTTTTCGATGCGCCGTTCGACCACCGCGGCGATCGATAGCACGTTCACCTCCAGTCCCGTCTCTTCCTTCACTTCTCGCCGGCAGCATTCGATCAGCGCTTCGCCGGCTTCGAGCTTGCCGCCCGGCACCGACCAGAGTCCCTGTGCGGGCGGTTTGTCGCGCTTGATCAACAGCACCTGGTTCTGCCTGTTAACCAAGAGGCCACCGACGCCGATCATCGGTTCCGGAAAAGGGGGATTCGTGTTGTGCTGCATTAGGCTGAACCGGTTGAACTTTTTACGCTGTGAGAGGGACGGATAGTAGTTGTCTGTGAATGCTCAAAATGGTATGTTGCAGGATCACTCAGAGCGTTCCAGAGACTGGTGAAAAAGGTGTTGAAAAGGCCTTTCCGGCACTCAATACCCCGCCAGAGTTAATTCATATAATAACCATTATGAGGTAGATTATGTTTTCACTGAAGCATTCCCTGTCTGCGTGTCTTGTCCTGGCTTATTCCTATGCGCTTCCGACATTGGCGGCCGATGCGGCGGCCGGCGCCGAGAAAGCCGCGATGTGCGTCGGCTGTCATGGTCCGAACGGTAAAAGCAGCAATGCGCAATGGCCGAATCTGGCGGCACAGCAACCGGCCTACGTTGCCGCGCAACTGAAGGCCTTCAAATCCGGCGCCCGCGCCAATCCGATGATGCAGAGCATGGCCGCTAATTTGAACGATCAGGATATCGAAAATGTCGCCGCTTATTTTGCCGGCCAGCCCGCCGCGAAAGCCGGCGGCGATCCGGCGTTGGCTAAAACGGGTGCGGAAAAGGGCGCGATGTGCCTCGGTTGTCATGGCGGGCAGGCGCAAGGCAATGGGCAGTTTCCACGACTGGCGGGACAGCATCCCGGCTATTTGCTGACCCAGCTGAAGAACTTCAAAGAGGGCACCCGTCAAAGCGGTCCGATGCAGGGCATGGCCGGCACGCTTTCCGAGGACGACATGAAAGCGCTGGCGGCTTATTTCGGCTCGCTTTAATCAGCGCGGTACCATGAACTGGCAGGCGATTTCAGAGCAGATCAGTCTCGCAACGGGTCAATCCTTCCACTTCGCCGCCGCGCACCCCCTGGGCGGCGGCGACATCAACTCGGCCTACCGGCTGCAAGGCCGCGACCGGTCTTATTTCGTCAAGCTGAACCGCCGTGAACTGGCAGACATGTTCGCAGCCGAATTCGACGGCTTGCAGGAAATCGCCGGCAGCGGCGCGGTGCGCACGCCGGTTCCGATCGTGCACGGCGAGGCAGGTTCACAATCTTTTTTGGTGCTCGAATATCTGGAATTCGGCGCATCAAACCAGCAGGCGCAGCGTCTGCTCGGGCGCCAGCTGGCCGAATTGCATCGGCACAAGCAGTCTTATTTCGGCTGGAGCCGGGACAACACGATCGGCAGCACGCCGCAGGTCAATACGCGCAGCGAAGACTGGGTCGAATTCTGGCGCGAACGGCGTCTCGGCTTTCAGTTGCAGCTGTCCGGCCGGAACGGTTACCTTGGCCGCCTGCAAACCCAAGGCGAACGCTTGTGCGGCGTTTTGGACGCACTGTTCGACGGCTACCGGCCGCTGCCCTCGCTCCTGCACGGCGATCTCTGGGCCGGCAATAGCGCGGCGGATAGGCAGGGCAATCCGGTGATCTTCGATCCGGCCTGTTATTACGGCGACCGCGAGGCCGACATCGCGATGACCGAATTGTTCGACGGCTACGGCAGGGAGTTCTATCAGGCCTACAATGAAGCTTGGCCGCTCGATCCCGGTTATCCGGTCCGCAAGACGCTTTACAACCTCTATCACATCCTGAATCATCTGAATCTGTTCGGCGGCGGCTACCAACGCCAGGCCGAAAACATGACGCTGCAATTGCTGGCCGAACTCGGCGTTTAACCAGATCCTACCCGGCCCGCTTGAGATTCTGATTATCGCTACGCACAAGCACAATCGGTATAATGGCAAATTTTCCTGACCCAAAATAACCATTATTTTTGTACGTCATTTAGATCATGAGCTTGTTAATCAAATATCTGGCGCTTTGCTGGTTTCGCAATAATCCTCTCGACTTAACGCCTTCCAAATCGTTCATGTGGAAGACGGTCATTTTTTATCTGATCTCAGGGATGATAGTCGAAGGCCTGATTGCCGATCCTGCGGACGGCTCATTGGAAGTCATGCTGCGGACTATCATGGCATTTTCGTCAATCACCGTGTTGTTGATTCTGCTCAAAAAACGGCAGTATTTTTATCAATTGTTCACGGCTATTTTCATTTGCGAAAATTTCATCATGACGCTGGCCACCTTCACCGAAGGGCTGTATTTCTGGATGGTGATGAACCATCGGGAAAAAGCCGAAGAAATTTCGATCAGCATTGGTGCTTTTTTGGTACTGTGGTACCTCGCGATCGTCGCTTACATTTTGCGGCAGGTTTTTTTCTACGATCGCGCGGCGAGCCTGGTCCTGGCGTTCGGCTATTTCGTCTTGACCTATGGCTTGCCGATGTTGTTTATGGATATATAAATTCAAGAATGCCAGGGAGGGCTCCTTCAAAGGATCATGGACGGACCGTTGCTGATTTTTTCCGTTGGCTGAGCGGAGTCGAAGTCAACGATATATTTGCGGTTTACTCTGTAGTTGCATTTTTATGTTCGTATCCTTTTGATTTTTATAGTAATCTATTTTTTCATCAAAATAATACACACCTTCTAATCATAATAAAATGAAAGTATTTAAAACTTTATTATTACTATTAGCTTGGAAAATGTTGTGGATAAGGCAAAATAAGCCATAACGATTAATGACTTATCCCACATGGAAAGTTGTCGCTAGCATGGCCGTCAATTTGTGGATGGGTTGTGGATAAGTTCAAGCTTAATGTTTTGCACAGCCCTATCCACAACCCTCCCAGCATTTGCCCACAGAGTTACTCGCTGAGGGCTTTCAGGTTCGCGAGGCCTTCCTCATATTTTTGCCCCACCATCTTGTCCATGCTGAAAAATATGCCCATTAGCTTCGAAATATAAGAGCAGGGTCCATACATGGACTGGGTAACGATCGTGGAGTTACCATGGGTTACGAACGTGAATTCAATGGTATTTTGAGCTGCAAAGGGTTTGATGAAATTGATTTGGATTAACACTTTGGAGCGAGGCGATGACTCGATGATTTCCATTCGACCCTGGCCGATGTCTTTGGTGCCGTTCCATTCATAAATTGCGCCTTGGCCGCTGGCGGCTCCGCTATAGCGCGGGGTCGACTTTTTCCCAGGGCGACCAGGGCTCCCATTGGTGAAAATCGTTGATCAGGGGAAAGATTTTTTCTGCGGGGGCTTTGATGGTTGCCGATCGTTCAACGCGGAAGGTATCGGGTCTAGTCGTCGCATAAATCAGCAGGGCGGCGAGCAGAACGACAACTGCGATAACAATGGATTCGATCATTTCTTTTCTCCTGGGTGACGAAGATTAATGTTAGAGTTGAACAATTTTATAGGATGGGCTGAGGCACGAAGCCCATCAATCGAGAACGATGGGCTTCCTTCGTCAGTCCATCCTATGGTGCTGCTCCGGCGATTGCGGCAAACAAAAATAATGCTACCGAAATGATGGGGATCTCCATATCAGCCTCAATTCAGGGATGTTGTTGTCAGGTATCCTGTTTGCACCAGGATAGCGGCCAGGTTTCCGCTCAGTATTGCCTTATTCTTATGATGTCGGAAAATTAAGCGCATAGATTTTCAGCAAATATCATAGGGTACGCACCGCGTACCTTCTTTTGAGGCTTGATTCACCGGAACATGTTGAAAAAATACGCAATGCGTACCCTACAAGTCTGGTAACAATACCTAAATATCAGTGCGCTCCGGTTGGTTGAAATGTTAGCCAGATGAACGATCGCAATACCTGGCCCGCGCTTCCATTTCTGTGTTATGCCTTTTCGTTGCTACTTTTATCAGTTTCCTGCTGAGAACTTTTCATAACCTTGCAGATTTCGAGCGCATTCTCCAGAATTTTAGGGTCAAATTCTGAAGTTTGCTTATTTGTGAAAGCACTCTCGTTGCTAATATTCCAGTGTTGGAATGCTTCTTTTACTTGTGACCAATTGGCATCAGCGCCGTATGCTTCTAAGTAAAATTTCCCAAAGTTAATTGCATGGCGCCTTTCTCCGCTTTTAAGGGATTCATGCATATACGAATTACTGAATAAAAATGCATAGCGGGCCAGTGCTACAAACATTGCAATAACAACGAGCCCACGAAATGTCACGTATAAAAAATACGTCCAAGTAAATCCTGAACTATTATGAAATTCACTGCTTCCATTGAATGTGGCATAGGTAATAAAAATGATACCTAATATAATTGCCGAAGCACCAACAAAAGACCATAGCTTAGACATAAAATGAAAGTTATTTTCTTTAGTCTCCAACCCAGACAGTGCAGTGCTCACATAATCTTTAGACTTAGATTCTATTTGTCTCCTGCTTTCCTCTCTGTATTTAGATTTTTCCTGTTCTAACTCTTCAAATGCAACTTTTAGTGCATTTTCTCGATTGGCAATCTCGCTTTCCAACTTTTTACGAAGACTTTCTGTTTCAAGCATTCTTACGTGAAAATTTTCTTCCATCTGTTTCTGACGCTGAAAAATGCTTTCTTCACGTTTTTCGAAAAGTCTTTCTCGTTCCTCTAACTCTTGCTGAAACGCATTCTCTCGGGAAAGCTGCTCTTCCTTTATTTTTTTACGGCTCTTCTCCAGAAGAACTTCTTGTTCCGCTATTACTGACTGTTGATATGCGATCTGTTTCCTTAATTCGTCTTCGCGAGCCTTAAGCTCGTCAAACATCAAGGAATACTGTCTCCGCTTATTTTTCTCGTTCTCAACAAATTCGAGCATTTCATCATTTGCCATATAAATATCCTTCGTAAGGTATAACGCAAAGCTCAACTGCGGAGCGGAGTCCTTTGGAGCGTTGGGTTAGGCTTGGTTGTGATTTCATTTCCAATCTTTGTAGGATGTGCCAACGAAGAAGTCACATCAATGACGAACAATGCGCTTCGTGCCTCAGAGTAATCTACGCGTTATCATTTTTAAAAATTATCCAAAGATGTTCACCGCCACCGTAAACGAAAAAATAGTGAACCCATAAAATTCCAAATAGATAAAACGAACCCCAAATTAGGTATATATCAAGTATTTCCCATGTAAATAATATTCTAAGACAGGTAATGCATGCCATAATAACCTGCACAGAAAGAACGATTGTCATTTGAAAAAGCCCAATTTGGCACTTTTTAAATGACTTATTTATATTAGTAATTCTTTCATTAAATTTATCATTGAGTTCTTTCACATATACGTTTTGCTTTATTTGTTTTTCTTCTATTTCCAATTTTTCTTTTTCAATTTCATCCATTCTATCGCGAAATCTATTCCCTATGACCGTAAGAGCTACTGTTGATGTAACTATACAAGCCAAGAACACAAGTTGGCTTGGTGTTCCAGGACAAAAAGGCGAATGAAATTCAAATAATGGGAACGGTGAAAATTTATTATTACTTATCACGTAAGCCAATATTATGAATAAAAATAACGCAAAGATATTTTTTTTCATAATGTTATTCATCTCGCACCTCATGACTTTTCTTTCTAGTGTATAAATCCTTCTTTTTTCTTCTAACGACATAATGATACCTCTAACGTACGTCACAAAATGTCTAACAAGTTATTATCTTGGTCTGGTTATTTTTTACACTCGTCCAGGTTCAGTTGTCAAAAATTATTTTGTAAACTAGGCGTTGCCGCCTCATTTGACAGCCCACCTTCCTACCGTAACTATCACAATAGATTGAGTCAGCATAGATTTACAAAAGCCCAAATTTCCTTTCCAGTTCAATGTGCTTGTCGATATGAATCACATCCTTAAACTGTTCAAATGACAGATCTTTATTGATATTTTCGGTCGAACCGTCCTGCTTCAAGCAGCCAAAGCAATCCTTCAGCGCCTGTGTCACCGAAAACAAGCCGGACAAGGCAAAAGCCGCCAGCTTGTAGCCCATCTCTTCTAGCTCCTGCACAGATAAATTCGGGGTCTTGCCGCCTTCAATGATATTCGCGAATAGCGGGACGCCGGCAAAATGTCGGGCAATCTCTTTCAGTTCATCCCGGGACTGCGGCGCTTCGATGAACAACACATCCGCGCCGGCTTCGAGATAATGTTCGCCTCTTGCGATCGCTCCCTGCAAACCCTCGATCGCGCGGGCATCGGTCCGGCCGACGATCACCAGGTTCGAATCGCCGCGCGCATAGACCGCGGCCTTGATCTTTTCGACCTGCTCCTCTACCGAAATCACCCGTTTACCTTCGAAATGGCCGCATTTTTTCGGGCATTCCTGATCTTCCAGGATGATGCCGGCGACTTTCGAGGGGGCGATTTCCTGGACCATGCGGATCACGTTCAGCGGATTGCCGTAGCCGGTATCCATGTCCGCGATCACTGGAATCGAAACGCTGTTCGCGATTCGGCAGGCGGCGCCTATCATCTCGCTGGCGGTCAGATAACCCATGTCGGGTTTGCCGAGTAAAGAAGCCGATAGGCCGAAGCCGCTGGTAAAGAGAAATTCGAATCCCGCCTGTTCGGCGACCATTGCGCCCAAACAATCATACACGGCGGGAGCGGCTTTGATACCGGGCTGTTCGATCAGGGTTCGGAGGGGGTTTTTCATGGGTTTTGGCGTGCGTGTTAAAGTGGGATGCCGTTCATGCCACTCTAATTGGCAATCTCAGCCTGCGGTGCGCTATGATAGCAGGCTATATTTTTTTCGTAGAGCTTTCCTTGACTTATGAAACTTGCACGAACTGTTTTATTTATCGCATTGGTGGTGGTCGGCAATGCCTTGATCACCTGGCTGAACAATCTGCCGCAGGATACCGGCGTCGATGTGCCCGGCGGCAAGGTCAACAGCGTTTCTTTCGCGCCGTTTCGGGAAGGACAGAGTCCGTTGACTCAGGTCTTTCCGAGTACGGAGCAAATGGACGAAGATTTACGCCTGTTGGCCGGCCAATCGCGTACGATCCGTACCTACGCAAGTTCGAAAGGACTGGCCGAGGTGCCGGCGCTGGCCCGTAAACACGGCCTGAAAATGATTCAGGGCGCCTGGCTGACCAGCATGAATATGGCGAAGGATAACGAGGAAGAGATTGCGGCCCTGATCAAGGCGGCGAACGAATATCCCGACGTGATTACGCGCGTGATTGTCGGCAACGAAGTGCTGATGCGCGGCGAACTCGAGCCCGAGCAGCTGTTGAGTTATATTCGCCGGGTCAAGCAGGCGATCAAGCAGCCGGTGTCTTATGCGGATGTCTGGTCGTATTACATCCGTTATCCGGAAATCGCGAAAGAGGTTGATTTCTTTACCGTGCACATCCTGCCGTACTGGGAAGACGAGCCGTTGTTGGTCGATAAGACCGCCGACCATATCGTGAAGAATTATCAGCGCATCCGCGATGCCTATCCCGGCAAGCCGATCCTGATCGGCGAATCCGGCTGGCCGAGCGCCGGCCGCCAGCGGGGGCCGGCGGTGCCGAGCGTTGTGAATGAAGCCAAATTTATCCGCTCGCTGGTGCAGGTCGCCGATAAAAACGGCTTCGACATCAACGTCGTCGAGGCGTTTAACCAGCCCTGGAAGAGCAAGCTGGAAGGTGTAGTCGGCGCGAACTGGGGGCTTTATTCGGTCGATCGCGAGCTGGTGTTTCCGTTGACCGGCAAGGTGGTCGAGAATCCGAACTGGCCGATGCGGGTGTTGGTTGCGGGCCTGCTGACACTGCTGGCCGTCGGTTTTTACGCGAAACGCCTGCAGGCGCTGTCAGCCGTGCAACTCTTTACCTTTGCCGGCTTTGCCCAGTTGCTCAGCGCCTTGCAGGTCAATCAGACCGGCGATCTCTGGTACACCAGCTACAACGACATGGAGCGCTTTCATACGCTGTCGATTGCGGCTCTCGGCCTCGCGTTTGGCGGACTGCTGATCCAGCGCGCGGCGGAATCGTTGCGGATTACGAATGGCTGCGCCTGCTTGCCGGCCTGGAGCCGCTATCTGTTTCTGACCTTTGTCGCGCTGGCCTTTTATAAAACGCAGGCGATGACTCTGAACGGCCGCTTTTTGAGCTTTCCGTATCCGTTGACCTTGATCCCGGTGTTCGGGATCTTGGGCTTGCTCGTACTCGGTTTTATCGGCGGCGAGCGGAACTGGCGGCAACTGTTGGCCGGTATCACCGGAGGGACCGCAAAGACTGGCGGTGTGTGTAAGTTGAGCATGCTGTTGGCCGGTACCGGCGTGGCGCTGTTGGCTTTCGAGACCTACCAGATCATGATCGGCACCAATTTCCCGACCGCTTATCCGATCTTCGCGGACAGGCTGTATGCCGCCTTCATGACCACGTTGACCTATAGCCAACTGCAAGGCTGGGTGCTGTTGATCGCCGCGTTGATTTTTCTGCTGCCGCTGAGGCTCTTGGCCGGGGTATTGATCTTTGCTGTGCCGGCGCTGATCGTCGGCGAAACCCATGCTTTTATGAGCGGCTACGATTTGGTCCAGGATCATCCCGATTTCGGCGACCGGCTGCAAACGTCTCTGACGTATACGCTGATCAATTGCCAGCTCTTGTATTGGCTTGGAAGCTTGCTGGTGCTGGCTGTGCCTTTGTGGATCGGCGGCAGGACTGATAGTCGGGCGAGGCTGTAGCCGTAAAGCCGACAGAGTAAGATTGACGGTAATGAGGATAGGAGGGTGCACGATGCGTACCCTCCTATTTTTTTAGGAGCGGATCAGCAGGTTGACCAATATCTGTTCGTAAATGCCGGACAAGGTCTCCAGATCCTCAAGGCCGACATTCTCGTTGACCTTGTGGATGCTTTCATTCAAAGGTCCGAGTTCGATCACCTCGGCGCCGGTCGGCGCGATGAAGCGCCCGTCCGAGGTGCCGCCGCCGGTATCGTCGTGCGTGTCATAACCGGTTACCGCTTCGATCGCCGCATGTGCCGCATCGATCAGCTTGCCTTGGGAGGTTAGAAACGGATTGCCGGACAGGCGCCACTGAATGTCGTAGTTCAGGCCGTGGCGGTCGAAGATCGCCTGCGTGCGCTGCTTGATCGTCTCTTCGTCCAGCTCGGTGCAGAAGCGCAGGTTGAACAGCACTTCGACCGATCCGGGGATGATGTTCTCGGCTCCGGTCCCCGAATGAATATTCGAGACTTGCAGGCTGGTCGGCGGGAAAAACGCGTTGCCTTTATCCCAGACTTCCTCGGTCAATTCCTTCAAAGCCGGCGCGAAGGCATGGATCGGGTTTTCGGCCAGTTCGGGGTACGCGACATGGCCCTGAATGCCCGCGACGGTCATTTTCGCGCACAAGGAGCCGCGCCGTCCGACCCGGATCACGTCGCCGATCTTCTTGTCGCTGGACGGTTCGCCGACCAGACACCAATCGATCTTTTCGCCGCGCGCTTCGAGCACCTCGACGACCTTCACGACGCCATGCGTCGCGATGCCTTCCTCGTCGCTGGTCATCATGATAGCGATCGAGCCTTCAGGGTCCGGATGCGCGGCGAGGAAACGCTCTAAAGCGGTCGTGAACGCCGCGATGCTGCCCTTCATGTCCGCCGCGCCGCGTCCATACAATCTGCCGCCCCGGATCGTCGGTTCGAACGGCGGCGACTGCCAGGCCTCCAGCGGGCCGGTCGGCACCACGTCGGTATGGCCGAGAAAGACGAACAACGGTTTCGCATCGCCTCGTCTCAGCCAGATATTCTGCGTATCGGCGAAATTCAGCCTTTCCTCGTTAAAACCCAAGGGCGCGAGCCTCGCGGCCAGCACGTCCTGGCAGCCTTCATCCTTCGGCGTGACCGACTCGCGGCCGATCAAATCCTTCAATAATTCCAGCGTTGCGCTCATCCTTTGGCGTCCTTCAAGTTCAGTGCTTCGTATTGATCGGCCTTGAAGCCGAGCGTCAGGGTATTGCCGCTATCCAGAACCGGGCGTTTGATCAAGGTCGGCGTTTCGAGCATCAAGGCAGCCGCTTTCTCGCGCGTCAGACCGGCCTGTTGGTCCGCGCTCAACTGCCTCCAGCTGGTGCTGCTCTTGTTCAGCAGCTTTTCCCAGCCGAGGCCGTCGATGAAGCGTTGCAGCAGCTCGGGCGGCAGGCCGTCGACACGGTAATCATGAAAACGATGGGCGATGCCGTGCTGCTCCAGCCACTGCCGCGCCTTTTTACAGGTGTCGCAGTTTTTTATTCCGAACAGCGTGATCATTACAATTGGCTGTTCAACAGTTCGTCCAGGTCAGGCAATGATTTGTCGGCCTTGCAGCGGCCCTTGTACACATCGACGAATTCCATGAAGGCCTGTTCGAGGTCGTCCAGAATGTCTTGCTCGTTGTCGAGATCTTCTTCCGGCACATCGTCGGACTCCAGATACTCTTTTTGCAGAAGGATTTCGCTGTTCAGAGACAGCAAAGCATAGATAATCGCGTTATTGGAAAGATTTTCGCTCATGGGAGATCCGGATGGGTGGGTGGAAGAAAAAACCGGGACGTATTATCCCGGTCGTAAATGACAAATGATCAGTCGCGGAGCAGCTCGTTGATGCCGGTCTTGCTGCGCGTCTTCTCGTCGACCTGCTTGATGATCACCGCGCAGTACAGGCTGTATTTGCCGTCAGAAGACGGCAGGTTGCCGGAGACGACGACCGAACCGGCCGGGATGCGGCCGTAGGTGATTTCGCCGGTCATCCGGTTGTAGATCTTGGTGCTCTGGCCGATATAGACGCCCATCGAAATCACGCAGCCGTCTTCGACGATCACGCCTTCGACGATTTCGGAACGCGCGCCGATGAAGCAGTTGTCGCCGATAATGGTCGGGCCGGCTTGCAGTGGCTCCAGGACGCCGCCGATGCCGACGCCGCCGGACAGATGCACGTTCTTGCCGATCTGCGCGCAGGAGCCGACCGTGACCCAGGTATCGACCATCGTGCCGCTATCGACATAGGCGCCGATGTTCACGTAGGACGGCATCAGGATCGCGCCGGGCGCGATGTAGGAGCCGCGGCGGGCGACCGCATTCGGCACGACGCGCACGCCGGCTTTCGCGAAATCTTCTTCGCTGTAGTTCGCGAACTTGCATTCGACCTTGTCGTAATAGCGGGTGTTGCCGCCGTCCATCAGTCGGTTTTCGTTGATCCGGAACGACAACAGGACCGCTTTCTTCAGCCATTGGTGGGTCACCCAGTCGCCGCCTTTTTTTTCGGCGACCCGCGCCTTGCCGGTGTCGAGCAGGTTCAGAGACTCCTGCACCGCGCCGCGCACTTCCTGAGAAACATTGGCCGGAGTGATGTCGGCGCGCTGTTCGAACGCGGCGTTGATGATGTTTTCTAATTCAGTCATGTGGGTTTGATAGTGTGTTAAGGAAATTTTTGAGGCGCAGCGCCGCTTCGATGCATTCTTCGAGCGGCGCGACCAGCGCGATGCGGACATGATTCCGGCCCGGATTGAAGCCGTCGAAATCGCGGGACAGATAGCTGCCCGGCAGCACGGTCACATTTTCCTGTGCGAACAATTGCTGCGCGAATCGGGTATCGTCTATCGGCGTCTTGAGCCAGAGATAAAAACCGGCGGACGGTTTATGCAATGAACTGACATCCTTTAGAATCTCGATCACCGCGGCGAATTTTTCCCGGTACAGGCGGCGGTTTTCGACGACATGCTTCTCATCCTTCCAGGCCGCGATGCTCGCATGCTGGGTCGGCAGCGGCAGCGCCGCGCCGTGATAGGTCCGGTATTTGAAATAGTCCTGCAAAATCGCCGCATCTCCCGCGACGAAGCCGGAGCGCAGGCCCGGCGCATTCGAGCGTTTCGACAGGCTGTGGAACACCACGCAGCGTTTGAACTCGGTATTGCCGACCGCGAAGGCGGCTTCGAGCAGGCCGGGCGGCGGGCTGTTTTCGTCGTCGTAAAGCTCGCTGTAGCACTCGTCCGAGGCGATCACGAAATCGTATTTTTCGGCCAGTTCGAGCAATTTGATCAGACTTTCGCGCGCGATCACCGCGCCGCTCGGATTGCCGGGCGTGCAGATGTAAAGCAGCTGGCAGCGCCGCCAGACGCTTTCGGGAACCGCGTCGAAATCGGGCAGATAGGCGTTCGCCTCGACCGTGTTCAGGAAATAGGGCTCCGCGCCCGCGAGCAGCGCCGCGCCTTCATAGATCTGATAGAACGGGTTCGGCATCACCACGACAGGATCGCTCGTCCGGTCGATCAGGCATTGCGCGAATGAAAACAAGGCTTCCCGCGTGCCGCTGACCGGCAGGATCTGCGTTTCGGGATTCAACAGCCCTTCTTTAAGCCCGAAGCGTCGGGTCAGCCAGCCGGCGATCGTCTGCCGCAGCTCCGGCAACCCTTTCGTGGTCGGATAATTCGACAGGCCATGCAGATGCGTCAGCAGCGCTTCCTGGATCAGGTGCGGCGTCGCGTGCGCCGGCTCGCCGATCGACAAGGCGATATGCGCCTTGCCGGCGGGCGGCGCGATGCCCTGTTTCAGCGCCGCGAGCTTTTCAAACGGGTAGGGCTGTAGCTGTTGTAAATACGGCGTCATCGCTTATTGACACTGAGGGCGTCTGCCCGTGGCTTGCGCCTGCTGGAAAAGGCCCATCGCCTGCGGCATGTGCTGTTCGAGGTCGCGGATTCGGGTCGCATGCGAGGGGTGAGTGGACATGAATTCGGCGTTTTGCTGGCCCTGCGTCGCCTGGCTCATCCGTTGCCAGAGGTTGATGCTTTGGCGCGGGTCGAAACCGGCTCTCGCCATCAAGTCGACGCCGACGATGTCCGCTTCGCTCTCCTGCGTCCGCCCGTATGGCATCAACACGCCGTATTCCGCGCCGAGCCCGAGCATGCCGAAGGCGGCCTTGCCCATCGTCGATTGCGGATTGGTCATCGCCTGCAAAATCGACATGCCCTGATTGACCGCCAGTTCCTGCGAAGCGCGTTCCGCGCTGTGCTTGGCCAAGACGTGGCCGATTTCGTGGCCGATCACCGCGGCCAGCTGGTCCTGGTTTTCGACCAGTTTGAACAGGCCGCTGTAAACGCCGATCTTGTTGCCGGGCAGGGCGAAGGCGTTGAACGAGTCGTCTTCGAACACCACGACTTCCCAGTTGCCGCCGCCGATGGTTTGCGTGATATTGCCGGCGATGCAGTTGGCGACTTGGTTCAAGCGCGCGTTATTGCTGATCGGCTTGTCGCGTTTCAAGGTTTCAAAGGCTTGCAGACCCATTTGGTCGACTTGCGAATCGGGCAGCAGGATCAACTGACTTCGTCCGGTCGGACTGGTGATGCAGGCGGTCACAGCGCATGCGGTCGCTAATACGGTGCAAATTTTTTTCAACATGATGGCGGCGCTTTAAAGTTGGAAAAGGCTCATTTTAACGTATCTTGATTGCTGCGGGTTAGGATTAATGCGCGAGCGGCGTGCTTGGTGGAAATGGGCCTCCCGCCCGGGGCGAGATGATCTTTCAGGACAAGGCATTTAATCCCGCAAAAGCCAGCATCAGCCATTTGACGCCCGCGCCCTTGAAATTGATCTGCGCGCGCTCCTGCGCGCCCTGGCCTTCCAGCTGCAGGATCACGCCTTCGCCGAATTTCGTATGGCTGACGCGCTGGCCGAGCTTATACTGGCTGACCGAGAGCGAGGCTGAGGCCTGTCTCACCGGCGCCGCCGCGGCCGGCCGGCTGACCTGGGCGCGGAGGCGGACTTCCTGGATGAATTCGGCCGGAATTTCGCGCAGGAAGCGGGACGGACGCGGATAGTTTTCGCGGCCGTACAGGCGCCGGGATTCGGCATAGGTCATGTATAAAGTCTGCATCGCGCGGGTCATGCCGACATAGCACAGCCGGCGTTCTTCTTCGAGGCGTTTGGGGTCCTCGACCGATTGCAGCGACGGGAACAGGCCTTCTTCCATGCCGACCATGAACACGACCTTGAATTCGAGACCTTTGGCCGAATGCAGGGTCATCAACTGCACGCAGTCGTCGAAGTCCTCGCCCTGCATTTCGCCGGCTTCGAGCGCGGCGTGCGCCAGGAACAGTTCGAGCGGGCCGAGGTTGTCTTCATTGCCGATGTTCGGATCGAACAGGCGCGCAGCGTTGACCAATTCCTCGAGGTTTTCGACTTTTTCCTCGCCCTGTTCGCCCTTGCTGTTTTGATAAAACTCGATCAGCCCGGATTTTTCGACGACCCGTTTGACCTGTTCGAAAAGCTCCATGCCTTGGGTTTCGGCGGCCAGTCGGTCGATCAGCTGCATGAAGCCTGCCAGCGCATTGCCGGCGCGGGCGCTCAGCATGCCGTGTTCGAGCATGATTGCCGCCGCGCGCCATAAGGAGGTGCCGCGATCGCGCGCGATGATGCGGAGGTCGTCGACCGTTTTCGCGCCGATGCCGCGCGTCGGCGTATTCACGACTCGCTCGAACGACACATCGTCGTCGCGGTTCGCGATCAGCCTTAGATAGGCCAGCGCGTTCTTGATTTCGGCGCGCTCGAAAAAGCGCAGGCCGCCGTAGACGCGGTAGGGAATGCCGGCCACGACCAGCCGTTCCTCGAATTGGCGGGACTGCGCATTCGAGCGGTACAGGATCGCGGTGTCTGCGCGCGCGCCGCCTTCCTTGATCCAGGCGCGGATACGCTCGATCACGAAAAAGGCTTCATCCTGTTCGTTGAACGCCGCATACAGCGAGATCGGATCGCCTTCGCCGGATTCGGTCCACAGTTCCTTGCCCATTCGGCCTTCGTTGTGCGCGATCACCTGGTTCGCCGCTTTCAGGATGTTGCCGGTCGAGCGGTAGTTCTGTTCGAGCTTGATGACTTCGTGGCCGGGGAAGTGCTTCTGGAAGCTGTAAATGTTTTCGATACGCGCGCCGCGCCAGCCGTAGATCGACTGATCGTCGTCGCCGACCACGAACAGGTTGTTAAGGTCCTGGGTCAAAAGGCGCAGCCAGGCATACTGGATCGTATTGGTGTCCTGGAATTCGTCCACATGCACCTGCTGAAAACGTTCCTGATAGAAGGACAGCACGTCCGGATTGTCGCGCAGGAGTTCGTGGGCTCTCAGCAAAAGTTCCGCGAAATCGACCAGGCCGGAGCGGTCGCACAATTCCTCGTAGGCGCGGTAGATCGCGATCATCTGCCCCTGGTACAGATCGCCGGTTTCCGGCATGTGGCGGGCACGGACGCCTTCGTCCTTTTGCGCGTTGATGAACCATTGCACCTGTTTCGGCGGCCATTTGGCCTCGTCGAGGTTCATGCCTTGCAGAATGCGTTTGATCACTCTGAGCTGATCGGCGCTATCCATCACCTGAAAGGTTTCCGGCAGCTTCGCCTGGTTCGCATGGCGTCGGAGCAGGCGGTGCGCGAGGCCGTGGAAGGTGCCGATCCACAGATTGTGGGTCGGCCGCTGCAGCAGCTCCTCGATGCGTCCGCGCATTTCGCGGGCGGCCTTGTTCGTGAAGGTGACCGCCAAAATGCCGTGCGGCGAGACCCCTTGCACCTGGATCTGCCAAACGATGCGGTGCACCAGCACGCGGGTCTTGCCGCTGCCGGCGCCGGCCAAAACCAGCATCGCCTGCGAGGGCGCAGTGACCGCCTGGCGCTGGGCATCGTTCAAGGGGTCGAGAAGGTCGGTGACATCGATCATTTTATTGCTTGCACATTTTGTGTGGCTGTGTATATTTGTCCGGTTCTGGGAGTGACAGACAGGGCCGTGTTTTACGGAACAATAACAATTACACAGTGAGGGTAAGAAGATGAGTTTTGATTTTAAACGTATGTTGAAATTTGAACACAATGTCGGCGAGAAAGAAAAGAAATACCGCGTTTACGGCGGCGCCGCGCTGTTTTTGATTTCGGTCGTTACCGCGTCGATTTTTTTATTGATTGCCGGCTGCGTACTGATTGCGACCGGTTTTTGGGGCTGGTGCCCGGCTTATTCCGGCTTCGGCAAGAACACCTGCGAAACCGCAGACTCGGGTTCGGCCGGCGAATAATGCTTAACAGGCTCAGAACGCCGGCGGTCCGGTTCTGAGCCTGGCTTAGCCCGGATCAGTCGTCTTTCCGAAACTCGCCTTCCAGGGCATCGACAGAGGCCGCGCCGCGCGGGCGAAACGGGCTGCCCGACTGCATCACCTGGATCAGATGTTTTTCGATGATGTACTGCGCGACTTTTCTGCGCAGGGGCGGAATCAGGCAAACAAATCCTATCAAATCGGTAATGAAGCCGGGCGTCAGCAGCAAGGCGCCGCCGACCAGCAAAATAGGGCCTTCGATGATCTCATAGGTCGGAATGCCGCCTTGCGCCATATTTTCCTGGAAGCGCCGGAAGGTTTCGGAGCCCTGTTTTCTGAGCAGCCAGGTGCCGAGTAGCGCGGTAAAGATGACCAGCGCAATCGTCGGAAAGGCGCCGATGATGCCGCCGACCGTCAGCAGCAAATAAATTTCCGCAAACGGGACGAGCAGAAGGAACAGGAACACTATCTGGAAGATTTTCATTTAAAAGCTTGATTTTAAGTCTGACTGATTAAGTAATATTAAGGGTAATGGCGGCGAATTTCTAGCATAATATCCGTCTTGCGCTTTTTAATCTGCAAAACATGCCGAACCACGCCGAATTGATTCTTTGCACCTGTCCGGACCGAGACACGTCCGAAAAAATCGCCAAGCGGCTGGTCGAGGGCCGCCTGGCCGCCTGCGTGAACATCCTGCCCGGCCTGACTTCGGTTTATACCTGGCAAGACCGGCTCGAAACGGCCGGAGAACATCTGTTACTGATCAAATCGACAAGGGACTGCTATCCGCTCATCGAACGGACGATACGCGATCTGCATCCTTATGACTTACCTGAAATCATCGCCTTGCCGGTCGCGCGGGGATTGCCTGATTATCTGAACTGGATCGATGCATGCGTATCTACCAACTAATTTTTTTCTGTCTGTTGCTCACCGCCAGGAACGCGGCCTTCGCGCTGAACAGCGAAGACTTGCTGCCGCCCGACCAGGCGTTCAAACTTTCGGCGCAGGCGCTGTCGCGCAGCCAGCTGGAATTTTCCTGGGACATTGCCGAAGGCTTCTCTCTTTACCAGAAGAACATGCGCTTCGAGTCGAAGACCGCGGGCGTCGAGCTTGGGGCTCCCGGCTTTCCGGAAGGCAAGACCCAGCATGATGAAGTGCTCGGCGATACAATTCATTACCGGAACAAACTGACGGTGCCGGTGCCGGTAAGCGCAGACAATACGGCCGGATCGGTGGCCGTGCAGGTGCGTTATCAGGGCTGTTCGGATCAGGGCGTGTGTTATCCGCCGCAAAAAAAGACGTTCGAAATCGCCCTGCCTGTCGCCGCGGCAGCATCACCGGCGCCTGCTTCCAATCCGCTGTCGAATCTGGTCAAGGGCATCACCGGTCTGGCCGCCACGGCAGCGCAGGACGAGCTGCTGAAGCCCGATGAGGCCTTTCAGTTTTCGGCGGCGGTCGGGGATGCCAATACCTTACAGGTGAGCTGGCAGATCGCGCCCGGCTATTATATGTACCGGGAAAAAACCCAGCTCGAATTGATCAATGCGGGCGGCACGACGCTGGGGCTCTATGAGCTTCCGCACGGCGATCCGAAAGAGGATCCGGAATTCGGGCAAGTCGAGGTTTTTCATGACGAGCTGAATCTTGACCTGCCGCTGAACCGCGGCGGCCAGGCGGCGCAAACGCTCACGCTGAAAGCGCAATATCAAGGCTGCGCCGAGCGCGGCGTCTGTTATCCGCCGATGAGCAAGGAAGTGACCCTGGAGTTGCCGGTGGCGCAGCAGATGGGGGCGGCCGTTCCGAAGCCTGAGCCTGGCTTGTCCGAGCAGGATCAGATCGTGCAATTGCTCAAACAGGACAGCCTCGGCATGACGCTGGCCAGCTTCTTCGGCTTCGGCCTGTTGCTGTCGTTTACGCCCTGCATCTTCCCGATGATTCCGATCCTGTCCGGCATCATCGTCGGCCATCGTCAGATCACGACCGCGCGCGCGCTGATGCTGTCGCTCAGTTATGTGGTCGCGTCGGCATTGACTTATACGCTGTTCGGCATCCTGGCCGCGCTGTTTGGCGGCAATCTGCAAACGACCTTCCAGCAGCCCTGGATCATCGGGGCATTCAGCGCCGTTTTTGTCGCGCTGTCGCTGTCGATGTTCGGCTTCTATCACCTCGAATTGCCGAAGTCCTGGCAGGCCCAGCTGCATAATTCGAGCGAGCGCCACCGCGACGGCTCGCTCTGGGGCGCGGCGATCATGGGCTCGTTGTCATCCTTGATCGTCGGTCCCTGTGTCGCAGCGCCGTTGGCGGCCGCGCTGATCTATATCGGCCAGACCGGCGATGCGGTGCTGGGCGGCAGCGCCTTGTTCGCGATGGGCATGGGCATGGGGGCACCGTTATTACTGGTCGGCGCCTCGGCCGGCAAATTGCTGCCGAAGGCCGGCGCCTGGCTGAATGCGACCAAGGGCGTGTTCGGCGTGATCATGCTCGCGATGGCGGCCTGGATGCTGAGCCGGATTCTGCCGCCGGCGGTCTCGATGCTGCTGTGGGCGATGCTGTTGATCATTCCTTCGGTCTACCTGAGCGCGCTGGACCCTCTGCCCGAGCACGGCAGCGGCTGGCGCAAGCTGTGGAAGGGCGTCGGCCTGATCATGCTGGCTTACGGCCTGTTATTGCTGATCGGCGTCAGCGGCGGCGGCACCAATCCTTTGAAACCCTTGCAGGGCATCTTGATCGGCGGCGCGAGCGCCGCCGCACCCAAGCCGGAAGGCCTCGCCTTTCGCCGCGTCGCTAACCTGAAGGAACTCGAACAAAGGCTTCAGGAAGCGAGTGCCGAGGGCCGTTATGTAATGTTCGATTTTTATGCGGACTGGTGCATCTCCTGCAAGGAAATGGAAGCCTATACCTTTACCGATCCGGCCGTGAAGAAGCAGCTGAGCGAATTCGTGCTGCTCCAGGCCGATGTGACGCAAAACTCGGAGGAAGATCAGGCCATGCTCGCGAAATTCAAGCTGATCGGACCGCCGGCGATTTTATTTTTCGGTCCCGATCAACAGGAGCGTGCCGCGCAGCGGGTGATCGGTTATCAGGACAGCAGCACCTTCATCGAAACATTACAACGGGTCAAACCATGAAAAACGCAGCCATCGTGATTTTAATCGGGCTCTTCGCGCTGGCCGGCGGTATCGCGCTGCGCTACAGCATGTATCCGGCTCCGGACACCGAGGCCGCGCCCTTACCCGAATTCACGCTGCCCGATGTATCCGGCCAGCCCCGTTCGAGCGGCGAATGGAAGGGCAAGCTCCTCGTGATCAATTTCTGGGCGACATGGTGTCCTTCCTGCCGCCAGGAAATGCCCGACCTGGTCGCCTTGCAGCAGCACTATGCGGCGCAGGGCGTACAGATGCTCGGCATCGCGCTCGATGACAAGGAGCCGGTCCAGGAATACCTGAGTTCGACCCCGATCAATTATCCGACGCTGATCGCCGGCGACCAGGGCATGGCGCTGGCCGCGCAAATGGGCAACCAGGCCGAAGCGGTGCCTTATACGGTCGTTGTCGATCGCGGGGGATTGATACAGTACCGTCAACTCGGCAAATTTTCGAAGCAGGATTTGGCACAAAACATCGAGCGGCTATTGCAGTGAAACCGCGCCGATTCTGCCCTTTTTTCGGAATAGCGCGTAAATTTCGGTGTAATGACGCTATCTTCCTGGAAAATTAATATATTTAGCGTACACTCTGCAAATTGTGCGGAAATTATGGGATAATTTCCGCCGTTTTTCACTTGCAGGTCGCAGTCATGGCGTCGATTACCGTTTTGAACGGGCCAAATCTGAATTTATTGGGAATCCGCGAGCCCGGTCATTACGGTAACAAAACGCTCGACGACATCAGGCAAACCTTGGCCGGCATGGCCGAAGGCTTCGGGCATCGGCTGGATTTTCATCAAACCAACGCCGAACACGAAATCGTAGGCCAAGTGCATCAGGCCTATCATGACCGGGTGGATTTCATCATCATCAATCCGGCCGCCTTCACGCACACCAGCGTAGCGCTGCGCGACGCCCTGCTCGCGACCCGAATTCCGTTCATCGAAGTGCACCTGTCCAATGTGCACGCGCGTGAACCGTTTAGAAAACACTCCTATTTTTCGGACATCGCGAAGGGCGTGATTTCCGGATTGGGGGCAACAGGATACGAACTGGCCTTACTGGCCGCACATCAGATATTAGCCGAGAGACATTAATCATGGATATTAGAAAAATAAAAAAACTGATTGAGATTATCGAAGAATCGGGCATCGCCGAGATTGAGATTAAAGAGGGCGAGGAATTCGTCCGCATCAGCCGCTATTCCGCAGCGCCCGCTCCCGTCGCTTATGCGCCGCAGCCGGCGGCTGCGCCGATTGCGGCTCCGGTAGCGGCGGCGTCTGCCGGCGCGGCGAGTGAAGAGGTGATCAGCGGGCATATCGTCAAGTCGCCGATGGTCGGCACCTTCTACCGCTCCGCGTCGCCGGGCGCGAAGACTTTTACCGATGTCGGCCAGAAGGTGCAGGCGGGCGACACGCTCTGCATCATCGAGGCGATGAAGATTCTGAATCAGATCGAAGCGGACAAGAGCGGTACCGTCACCAAGATCCTGGTCGAGAACGCCGAGCCTGTCGAATACGGCCAGCCGCTGTTTGTGATCGAATAACGGAGCGCTTTATGTTCGACAAAATTGTGATCGCCAATCGTGGCGAAATCGCGCTGAGGATATTGCGCGCCTGCCGGGAACTCGGCGTGAAGGTCGTCGCGGTGCATTCGGAAGCGGACCGTAATCTGAAGCATGTGCGTCTGGCGGACGAGTCGGTTTGCATCGGCCCCGCGGCGTCGATCGACAGCTATCTGAACATTCCCGCGATCATCAGCGCGGCCGAGGTGACCGACGCCGAAGCGATTCATCCGGGCTACGGCTTCCTGGCCGAAAACGCCGATTTTTCGGAAAAGGTCAAGCAAAGCGGTTTTGTGTTCATCGGCCCGAACGCGGACACGATCCGCCTGATGGGCGACAAGATTTCCGCGAAGAAGGCGATGCTCGCGGCCGGCATTCCGTGCGTACCCGGCAACGGCGATCCGCTCTCGGATGATGCCGAGAAGAACCTGAAACTTGCGCGCGAGATCGGCTATCCGGTCATCATCAAGGCGGCCGGCGGCGGCGGCGGACGCGGCATGCGCACGGTCCATACCGAAGCGGCGCTGTTGAACGCGATCAATATGACCAAGGCCGAAGCCGCCAGCGCCTTCGGCAACGCGACGGTCTACATGGAAAAATTCCTCGAAGACCCGCGCCATATCGAATTTCAGGTGATGGCCGATTCCCACGGCAACGCGATTCACTTGGGCGAGCGCGATTGCTCGATGCAGCGCCGCCACCAGAAAGTCGTCGAAGAAGCGCCCGCGCCCGGCATCACCGAGGAACAGCGTAAACTGATTGGCGAGCGCTGCGCGAAGGCCTGCGTCGACATCGGTTATCTGGGCGCCGGCACCTTCGAATTCCTCTATGAAAAAGGCGAATTCTATTTCATCGAGATGAATACCCGGGTGCAGGTCGAGCATCCGGTCACCGAGATGGTGACCGGCTTCGACATCGTGAAGGAACAATTGCGCATCGCGGCAGGCGAACGCTTGTCGATCACGCAGGATCAGGTCAAGCTGACCGGCCACGCGATCGAATGCCGACTGAACGCGGAAGACCCGAGGACTTTTATGCCGTGCCCCGGCACGATCGATCAGTTCCACATGCCCGGCGGTCCCGGCATCCGCTGCGAGACGCACATCTATAACGGCTACAAGGTGCCGCCGTATTACGATTCGATGATCGGCAAGCTGATCGCGCATGGCGAAGACCGCCAGAGCGCGATCGCGCGGATGAACACCGCGCTCAGCGAAATCATCATCGAAGGCATCAAGACCAATATTCCGCTGCAGCAGGACATCATGAGCGACAGCGCGTTCGCGGCCGGCGGGCAGAATATCCATTATCTGGAAAAGAAGCTCGGGCTTTATTAAAAGCACCCTCTCCTGCTGGAGAGGGTTGTGGGGTGAGGAGGATTAAAAATAAGGAAAAAATATTTTATTTTGATCCCCTCATCCCAGCCTTCTCCCGGAGGGAGAAGGAGCGAAGCTGCTCTCTCCGGCCGGACGGGATATTCATCCCGTCCGTAACGTTTGGGTTGAACAGGCGCACTGGCTAAGACGCTTATGCGCGATCACTCCAAACGTTCGGGACGGGGTTACAAACCCCGTCCCGCAGGACCGGCAGGAAGCTTAATCCGCCCAGAATCTTTCTATTTACGTTTACCTTCTTTTCCCAATGGCCTGGCAACAAATTACCGTGATTACCGATGAAAAGACTGCTCCCGAAGTCGCCGACCTGTTCAGCGATCTCGGCGCGGTGTCGGTGACCTATATGGACGCCGAAGACGAATCGGTGTATGAACCCGCGATCGGCGAAACCAAAATCTGGAGCAATACCGAAGTGATTGCGCTGTACGAGCTGGATGCGGATATCGAAGATGTGAGCGCGCGCGTGCGTCGGGCATTCGATGCGGCCCTGCTGCGCGACTGGCGTCAGGAGCTGATCGAGGATCAGGCCTGGGAACGCGCCTGGATGGAATATTATCACCCGATGAAATTCGGCGATAAACTCTGGGTCTGCCCGACCGGCCAGGAACAAGAGGAGCCGGGCACGGTCTGCATGCTGCTCGATCCGGGCCTCGCCTTCGGCACCGGCACGCATCCGACCACCGCGCTGTGTCTCGAATGGCTGGCGGAGCACGATCTGGCCGGCAAGACCGTGATCGATTACGGCTGCGGCTCGGGCATTCTCGCGGTGGCGGCTGTGCTGCTCGGCGCGAAAGTCGCCCATGCGGTCGATATCGATCCGCAGGCGCTGACCGCGACCCTCAGCAACGCCGAAAAAAATGCGGTGCAGGACAAGATCAAGGTGTACCTGCCGGAGCAATTGCCGGCCATGCAGGCCGACATCGTGTTGGCGAACATTCTCGCAAAGCCGTTGTGCGAACTCAGTGCGCGCATTTCCGAGCTGGTCGTTCCGGGCGGCGCGCTGATTCTGTCCGGCATTCTGGCCGAACAGACCGAACAAGTCGCGGACGCTTACCGCGCGTTGATCGAATTGAATGCGCCGATGCAGCAGGAAGACTGGATACGTCTGGACGGCTTGAAACTAGGATAAGATGTTTACCCGCTGCCCCGAATGCCTAACCCCGCAAAGGATTACGCCTGAAGTGCTGCGCAGCGGCCGGGGCATGGTGCGCTGCAAACGCTGCTCCGCGATGTTCGATGCGCTGGCGACGCTGGCCGAGACCGAAAAGCTGGCCGTCGCCGATGTGCAGACTTCCGAGGAGACCTGGACCGAGCACAAGGACCGGCCGTTGGTCTGGCGCGTCGGTCTGGCGCTGGGCGTGGCGCTTCTCCTTCTGCAAGGGCTGTATTTTGAAGGCGGACACGCGCTGCAGAACCCTACTATCCGGCCGGCGTTCGAAAAGCTCTGCGGCGTATTGCATTGCCGCCTGCCGGATTATCAAAACCTGGCCGAGCTCTCCGTCTTGCGCAATTCGTTCAGCGAGCTGCCAAACCGGCATTATGCGTTCAAGCTGGTGTTGAACAATGAGGGCGCCTTTGCGATGCGTTATCCGGTGATCGGCCTGACCCTGTTGACTTATGACGGCCAGCCGTTCGCGCAGCGGCAGTTTCGGCCGGACGAATATCTGGCCGCGCAACAGCAAAATACGCGCCTGGCCGCGAACAGCGCGGCCGAAATCAATCTTGAAGTCGCCGCGACCCAGACCAAAGTCGGCGGTTTTCATTTCGATCTTAGTTATTAAATCATGGACATTCCTGAGCTTTTTTTAAAGAAAAACGAAGACAAGCGCCTGCGCCTCGGGCACTTGTGGATCTTCAGCAATGAAGTCGATATCAAGCGTTCGCCGCTGAACGGCTTTGCGCCCGGCGATCTGGCGCGGGTGCTCGCGCACGACGGCAAGCCGCTCGGCACCGCCTATGTGAATCCGAATGCGCTGATTTGCGCGCGCCTGTTGTCGCGCAAGCCGAATCTGAAATGCGGCGCCAATTTTTTTAAGGAAAGGATCGAGACCGCGCTGGCATTGCGCGAAACGGTATTCGACAAGCCGTATTACCGGCTGGTGTTCGGCGAAAGCGACGGTCTGCCGGGGCTGGTGATCGACCGTTTCGGCGATGTGCTGTCGGTGCAGATCACGACCGCCGGTATCGAGCAGCGCAAGGAGATGTTGCTGGCCGCGCTGGTCGACTTGCTGAATCCTGCCGCGATCGTCTTGAAGAACGACAACAGCCAGCGCCAACTCGAAGGCCTGGATAGGGAATCGGTCGTGGCTTACGGCGAATTGCCGGAGTCCTTGATCATCGAGGAAAACGGCGCAAAATTCAGGATCGATATTCTGCACGGCCAAAAAACCGGCTGGTTTTATGACCATCGGATGAGCCGGGCGGAGCTGGCCCGTATCGCGAAAGGCAAGCGTGTGCTGGATCTATTTTCTTACACCGGCGCCTGGGCGGTGCCTTCGGCGATCGCCGGCGCGCTCGAAGTCACCTGCGTCGATGGTTCCGAGTCGGCGCTGAACCTGGCGCGCGAAAATGCCGCCTTGAACGGCGTCGAGGACAGGATGCAGTTCGCGCACAGCGATGTCTTCGATTTTTTGAAAGAGGCGCGCCAGGAGCGCCGCCTCTATGATATGATCGTGCTCGACCCGCCGGCCCTGATCAAACGCAAAAAGGATTATCAGCAAGGCTACGAGGCTTACCGCCGGCTGAACCATCTGGCGCTGCAGGTGCTCACGAAAAACGGGGTGTTGATCTCCGCGTCCTGTTCGTTCCATCTGAGCCAAGGCGATCTGCATGAAATCCTGCGCTCGTCGGGCCGTCACATCGATCGGCATTTGACTTTTATTGCTCAGGGCGGCCAGGGACCGGATCATCCGATCGATCCCGCAATCCCGGAGACCCAGTATTTGAAAACCTTTTTCTGTTCGGTTTCGTCTCCTTTATAAAGTCATTGAGGCATCTTGATGACCAAGGTAGAATACCGAGAATCTTGCGTTCTTTGCGGCCAGCCTGTAGAAATTACCGGCTTTACGTTGGAAACGCCCGACGGAATTTTAAAGTTTTGCTGCGCCGGCTGCCTGAGCATTTATCAACTGCTTAACGATAAGAATCTCTTATCGTTAAGCACATCATCACTAAAAAAAGAGGATAAAGAGTAAATGAAAGCCTGTGAATCATGTTCCGGCCGCGCCGAAATCGGCAAATATCATAAACAGGTTCCGGTTTGGCGCCGGACGATCGGTTTGGTGTTTGTGTATCTGCCGATCATTACCTTGCCGTTCGTGTTTATCAGCGCTTATCTGACTTATTATCATCTGATTCTGATCGGCGGCCGCAATATCAAGCGGTTTTCGGATTTTTTGCCGGACCGCGCCAGCCACCGTTATGATTTGAAAACCCAGATCACGATGGACGGCTCGTTCAAGGCCAGCCTGTCGCAGTCGAAACTGTACTGGATCCTGAACTGCACCTGGTATTGCCCGGTCAGCGTCGCGGTGTTCGAATGGCATGCCTACATGGTCAAGATCGTCGAAAACTGGTGGTGCCCGTTCACGCACGAAAAGAAGGAAGGTTACAGCAACGCGAAGATCGACCAGTCTTTCTGGCATATTTATCCTGAAGACCGCGTCAAACTGAATCCTGAAGACCTCAACAATCCGATCTGGAACGAAGAGACCGATGCCGAAGCGGCGAATAAAACGACCGGTTCGGCCGGCTGATTGAATTCAAATCCGGCTTTCCTGCCGGACTTATAAGAGGAGCGGCGACTTCGCCGCTCCCGCAGAATCGCAAAGCCAGGAACCTCTCCTGACTCACAAGCGCAGGCACCTGCCTTAGCAAGACGCCGGAGTCCCGGCATGATTTTTCCGACCGCCGACGCGGGTTTTACTGTCTATTTTTTTCTGTGTGGAACTCGATGCGGATAGGTCCTTACCCTCTCGCGAATAATGTGCTTTTGGCGCCGATGGCCGGCATTACCGACCGTCCGTTTCGCGAAATTTGTAAACGTTTTGGCGCAGGTCTGACCGTTTCGGAGATGACCGCCTCGAATCCGGCCTTGCGTCTGCATGCGCGCACGCTGTTGAAGTCGGACGGCGAAGGCGAAAGCGGGCTGCGTTCGGTGCAGATCCTCGGCACCGATCCTGTGCAAATGGCGGAAGCGGCACGGTTCAATGTCGAGCGCGGCGCCCATATCATCGACATCAACATGGGCTGTCCCGCCAAAAAAGTCTGTTCGGTCGCGGCAGGTTCCGCGTTGCTGAGGGACGAAGCGCTGGTCGGCAACATTCTCGACGCGGTGGTCAATGCCGCCTGTGTGCCGGTCACGCTGAAGATCCGGACCGGCTGGGATCTCCACAACCGGAATGCGGTCAGGATCGCAGAGATCGCCGAAGCTGCCGGCATCGCCGCCCTGACCGTGCACGGCCGCACGCGCGCCTGCAAATTCAACGGCGAGGCCGAATATGACACGATCACCGCGGTCAAGCAAGCGGTCGGCATACCGGTGATCGCGAACGGCGATATCGACAGCCCCGAAAAAGCCCGCTTCGTACTCGCAGCGACCGGCGCCGATGCGGTGATGATCGGCCGCGCCGCTTGCGGCAACCCGTGGCTGTTCGAGCAGATCCGGTATTTTTTTCAAGGCGGCGACAAGCATTGGCAACCGGCGCCGGCGACTATACTGAGCACGATCGAGGCGCATCTCGAACAATTGTATGGTTTCTATGGCGAGTCGGCCGGTGTTAAAATTGCCCGCAAACATATCGGCTGGTATCTGGGGCGTTTCGACTCGATTAGCCAGGATGTCAGGCAGTCGCTTAATGCGGCCACCATTGCGACAGATCAATTGCGTTTGACTCGATCGGCATTGGACTTTTTAACGTAATCGCCGGGTTGAGCATCTCATGGACAAATCCGAAAAAACATTAGCAGACAGTTTTGACCGCAGCTTGCCTTGCAGTCAGATAGAACACAGAGACATAGACTTGGACTTTAACGCAACTCATTCGATACCCTTATCGGCGCATGTCAAGCAGGCCGTCGATCTGTATTTTGCCCAGATGAAGGATCACGACGTCGTCAATCTGTACGAGATCGTGATGTCCGAGGTCGAAAAACCTTTACTCGAGTCGGCTCTTCGCCATTCCGGTTATAATCAGACCAAAGCCGCGAAGGCGTTGGGGCTGAGCCGCAGCACCCTGCGCAAAAAACTCGAACAGCACGGACTGTCTTAAACGGGTCCAAGTCCCGTGCCCGATTTTACCCACACAACTATTTTCCTATGAATAAAACCATTAAACGCGCACTCGTCAGCGTTTCCGATAAAACCGGCATCGTTGATTTTTGCCGCCAGCTCAACGAGCTCGGCATCGTGATCCTTTCCACCGGCGGCACCGCCAAGACGCTGGCCGAACATAACATCCCTGTCACCGACGTCTCCGACCATACCGGCTTTCCGGAGATGATGGACGGCCGCGTCAAGACGCTGCATCCGAAGATTCACGGCGGCATCCTGGGCCGCCGCGACATCGACGATGACGTGATGGCCGCGCACGGCATCGATCCGATCGATCTGGTCGTGGTCAATTTGTATCCGTTCGAGCAGACGATCAGCAAACCCGATTGCGATCTCGAAACCGCGATCGAAAACATCGACATCGGCGGGCCGACGATGATCCGCGCCGCCGCGAAAAACTACAACGATGTCGCGGTCGTGGTCGAGCCGGCCGATTATGCTTCGGTGCTGGCCGAGCTGAAAGCCCAGCACAACAGCCTGAGTGCGGCGACGCGCTTCAAATTGTCGCTGACCAGCTTCGCGCACACCGCGCGCTACGATACCGCGATCGCGACCTATCTGGCCAAGATCAACGAACAGCCGTTTCCGGAAACCTTGAACCTGCAGTTCTACCTGAAAGAAACGATGCGCTACGGCGAAAACCCGCATCAGGGCGCGGCCTTCTATCAGGAAAAGAATCCCGCCGCCGGCACGATCGCGGCGGCGGCGCAGTTGCAGGGCAAGGCGCTGTCCTACAACAACATCGCCGATGCGGACGCGGCGCTCGAGTGCGTCAAATCCTTCGACCAGAAGCCGACCTGCGTGATTGTGAAGCACGCGAACCCCTGCGGCGTCGCCGAGTCCGATTCGTTGCTGGCCGCCTATGAAGGAGCCTATGCGACCGATCCGACTTCGGCCTTCGGCGGCATCATCGCCTTCAACCGCGAACTCGACGAAGAAACCGCGGCCGCGATCATTGGCCGCCAATTCGTCGAAGTGATCATAGCGCCGTCGGTCAGTGCCGGGGCGCGCAGCGTTTTGGCCGCGAAACAGAACGTGCGTGTGCTCGAAGTCGGCGCCTGGCAAAGCAGCGAGACGCCAGGCTTCGATTTCAAGCGCGTCGCGGGCGGCCTCTTGGTGCAGAACCGGGATAACGGCCAAATCGGCGTGAGCGACATCAAGGTCGTCAGCAAGCGCGCGCCGACCGCCGAGGAACTCAGCGATCTGTTGTTCGTCTGGAAAGTCGCGAAATTCGTCAAATCGAATGCGATCGTGTACGGCAAAAACCGGCATACGATCGGCGTCGGCGCGGGCCAGATGAGCCGGGTGTATTCGGCCAAGATCGCCGGCATCAAGGCCGCCGATGAAGGCCTGGTCGTACCGGGTTCGGTGTTGGCTTCGGATGCGTTCTTCCCGTTCCGGGACGGCATCGACGCGGCCGCCGAGGCCGGCATCACCGCAATCATCCAGCCCGGCGGCTCGGTCCGCGACGAAGAAGTGATCGCGGCGGCCGATGAACACAACATGGCGATGGTCTTTACCGGCATGCGCCATTTCAGGCACTGATCAATCAAACGCATTTTCTCTTTTCTTGCGTTGATAATTTTTCTATTTGAATATTATGAATCTTCTTATCGTCGGCAGCGGCGGCCGTGAACACGCCCTGGCCTGGAAGGCCAAACAATCCCCGAAAGTCGAAAAAGTCTTCGTCGCGCCCGGCAATGCCGGCAGCGCGCTGGAACCGGGCATCGAAAACGTCGCGATCGCGGTCGATGACATCGACGCCTTGCTCGACTTCGCCAAACAGCAGGCTATCGGCCTGACCATCATCGGCCCCGAAGTGCCTCTGGTGCTCGGCATCGTCGACCGCTTTCAAAAAGCGGGCCTCCCTTGCTTCGGGCCGACCGCCGAGGCCGCCCAGCTCGAAGGCTCGAAAAGCTTCTGCAAGGATTTCATGATCCGCCACCAGATTCCGACCGCCGCCTATCAGACCTTCACCGACAAGGATCAGGCGATCGCCTATATCAAGGCACAGGGCGCGCCGATCGTGGTCAAGGCCGACGGCCTGGCCGCCGGTAAGGGCGTGATCGTCGCGCAGTCAGAGCAGGAAGCGATCGCTGCGGTCGAAGACATGCTGTCCGGCAACGTGTTCGGCGAAGCCGGCAGCCGGGTCGTGGTCGAGGAATTTTTGCAAGGCGAGGAGGCCAGCTTCATCGTGATCGCCGACGGCAGCCATGCGCTTGCGATGGCGACTTCGCAGGATCACAAGGCCCGCGACGACGGCGACCAGGGCCCGAACACCGGCGGCATGGGCGCGTATTCGCCGGCGCCGGTGGTGACGCCCGAAATCCATCAGCGCGTGATGCATGAGGTGATCGAGCCGACCCTGAAAGGCATGGCCGAAGACGGACTGCCGTACACGGGCTTCCTGTACGCGGGCTTGATGATATCCGCCGACGGTTCGATCAAGGTACTCGAATACAACTGCCGCTTTGGCGACCCCGAAACCCAGCCGATCATGATGCGCCTGAAGAGCGACCTGGTCGAACTCTGCGAGTCGGCCTTGGCAGGCAAGCTCGATCAGGTTACGAGCGAGTGGGACCCGCGCCCCGCGCTCGGCGTGGTGATGGCGGCAGGCGGTTATCCGGACGCCTATCAAAAAGGCGCGGTGATCAAAGGGCTTCCAACCGGCGAAAGCAAAGACAGTAAAGTCTTCCACGCCGGCACGGCGCAATCAGGTAAAGACGTCGTGACCGCCGGCGGCCGCGTGCTCTGCGCCTGCGCGCTGGGCGACACGGTCGCCGAGGCCCAGAACAAGGCCTACCGCCTGGTCCGCGACATCGATTGGGACGCTGTTTATTACCGGACCGATATTGGTTTCAAGGCGATCGATCGGGCGCCGTGAGCTTATCATTGCCAGGCTTCGGCTTGTTCCTCCAACGATAAGTTTTGCGATGTAGCGCTTAACTTAACAGACATGGAGAGGATTTCATCGCCTCGAAAATGAAAGTCATCCGTGGGAGCGACGCCTACGTCGCGATTAGTGTCGGCAGCGGCGACAAAGCGCTAGTCTATCTCGGGCGCTATCTTTATAACCACAGGGATGTGGTGTATGCAGGTTTTGCAGGAGAAAAAACCGGTTAAAGGCGTCATCCAGGAAAAGGATATCCTCGCTGGCCGGGATGGTCAGGTGACGTTCCGATTCCAGGAGAGCAAGACCCACAAAAGAGGCAGACCCGAACGCTGCCCGGCGCCCAGTTCCTGTGGCTGATTCTCCAGCATGTGTTGCCCAAGGGCTTTCGGCGTGCGCGCAACTTCGGCTTTTTGCATCCCAACAGCAAATGGATGCTAACACTGCTTCAGTGCCTGCTCCTGCTCGAACTGCATCCGGTTCAGATTGTGGTTCGCTTCGCTCACACAATCTAACCTTATTCGTTAGGGCGGATGCATTATTGCAAGACCCCGTTCTTGCTCTCGCTACAACTTCCTCAAAACACCCGGCCTCTACAACGGCTACGCGGGGGGCGTCGTACACCGCTCCACTATTGTTACGCCTCCTGTACTCCTTCAGCGACTCGCCGACTTTGATCGCATCCGCTTTACAGCGACAGCAACAGAGGCTGCATTTAGGGCGACCGAATCTCGGCGATAGCCAGATTGTACCGATCCGTTGTAGGGCTCGTATCGTTGATAGTCACCGTAGTGCCAGCCGCAGGCGTCACGGCTGAACTCCGCTGCATCCAGTAAGTGTCGCCGAGAGGCGTAAGGTACTGGTGGATGAGAGTCTGTCCAGAGCCCAGCGTACGTGATATGGGGTTGTCGTAATCGTTTCCGACTCCGACTACCAAAGAGCCACCTCGCGTCGTAGTGAGGGACGCGGTGGGCGCACCGGATCTACTGCTTGCTGTTGCGGTTGCTCCGATTGCGTTGGCACCATTTGTGCCCGTTGCATCGACGCCACTGAAGCTCATCACGGAGATAGCAGCACTGACATTCTGAGACAGGGTCGCCGTGACGGTCTGGTTCGTGAGCGCAGCCGGCGCGAACGTGCGCCAGATTTCTGCTGTACCCCTCTGGGCGTTCGCACGCGCCACGAGAGTCCAGGTTAGTCCGCCGCCGGACACGGCTGTCACAGTAGTATTTGATCCAGAGAGATAATCGGTGGCTATAAAGGCCAGGAGCAGTTCATTACCAGCCGCAGTCGAGAACGTAGGACTGGAGATCGTCTTGCTCCCGGTAGCGTTATCCTTCGACACTACTGCATCGATTGCGATACCCGAACTCGAAGACGTAGCCGAGAAATTCACTCCTGTGACATTACTGCCATTAATCGTCACGGATTGACTCGCCGGAGCGAACGTTACACTCGGGTTGTTTGGCGTCACGGCATAGGAACCGTTTGCGAGATTGGCAAAGGTGAAATTCCCGGACGCGTCGGCAGTAACGGTCGCGGAGGCGGCACCCGACAAAGAAACGGTACTTCCCGCCGTAAGACTCGAGGGCGTCAGCGTCCCAGAGATCGAACTAGAACTTGATGACATCGCCGAGAAATTCACTCCTGTGACATTACTGCCATTAATCGTCACGGATTGGCTCGCCGGTGTGAACGTTACGCCCGATTTGCTTGGCGTCACAATATAAGAACCGTTTGCGAGGTTGGCAAAGGTGAAATTCCCGGACGCGTCAGTAGTAGCGGTCGCGGAGGTCGCGCCTGACAGGGAAACGATACTTCCCGCCGTAAGACTCGAGGGCGTCAGCGTCCCAGAGATCGAGTAGGTGGCACCCAAGGGAGCCCGCACCTCGACTAGGCTGAGGTTGAATCGATCAGTTGTGGGCGCGGTGTCATTGATGGTGGTTGTGGAGCCAGCAATCGGCACCGGAGCGTCCAGTTGCTGCACCCAATAGGTATCACCCGCTGGGGTGAGATATTGATGCACGACAGTTTGACCTGAGCCTGGCGTCCGGGAGATCGCGTTGTCAAAGTCATTGCCAACACCCAGCACGATGGAACTGTCACGGGTAGTGACCAACGAGGCGGTCGGAGCTCCACTGGAACTGTTCGCGCTTCCCGTCGCACCAATTGCACCCGAACCCGCACCCGTCGTATCCACTCCGCTGAAGCTCGCGACGTACATCGAGGAAATGACCGAATTGGACAGAGTGGCTGTCACCGTCACATTGCTCAGGGTCGTGGGAGCAAATGCTCTCCAGATCTCCGACGTGCCGCTCTGGACGTTCGTCCGCTGTACCAGTGACCAGGTCAATCCACCACCTGTCATACCCGTCACGGTAGTGTTGGTACCTGATATGTAATCGGTCGCTATGAATGCCAGGAGCAGTTCGTTCGCTCCGCTGGTCGATACTCCCGAGGTACTTATCGTGTTGCTGTTAGTTGTATTATTGCCAAATGCCTTCATATCGACGGTTGGCGCAGTACTCGAAAGAATGGAGAGAGACACGTTAGCCGAATGGGTAACAGCGCCGCTTGTTCCAGTAACTGTCAAGGTGTATTTGCCTAAAGGTGCATTGGTAGCCGCCGTGATTTGCAGTGTGGCCGTACCGGAACCGGTCACGCTCGAAGGCGTCAAAGAGGCCGTTACGCCGCTCGGAGCTCCGGAAATTCCGAGACTGACGACTGAGGCAAATCCATTAAGCGCGGCTACATTCACGGTATAGTTCGCGCTTTGGCCTGGCAAGACGGATAGGGCCGTTGGGCTCGCCGAGATCTGAAAGTCCGGCGCAGTCCCTGACAACAGCCCGTAGACCGCCACCTGATTGGACCAGGTAGCGACGTATACCCTCCCGTTATTGACCAGTGGCGGCACGAATTTGGCGAAATTGCCGAATCCGTCTCGCGTATCATTCAGAGTCGAGTTCCAGAGCTCCTGCGAGATGTTGCTAGCATTGAATGCATGCAGCACGCCTGGAACCGGTGGATTGTTTTCCGCATCTCCGCTAGCCGCGGTAGTCGCCCAGACGATGCCGCTGTTGGGCATCTCGCCATTGGCGGAGAGCGTGAGAATACCACCGGGGTAGATTTGATTGGTATAGAGTCCCTGTGAGATGGGTGTGCTTGCGAAAGTCGTTCCGTTGAAGGCAAATGCCTTGAGAGAATCACTCTCTCCCCAGTTGTACATCAGCGGGCCGCCGTTCGCGGTGGAGCGCTGCCAGTATACGGGTCCGCCTTTGATTTCCGACGGAAAGTTCAGCTTCTGGACGATCTGGCTGTCGCTCGCGTTGTACTTGCCGAGATTCGACGTGTTAAGTACGTATAGGTCGCCCGCCTTGCCTCCGCCAGCAATCAGGTTTGTTCCCGGGATCAACATCGGGCCCGATCCGGACAGATCGAGATCACCTGAATCGAGCGCGGACCAGTCGCTGGGTGTAAACCAGTCGATCAGCTTCAACCCCTGGGTCGGGTCAAGCTTGAGCACACTCTCGCTGAAGTTATTGATGCCGTCGTAACCGCCGCCAAAGCCATTACCAACAAACACATAAACAAGCCCTGAGCTGTCAACTACCGGCGGGCGGCCGGACTGCCACACGCCACCACCACTATTGCCTGCCGCAACTGTCGCGAGAACACCCGTTTGGGCGAGCGTGTTCTTGTCGTAGGCCATTACCCATCCAGAGAATCCACTGGCGAACTCCAACTGCATAGCTGCGAATCCAAACACTATCTGATTGTCCACTAGCACGAGAGACTGTCTTTGCAGAAGGTATCGCGCGTCGAACGTGACACGACCATAGTTGCCAGAGATCAGTACGCCGGATCCGGGCCGTGCGGCACCCGTCTTAATGTCAATCGCGTGCAGCCGGTACACCATATTGCCATTAGGGGTGCTAGGTGTGACGCCCTCGAGGTCGCAGGCAACGACATACAGCGTATTGGTGGATAAGTCGATCACCGGGGTACTCAGAACACCAAGGTTGCCGACGATTCCACGATCGCCCGAAAATACGAAGTTGCCAATCGGTACGGAGGTGGCACCGACGAGGCTCGCCAGATTGACCCTCCATAGCGGCGCGCCGCCTTTGTCTGCGTCAAATGCGTACAACGTGTCGTTCATTGTGGCGACGTATAAGACGTTATATGTCACCTGGTTGATCACTACGTTCGGCACATACAATGGCTGCGCAAATATAACGTCGTCCACCGGTAAAGTGAAAACGAGCCCGAATGTGCTGGGAGTGACGTTGGCAGTGTTCAGCGTCGTCTCGCTGAGCGTCGCGCCGGTGACTCCAGCGTCGTACCCACGCTGCAGTACTGGTGACTGCGCTAGTGCTATGGTGCTTAGTTGTACAGCGAGCGCAATGCCGACCAGCAAGGTACACAGCGACAAGAGAGCACAACGGAGAACATTCCAACTATTTATCTCGGGCTGTGTGCTCGACGAGAAAAGCGACGATCGCAAAGCGTTCATAATATTTATTTTGTTTCCCTGCATCGCAAACGTCATTAGGCCGTTATATACGGTTAATACTACAGATTTACTGAGTGTAAACTGCATATTCATGATACTTTCTCCAATGCGGGACGATTTGTTTTATTTTTTTTCACAACCATCTCAGATATCGAATTCCTGAGCTTACATAATAGAACCTTATCCTTTGATCTCACCTAGGCTAACCAGAAGAGTATTCTCTCGGTATGAAAAAACAGCAAAAAATTACATGGGGTTTTTACGCCTTGTCTCAGCGCTGATTTGGACAAGATAAATGTCAACAGAACCTAGGGATTTATCAAAAGTTGCAAAATCTTAATGTTATGCCATTCAAGTTTGGAGGCTAGTTCAAGTAGACGGCTGGGTCTGTACGAGACCGCACGTAGTGAGACACGGATATGATATGAAAATTGTTTAGCCTTCCGGGGGTTATTGATTCGGCATCTTTTCCTGCCTCATGGACTGGCCGGGACTTTGAAGGTTCTCGATTTCATTGCCCTCGAGATTTCCGCGAACACCTATCTGAATCTGATGGACCAGTACTAGCCTTGTTACCGGGCCGGTGGTATTCCAGAACTGTCCCGCCCATCAGCGCGGCGGAGTATCGGGAAGCGCACGATACCGCCTGCCGTTGCGGCCGGCAATTCGACAGGCATCGGGCTACTATGGGGCGGGATTGATGGCAGTATAGAGGGGGAGAGTGCGCAAGACCTCCGTGTCGTTTGCCTTAGCGGGAGGGAATGTCCTATGTCCAGTCGCTGGGCAAGGGCATAGAGAATCCAGGCAGGAAGGTCAACAGACAACGGCGCCATAGCAAAGGCCAGCATGACCAGGGCAATCGCGCTATTTTCTCTTTTTTCCGAAGATGAGCTCTGAGCGATAACGGTCACTCAAACAAGCGCGGAGCTTTCGTCGGCGCAAACTGTCTTTGCTGGGTCCGTTGTTATTGAATAGATTCAACGCCTCGCGCCTGATTAATGCGAGATTTTCCGCTGAATGGTCTTTTCTGGCTCGGTTGTCGTCTTCCCCGAACTGCACATCCAGAGGCTAAGGGTCTCGCAATCAAGCATTTTTAGATCTGCTTTTATTGATCGCTCTACTGACTGTAGAATAATGTACGCCAAATGCATCGGCAATTTGCTGCATGGTGTAATCACCGCTCGCATAAGCTTTTTTCACTCCTTCCTTGGCATTGGGAAAGGTTTCGACATAATAGCTTAATGGTTTGCCTAAAGGTCTTCGTTGCGTTTTTGGGATTTCTTTTAAATTCCCCGATTCGGCTTGAATTTGGCTTTGCAGTCTTTCCACGAAGGCTTTCTCGCCAAGAAAAATCTGATTTTTTAGTTTTTCCCAAACGGGAGGCAATCCGATGCCCGCACGGACAAAATTCTGATATCGAACAATCGCTTGTTCTCGTTCCGAACCCAATTGGCTTAACAGCCAATCAACGTGTAAGCATTTTAGCGGCGGAACTTGACCGATCGTTGCTCTATAACTGCTCCAAGGCCAATCCGCTACATCTTTGACCATCTGCGCTCTTACCGGATTCAACACCACATAGCGAGACAGCTCAAGCAAATAACTGTCCTTTTCCACTAGGATAGCTTTATAGCGACCTTGAAACACATGGCCGACGCGCCGATGTTTCCGATTGAAAGTTTGCGTGTAAACACCATTCAACTGACGCATGCCTTTGGATAAATTGCCCTCCACAGTCTCCACCACCACATGGTAATGATTGCTCATCAAACAATACGCATGGCAAATCCAGTTAAACCGGGAGCAAACGTCGTTGAACAATTCGAGCCAGTTTAATCGGTCTTCATCATCAAGGTATATCTCGCTTCTTGCATTACCCCGCGAAGTCACATGATATAACCCGCCTGCCAATTCTAATCTGAGTGGTCTCGCCATAAGTGTCAGTGTAAACAACTTTTTGCTATATTGCAAGACCTGACCCTAAAGTTGCTCTGCTTTGCCCTCGATCGCTTGTTCCCGACGCGATCTACCTCCCCCATCCGTGGGGTCGTATCTCCTGCATCCATGCAGTCGAATGCAAATGTTCCGGCAAAACGCCCCAAGCGTCGATTTGAAAAGGGTGGCGTTCGCGGACCCGTCTCACTACTTCACGCAGCACAAATCGATCTCGCGAATAAGCAGATCGTTATGATGTCGCCGTAGCAGGTTTACCGTAAAGAACCAAGTTCCTCCCGGGATGAATGCGCGCCTATAACTCGGCATAGCCATTTCCGCTTTTGGAAAGCCTCGATTCCGCAAATCTCCAGCGAGGCTACCTTGCTAGAAAGTTCACCTAATGCTCAATCCAAAGCCTGTTATTTCCCTTTGTGTTAATCCTGAAGATAGACGGACGCAGTTTCAAATGCTTCTTCAGGTGTGCCATAAAAACTACCATTGTTTAGTACACAAGGTTCGTATTTCTCATTACTGTAGGTGTAAAAAGCGAAACTCCATGATTCCTCATTACCAAAATAACGAAGCCGACATAAATGAATTGGACTGTTTCTTAGCCTTTCAACATACTCCTCTCTAGTTTCGGGAAAACCTAGTGGATGAAAGTCATCTGCCACATAAGGTTCTACATAGGCATCAATATAACAAAACTGGCTACGAAACCGTATATCGAGACGAGTATACTTACCCGAATAGTTTGCTTCAGCATAGACAAGGATGCGTCGCTTGATATGTTCTTGTATATTTTTTGGTATCTTTAACCCACCAGAATGAGGATCACTAACCCATCTTCGCATGATATTTTCTCTGTTTGCATAATGAACCTAACGGAAAGCTCCTCCGCTGGAGCGTTGAGTTGGCTTTTAATTTTACTCTGACCCCATTTGCGCACGCTAATCGGACCTACGCGGGCTTGGAGCCTAGCCTTCAATGTTAGCGAACCGATTAAGCCGCCACACGATGAACGCCTAAACTATCGCGTTTAGATTCCAGTTGCCACAAATCATAAGCCGATTGGGCAGCAAGCCATGACTCAGCGCTTTTACCAAACGCCAACTCCAACCGCAAAGCCATTTCGGGGCTCACTCCCGTTTTACCGTTTACCAATGCCGACACTGTTTTACGGGTAACGTTGAGCTTTTGGGCTGTTTGGGTAATCGTTAAATTGAGAGGTTGCAGCCAGAGTTCATAAAGGATTTCACCCGGATGCGGGGGATTATACATTTTCATTGACATGTCCCATTAGTGGTAGTCCAGGTAATCGACAACGGAAGCATTGCCGTCCTCAAAGCGAAAGATCACCCGCCAGTTCGCTTGTACCGTAAGAGACCAAAAGCCTTCAAAATTACCTTTTAAGGGATGGAGGCGCAGCGCGGGAGCCTCCAAGTCCCCCAATTGATTGGCATCGTTTAGCAACGCTAAAATTAGACGCAAGCGTTTGGCGTGAATTGCCTGGATACCGCTTTGATTACCCGTGGTAAAGAACTTTTCCAGACCTTTATGAGCGAAGCTTTTGATCATAATAATATACGCAATTGTAACCGCATTGGTTACGCTGCGCAATGTGCAAAAGTTACGCACAGCCCAACGCAGAGCTCAGCGGCGCGACGCTAGAAGCGTCCGCTGGAGCGCCGGGATATGTGAATAATGGGGTCATGCAATCAAGCATTTTTGGATCTGCTTTTATGGACCGCTCTACTGACTGTAGAATAATGTACGCCAAATGCATCGGCAATTTGCTGCATGGTGTAATCACCGCTCGCATAAGCTTTTTTCACTCCTTCCTTGGCATTGGGAAAGGTTTCGACATAATAGCTTAATGGTTTGCCTAAAGGTCTTCGTTGTGCTTTTGGGATTTCTTTTAAATTCCCCGATTCGGCTTGAATTTGGCTTTGTAGTCTTTCCACGAAGGCTTTCTCGCCAAGAAAAATCTGATTTTTTAGTTTTTCCCAAACGGGAGGCAATCCGATGCCCGCACGGACAAAATTCTTATATCGAACAATCGCTTGTTCTCGTTCCGAACCAAATTGGCTTAACAACCAATCAACATGTAAGCATCTTAACGGCGGAACTTTACCGATCATTGCTCGATAACTGCTCCACGGCCAATCCGCTACATCTTTGACGATTTGCGCTCTAACCGGATTCAACACCACATAGCGAGACAGCTCAAGTAAATAACTGTCCTTTTCCACTAGGATAGCTTTATAGCGACCTTGAAACACATGGCCGACGCGCCGATGTTTCCGATTGAAAGTTTGCGTGTAAACGCCGTTCAACTGACGCATGCCTTTGGATAAATTGCCCTCCACAGTCTCCACCACCACATGGTAATGATTGCTCATCAAACAATACGCATGGCAAATCCAGTTAAACCGGGAGCAAACGTCGTTGAACAATTCGAGCCAGTTTACTCGGTCTTCATCATCAAGGTATATCTCGCTTCTTGCATTGCCCCGCGAAGTCACATGATATAACCCACCTGCCAATTCTAATCTGAGTGGTCTCGCCATAAGTGTCAGTGTAATTAAATCTTGCTATATTGCAAGACTTAATGGAATGGTCCGCCCCACTTCCCAAGCGGCCGAAATGGGGCCAAGATGGTATTTTCTATACCCTCTCAACAGAAGCGAGGCAGACCATGGCAAACGATCATACAAACACCGACAATGTCGTCAAAGTATTGGGCATTGATTTGGCTAAACAAAGCTTCCATTTATACGGTGTCGATGTTGCCGGGCAGCGCGTCATCAACAAAACGCTCAGTCGCAAGCAACTGGCCGCTTTCGTGGCCAATCTGCCCCCTTGTCTGATTGGGCTGGAAGCGTGTGGCGGAGCCCACCATTGGGCGCGCCGTTTTAGCGCGTTCGGCCATACGGTGCGCATGATGGCGCCGCAGTTCGTCAAGCCCTACGTCAAATCGAACAAAAATGACGCGGTCGATGCAGAAGCCATTTGCGAGGCGGTACAACGCCCCAACATGCGTTTTGTGCCGACCAAGGGGATCGAACAACAAGACATTCAAAGCCTACATCGGGTGCGTAGCCAGCTGGTGTCCCGGCGCACCGCGCAAGCCAATCAGGTGCGCGGTCTATTATTGGAATACGGCCTGGTGATCCCGAAAGGCATTCATCATGTCAGGAAAGCCTTGCCGGCGCTTCTGGAAGATTCGGAGAATGCCTTATCCGCCTTATTCCGGGAATTGCTCAATGAACTTTATGATGAAATGGGGTATTTGGATCAACGCATTGCGACGCTTGAACGGAAATTAGCGGCCATCAGCGCTCAGCATGAAGACTGCCAACGGTTGATGACGATTCCGGGCGTGGGGCTACTAACCGCGACCGCGCTGCTCGCGGCCATCGGCGACATTAGCGTCTTTAAAAGCGGTCGGGAACTGGCAGCCTGGTTAGGGTTGGTGCCCCGGCAGCATTCCACCGGCGGCAAGCCGACGCTATTAGGCATCAGTAAGCGTGGCGATGCCTATTTGCGGACGTTGCTGATTCACGGCGGGCGCTCGGTTTCGCGGGTGGCACACAAGCACGAGGACAAGCATCATCTCTGGATCAGCGACATCAAGCGTCGACGCGGCGAAAATATTTCCAATGTCGCGGTGGCCAACAAGAATGCCCGCATTGCCTGGGCATTGCTGACCAAGAAAGAAAATTATCGGGCGGCAGCATGAGGGCCATATCACTCTTCAAAAGGGGAAGCTCTTCCTGTCGAGCCAAACAGTGAAACGGGTAAACATCAGCAACGAATTGCGGAGATAACATTCAAGTGATGGCATAAAAGGTAACACCTGCATTCCAAGAGCCTGCTGGGGTCTCGGGCTCATTTGAAGCCGTAGACCTGATGAGGTGGGAATGCGCGAATTCCATCAGGGCCGGAAGTCATTGAGCACTTCATCATAAGGCCGGATATATGGGCGCATTATTTCTTTATGTCACATGTGAATTTTTTCTTGCAATACGGGGCGGACCATATATGACCCCATAGTCTGCAAACTGAGTAAGAAGATAAAATGGAATAAATTTATCACTCAAAAACCAATTTGAATTTGCGATTTCTAAAAGTAACTGGTCGCATTGCCGTAAAGCCTTTGGGTCAAACTCAATAAGTAACATGGCTGCAATTGAACTAGCTCCATCCAATTCGTATTGCAACGCCATAGAAAATAAAGCATCAAAAAGTCTTGCTGAGCCTAAGCCAACTAACGATTGGCGCAACTCAAAGAATTGATCATAGTTTTTAATCTTGGACAGGTGTTCCCTTTTGATCAAGTTCTCGATATTCATTTTCTTCGCCAACTTGGATGCTTAACGTGAAGCTGAGAGACGCAGCGCGCAAAACGTGGAAGAGAAAACCACGCCGTTCACCGCGTCCCTCTCGAGCGCAGGGTTAGGCGTTACGACGTACATTTGCTTCCTCCATAGCCAACCTTTTAGCTAGTGAATAAATTTTGGTACGCAATATCTCAAACTTTTCATTGGCAGAAGCAACATCAGAATCTTTAATTTTGTGCCCGTTTGTCGGGTGAATTACTAAATCATTTATGCTGCCCATGCCGCCATATGCAGTGAGTAAATGCTCCACACCATATAGGTCTAGGTTTCTAATTAAGCGCGCGTCATTTTCCAACCAGCTACTCCAGTGTTTTTCACCGTATTGAGCTAATAATGATTGAGCTGCCTCCAGTAACGCCACCAATTTTTGAATGTTCGGATGCATAGAGCGCCTAGCGTTTTAGCTCAGGGTCGTCGGCCCTGCAGCGAATGGTTAGAGGCCAACACACCGGAAACCCAGCCGAGCTGCCCAAGAAAATTATTTAGCCGAGCCACGGCTTCACTAGGTGCGACCTCGCGATGCCACTGCCTAGCCTTCTGTTGCGTGTCTTCATACCTGAACTCTACATTGCCGTTGCCCATAGGCGATATGCGAAGAAGCGGGCCGGAATATGGATATGAAACTTCAGTTTGAACAATGCAAAGGTCGACGACGGAGGTCCAGCCATACAACGCGTTGCTCAAAGGCCCTTTGGCAATGTAGGCGACGAGGTCCCGAATTCCCGCCAACGCTTCGCTTTTCTCAGCGAATGGTTCGTAGTGAGACAGAATGTCATTCCATTTTCGAATCACGACACAACTTTCCTTGGCCTCTAACGTTAAGTAGACACCTATTTAGATGTATATTAATCTACGATTATCGGTGTATAACGCCACTCTGACAATCTGTTAAACTAAATGCTACAGTATTTAATTATTGATAGCAACCTTCCTATGCTAGCGAAAAATACACCGCCTAAACTCCTTGATCAAGTCCGCGACAAGATTCGCGTCAAGCACTACAGCATCCGTACCGAAAAGCTCTATGTGCAGTGGATCAAGCGGTTTATTTTGTTTCATGGCAAACGTCATCCGTTAGAAATGGGTGCGGTGGAGGTTGAAGCATTTTTGACGCATCTGGCTGTGGAAAGCCATGTATCGGCTTCAACGCAAAATCAGGCGTTGTCCGCTTTACTGTTTTTGTATAATTTGCTCGATCCGGGCTACGACATCCGCATGGTGCAGGAGTTGCTCGGGCACAGGATGTGCATACGACGATGATCTACACGCATGTGCTCAACAAAGGCGGAAAGGGAGTCGTAAGTCCCTTGGACCGGTTATAACCCTGTTTTCCCCAAAAGCTTCATCGGAGCACGGCCGTTCCGGGGCGTCCCGATTGTCGGGACGGCTGGACGTTTCTTGCGCCAAGGAGGATAATCGCTGCGCTTTCCTCTGCAATCAAGCATCAATCTTCCCGCCAAAGTTTCTCCGACGCCATGGCCAATCAACTGTACACGCTGGTCGATGTTTTCCGCAATCTCGATCCCGACTCCGGCGATTTTGTGCTGGCTACGATCATCGAAACGCAGGGTTCGACCTATCGGAAAGCCGGAGCACGGATGCTGATCACCCACGACGGCGAATGCCTGGGGCTGCTGAGCGGCGGCTGTTTCGAAGGGGATCTGGTAGAGCGTTCGCGTTCGGTCTTTGCCAGCGGTCAGGCTGCGACGGTGCGGTACGACATGCGTTCGCCCGACGATGTGGTCTGGGGGCTCGGTCTCGGCTGCAACGGGGCGGTCAAAATCCTGCTGCAATTGCTGAGGGCCGAGGAGAATTTCTTTCCTTTGGATGCGCTGGCCCAGGCGACCTGCAATGATCGGCGGGGCGTTTTAGTCACCGTGACCGAGTCCACTCACCCGCCATTGCCGGCGGGGCGGTCGCTATTTTTCAGCGCAGAAGATTTCGAAAACGCTCCCGCGCCCTGGCCTCATGATCTGATCGCCGCGGCGCGGCAGACTTTGCCGGACGACAAACCGCATCTCGAAACCCATCTTGTCGAGGGACATGCGCTCACTGTCTTTTATGACCCGATTCGCCCGTTGTCGCACCTGTTGATCGTGGGGGTCGGCGCCGATGCGGTTCCGCTGCTGCAATGCGCCAAGGCGTTGGGCTGGCGGGTCACGCTTGTCGATCACCGTCCGGCCTATCTCAAGCCGGAACGCTTCGCGTCGGCCGATCGCCTATTGTATTGCCCACCGCCGGCTTTGGCAGGCACTCTACCGCTCGATCGTTTCGATGCGCTCGTGCTGATGACGCACAGTTTGGACTATGACGCCCGTTACCTGAAGGTCATCGCGGACAGCCGCATCCCGTTTATCGGTGTGCTGGGGCCGGAAGCGCGGAAAAACCGGCTTCTGGACAGCCTCGGCGAGCAGGCGGCGAAGATTGAGGGCCGCGTCTTCGGGCCGGTCGGTCTCGATATCGGCGCGGAAACGCCGGAGGAAATCGCGCTTGCCATCATGGCCGGGATTCTGGCCGCGCAAAACTGCAGGCAGGGCGGCCAGTTGACGGCTCAAACACTATCCTCCGATGCCTGATGCCTATCCGAATGTTCATGCGCTGATCCTGGCCGCGGGCGGCTCCCGCCGCCTGGGCAGGCCGAAGCAATTGCTGCGTTGGCGGGGCCAAACCCTGCTCGAACGGGCGATCGGCAGCGCGCAAGAGGTATTGCCCGGACGGGTGATCGTCGTGCTCGGCGCGCATGCGGAGTCGATCCGCGCGGCGATCGATTTAAGCTCGGTCGAAACGCTGCAAAACCCCGACTGGCAGGACGGTCTTGCCTCGTCGCTCAGACTAGGGATCAAGGCCTTGCCGGCTTCGGCCGAAGCGGTGCTGATCCTGTTGTGCGATCAGCCTTTGATCGATTCGGCGCATCTTGCGGCGTTGCTCGACGCCTGGCGGAGTGAATCTGCCCGTATCGTCGCCAGTCAATATCATTTATCCTGTGGTGTACCGGCGCTGTTTCCGGCGGCGTATTTTGAGCGCCTGCAAACAGTGACCGGCGACAAAGGCGCCAAACCGTTGTTGATCGAGTTCGATGCGTGCGTGCTGAAGATTCCGTGCGCGCGGGCCGAACTCGATATCGATACGCGAAGTGATTTTGAACGTTTAACCGGGCAGGCATTTGCCGAGGAGTAAATCATGACAACCTTACTGATCAACGGGACTCAGCATCAGATCGATGCCGAAGACGACATGCCCTTGCTTTGGGCGATTCGCGACCTGGCAGGTTTATCCGGCACCAAATACGGCTGCGGCATGGGTCTGTGCGGAGCCTGTTCAATCATGCTCGACGGCAAGCTGACCTTCTCCTGCACCCTGCCGGTCAGCGCGGCGCAAGGCAAGGCGATTACCACGATAGAGGGTCTCGCGACCGATAAAGGCTTGCACCCGGTGCAACAGGCCTGGGTCGAGCAGGACGTTCCGCAGTGCGGCTATTGCCAGTCCGGCCAGATCATCGCGGCGGCGGCCTTGTTGAAGCAGAATCCGCATCCGAGCGATGAGGAAATCCGCGCGAAGATGAGCAACCTCTGCCGCTGCGGTACCTATCAGCAAATCTTTGCCGCGATCAAACGCGCCGCCGAAATCCAGGGAGCGCAGTCATGAACGAGATAATGAACATTTCGCTGTCACGCCGGCAATTTCTCGGCCTCAGCGCGGCGGCCGGCGCCAGCGTGTTGCTGCTCGGTGTGACGCTGCCGACCGGCTGCGCCAAGATCGGTCAGACTGAACAGGATCAGGACCTGAACGCTTTTATCGGCATCGACGACAAAGGCCAGGTGGTTTTCCAGAATCCATTCATCGAAATGGGACAGGGGACCTATACCTCGATTCCGGCGATCATGGCCGAGGAACTGGATGTCGAGATGTCCGCGATCAAGGTCGTGCAGGCGCCGCATGGCGCCGATTACAAGATCATGTTCGACAATACGATGCGTTTCACCGGCGGCAGCCTGAGCGTGCGCTCGTCCTATATGACCATGCGCAAGGCCGGCGCGACCGCCCGGGCGATGCTGGTCCAGGCCGCGGCCGAGCAATGGGGCGTCAAGCCCGGCGATTGCACGACCGAACCGGGCAAGGTCGTGCACGCGGCGAGCGGTAGGAAGCTCGGTTATGGCGAGCTTGCCGAAAAGGCCGCCAAACTGACCCCGCCAAAGGACGCGCCGTTGAAAGACAGTGCGGCATTCAGGCTGATCGGCCAGCCGGTCAAGCGCACCGACAGCCTCGCCAAATCGACCGGCGCGGCCGAATTCGGCATCGACATCAAAGTGGACGGCATGCTGCATGCGGCGGTGATGCAGTCGCCGGTGTTTGGCGGCAAGGTCGCCTCCTACGATAAAGAGGCGGTGCTGAAGCTGCCGGGCGTCGTCGCGGTCGAAGAGATACCGAACGGCGTCGCGGTGATCGCTGACCATTTCTGGCATGCGAAGAAAGCCTTGGAGAAGCTGCCGGTCACCTTCGATGAAGGCGCGAACGCCGGTTTCTCGACAAAAGATTACAAGGCCAGGTTGCAGGCGGCGCTGAACGAACCGGGCCATGTCGCCGAGGAAGCCGGCGATGCGGCCAAGGCGATGGCCTCCGCCGCGAAGACCATCGAGGCCGAATATCACGCGCCGTTCATCGCGCACGTCACGATGGAGCCGATGAATTGTACCGCGCTGGTCACCCAGGACCGTTGCACGGTCTGGGCGCCGAACCAGGGCGTCGATTTCGTGGTCGGGGTCGCGGCCGAGATCACCGGGCTGAAGCCCGAGGCGATCGAGGTGATCACGCCGTTCCTCGGCGGCGGTTTCGGTCGCCGTTTCGTTATGGATTATGCAATCCAGGCGATCACCTTGGCCAAAAAACATCCGGGCAAGCCGATCAAGGTGATCTGGACGCGCGAGGAAGATCTTCAACACGACCATTACCGGCCGATGTCGGCCGCGAAGTTCGGCGCCGGCTTCGACAAGGACGGCAATCCGGTCGCCTTGCAGATCACCTCGGTCGGCGAAGGGCCGATGACCCGCCTGATGCCGGGCTTTGTCAAAAATTCCGATCTGGACACCAGCGTGTTCGAAGGCACGGTCGAGCTGCCTTATGCGATTCCGAACAAGCGCACGAATGTGGTCAATGTGCCGGTCAAAGAGGCGCCGATCGGCTTCTGGCGCTCGGTCGGCCACTCGCAGAATTGTTTTTTCAAGGAATCGTTCTTCGACGAGATGGCGCATGCAGCCGGAGCCGATCCGCTCGAATTCCGCCTGAAATTGCTGGCCGAGCAGCCGCGCTTCAAAAAAGTCCTGGAGACGGCCGCAAACCTGGCCGGATGGAAGGCAAAGCCCTGGGCCGATACGCAAGGCCTCAAGCGGGCGATGGGCTTGGCGCTGCATGAATCGTTCAACAGCATCGTCGCCGAAGTGGCCGAAGTCAGCCTGAATCAGGATGGCGAGATCAAGGTCGAACGGGTCTGGTGCGCGGTCGATTGCGGCTTCGCGGTGAACCCCGCGATCGTCAAACGGCAGATCGAAAGTGGGGTTTGCTTTGGACTCTCGGCCGCGATGGGCGAGGCCATCACGCTGGAGAAGGGCCGCGTCGTGCAAGGCAATTTCGACACCTACCCGATCTTGCGCCCCGACCAGATGCCGGTCGTCGAGGTCGAAATCATCAACAGCGGCGCGCCGCTCGGCGGCATCGGCGAGCCCGGCACGCCGCCGATCGTGCCGGCGGTCTGCAACGCGCTGTTCTTGCTCAGCGGGCAACGGGTGCGCAGCTTGCCGTTGTCGCAGTATTCGTTTTAGCGGATAAGCCGCCGCACAATTTCTCTCATTACGACAAGTAGGATAAATCATCGATGCAAAAACTGATAAAAAAATACGCGATATTCGGCCTGGTCATTTTTGGCCTGATGCCGACAGCCCAAGGCATGGCCGGCGGCTTGCAGGAACCGCAACAGGTCATCCAGGGCATCTCGGATCAATTGCATCAAAAACTGCAAAACAAGGCCTTTACCAGCAATTTTGCGCAAGTCACCCGCTTCGTCGACGGCGTGATCCAGCCGCATACCGATTTCGACGTGATCGCGCCGCTGGTCCTCGGCAAGCATTGGAAAACCGCGTCGCCGGGCGACCGCGAACGCTTCAAGAACGAATTCAGGACGATGCTGGTCCGCTCCTATTCCAGGGCCTTTGTCGAGTATAACGACTGGACCCTGCGTTTCCAGCCGATCGATGCGGGCAGCGACGGCAAGAAGGTCGTCGTCAGATCGGAAGTCTTGCAGCCGGGGCTCAATCCGGTGCAGGTCAATTACCGGATGTATCTCGGGAAAGGCGGCTGGAAAGTGTACGACATCATCATCGCGGGCGTGAGCCTGGTCACGAATTACCGTTCGAGCTTCAGCGATGACATTCAGAAGAAAGGCTCCTTGGGGGCCTTGATCGACTCGCTGGCCAAACGTAACGCCGAAGCGCTCAGCGGCAAAGGTTCTTGACCCGGCCGTTACCTTCAAGTTTCAGGGGCGCGGGTCGCCCCTGTTCTGTTATTGAAGCCCGGTTTTTCGCGATGATCAGTCGCACGCGAAACCGCGGCTTTATGGCTGCGCCCTCGCCATGTTTTGTTTCGCCCAAGCCAGATTATTCTTAGCGAGCGCATGGCCGGGTTTCAGGGAGATCGCCCGGTTACAGGCATCGATCGCTTGCCGCCAGTGTTTGAGGTTATTGTGAGCGGCACAGATATTATTGTAAGCCTCGGCGTTGTTCGGCTCCCATTGCAGCGCTTTTCTGCCGGCCTCGATGCTTTCGTTGAATTTGCCGGCATTGTACAGCGCCAGGCTTTTATTCAAATAGCCTTGAACGTCGCGAGTCGCCGCATTTCCTGCGTTATAGATAAAAATCGAATAGCCGATTTTTTGATCCGGTTGCCGCAGCCGCATCCAGTCAAAACACATCGATTCGGCAAGATTTTCCGGGGTCAGCAGGCGCCCGGCATGCACGGCCACCAGTTCGCCGGTATCGCTGCAAGGGGGCGGGGTGTAACTGATTCCGGCGCGGCTCAGCTGTGTTCCCCCCCAGCCGTTGGGCAGATAAGCCAGGCGGTCGATGTTTCTGGCTTGCAGCCAGCGCAGCAAATCCGACCCTCCCTGTCCGTAGTCATCGCCGTTGATCGAGATGCGCCAACCCTGTTCCGGGCCGCCGGCCAGAAAATTGAAATACATCAGGTAATTCGGATACACCGATAGCGTGCTGACAGCACTCAGTGCGACCAAAAAGCCCGCCGCGAGCACCCGCCCGCGGGTGAGACGGTAACGCAAGGTATAACCGGCAAGCAAAAACAGGAACGGGAAAGCCGGCAGAATGTGGCGAATGCCGATTTGCATCTTGCCGATCGAGGCGATCACGATCAATAACAGCGGCGGTAAGGCCAGAAACAGCACGTTCCAGGCATCGCGGGAAAAACGCGATAGCGCCTGCGAGAGCCCGAATCCGATCAGCATCAAGGCCGCAATCGGCAGCTTGACCAACAGCAGCAGCGAAAAATAATTGGGCCATCCGCCGGGGCCTGCCTCGCCGAGAAAATAAGTCCAGTGCCCGAGGCTGCCGGCGCGAGTCAAAACCCATATCAAGCCGGTCACATAATAAAACGGCAAGGGCACCGGCAGCCAAGCCGGCCAGAAATCGGCCAACGTTTCCGAACCGGCCTGCAAAGTAGAATTCAGTGAGCGTGAATGCGCTAGATATTCCGGCGGCGTCAGCCAGACGCCGTCGAAAAAATAGGCGAGGTCGATGCCGAAAATCGTCGCCGCGCTAATGGCCAGCAAGGCGCCGCCGATGATCAGCATCCGGCGTTTGCCGTCGTATGGAAGCTGCGCCGGCGAGAGCACGGCCGCAATGCCGGACAATAGAAATAAGGGCGCCAGCAGAACCGCGGTAAATTTCGCGCAAAAAGCGGCAGCGACGGCTAGGGAGGCCCATCCCAGACGGACCAAGGTCGGCTTGTTTAAATAGCGCCACCAGCCATACACGGCGGCAAACATCAATGTTGTGGCCGCCGTATCGGTGGTCACCAATGGTGCGTTGGCCAACAGCGGCGGACAAAACGCAAAAAGCGCGAGCGGAAGCCAGGCGCGCTCGGCTCCGAACAATTCTTTCGCCCAGGCGTATAAGAGCCAGCCGAGCAGCAGCGCAAAGCCGAGCATCGTCAGCCGTCCGGGTAACAACAGCCTTTCTTCGATCGTACCAATATAAGCGTTGGTGGTATAAAAAATATCGGCCTGTTTCCAGGCATTCGGATTGCCATCGGCGACCGACGGAAGCTCCATGAACAGTGAGGGAAGGGCGCCGAGCAATCTTGCCAAGGGCGGGTGATCGGCGTTCAAGCGCGGATCGTCGGTCTGCAGTTGCGCAACGCCGGCCGCTAAATGATAAGGATCGTCCCAGTATGACGACTGATGCAGCACCGTGAATGCGGCGGATATGACGAAAAACAGCACACAGGCCAGTGAAAAATAAGCCGAGAACCCGGCTTGCCAGCGCGCGTTTGAGAATCGGTCCGTTGATAATTTAATTGCCATCATGAATCTGTGGGTCCAAAGTCATTTCAAAACTCAGCTGCGGAAAGATAAGTGAGGGTCCGGGCGTTGTCAAGGCAGGCATGGCGGCCTAGTTCCTTCTCCCTCCGGGAGAAGGTTGGGATGAGGGGATCAAATTAAAGTATTTTCCTTATGTCATTCCCTTGATCCTGTTACTGCCCGGCATCAACGATGCTATGCTATCGCCTGCTGGAACGTCGTCACAACAACGAGGATCGGTAATGACAGAAACCATGCCCTGTACCTTGATCAGCTGGGAAGAGGTTTACCGCTTGTGCCGCGAACTGGCGCAGCGATTGCGCGCGGACGCCGTTCCGATCGACATGATCATCACGGTTGCGCGAGGCGGTTATATCCCGGGACGGCTGTTGTCGGACATGCTCGGCATTGCCGACCTGGCCACTTTCAAGATCGAGCATTACCAGGGCGCGCAAAAACAGCAGGCCGCCTTCGTCAAATACCCGTTGAATGCGGACATCACCGGACGCAACGTGCTGCTGCTCGACGATGTTTGCGACAGCGGCGATACCTTTGTGGTCGCGGTCGAGCATCTTCGCGCAGCCGGCGCGTTCAACGCCTTGCACACGGCGGTCATGCAGCTCAAAACCGTATCCGACTTTGTGCCGGATTACTATGTCGAGACTATTCATGCATGGCGATGGCTCATCTATCCCTGGGCCGTCAATGAGGATCTGTCGGGCTTGATCGATGCGATGCAGTTCGAGCATCGGGACCCTCTGCGCTTACAGCAGGAGTTCAGGCGGCGGCATGCCATCGACGTCAGCATCAGGCAGATTGAAGATGCGCTTCTGCTGTTGGCGCCAGGGCATCATCCGTAAGCGGAAATGAACGTGAATTCGCCTTCCCGGAATTTATCGGCCGAGCATTTATTGCCAAATACGTCTAAAATTAATGAATATATAAGAAAAACGTAAAATTACTCGTTAGAGCACTTGGAGGGCGAATGTCTCAAATCCGAATCTACAGCATAGAAACTCCGTTACTGGGCGTATTCGGTTTCGCAATCACGGCAGCCGACTTATCCAATATTCACCACTTCAAGGGTGAGAGCTTTGTCGTTATCGGTGAGTTCTTTCGCGCTTTTTCCTTTAAGTTCGATAATGATTCATTCACAGCCTCCGGCATGGGGCTTTCCGAAGAAGATGTACTGGCCGAGGCGCTGCAACAAGTAAAAAACGACTTTGCCGTGTATCTGGCTTCCATCGAGCCTGGATCGCCTCGAGCTTTGGTTCTTGAGTCGGTATCCATTGTTCCGTCCGAGATGCGCCTACTCATTCAACACTGCCTTCGCGGCGGCCGTCAGCAACTTGAAGATATTCGGCATAAAACATCAGTTGAAAAATTACGCGGGCTGATTGACCCCATCATTGACATTCAACCGATTCAGCGCCATGAACTCTAAGGAGGCGTTCAGTAGGGGCTCGGCTATCTTCCTGATTTTATGTTGAATGTTGGGCTTCATTGCATTCGGTAATTGCTACCGGCATTGCCCTATTCCGTATATCCCCACAGTCGTCAGCCCAACTTACCACGGGAACCCTAATTGCAAGTCAACGGCTTTAGTAAAGCCAGGCTCCGATCGCCAATAAGGCCAGAATGATCTGATCCAGACGAGTTTTCATGTTCAAGCCCTGAGCGAGCGTCGCCCGGTTGACCGGTTTGAGCGCCGGGCCCAAGGTGGGCTTATGTTTCAGTTTGCCGTGATAATACGCATCCCCGCCTAAGCCGATACCCAAAGCCCCCGCCATCGCGGCAATCGGATAGCCGGCATTCGGGCTTTCCAGTTTATTGCCGTCGCGGAAGACCGACTGCCAGGCGCCTTGCCGGTCTTCCGCCAGCAAAACGATCAGCAGCGCGGTGATGCGCGCCGGGATGAAATTCGCGATATCATCCAGTATGGCCGCGGTTTTACCGAAATAGAAATAACGTTCGGTCTTATAAGCCACCATCGAATCGAGCGTATTGATCGCCTTGTAGACCGCAATCCCCGGCAGGCCGAACAGCACCAGGTAAAACAACGGCGCGATGACGCCGTCGCTGATGTTTTCCGCCCAGGTTTCGAGCGCGGCCTTGTGGATTTCGGTTTCGGTCATTGCCTCCGTGTCGCGGCTGACCAGCAGGCTTATGGCCTGTTTGGCCTGTTTGGGCTGTTCGGCGGTCAAGATGCCCGCGACCGAGGCGTGCAGCATGTTCATCGCCAAGCCGGTCGAGGCCAGTATGGCCAGCACCGGCAATGACAAGCCGGAGGGCAAAAAGCCGCAGAGATAAACCAGCGCGAGGCTGATGCCGAGTGCCAGCGCCACAGCGCCGAACACCAAGCAGGCGCCGGGCAGAATGCGGTTACGGTAAAAGCGCCGCTCGAAGGCCTTGATGAAATCGCCGATGAACACGACCGGATGCTTGCCGGGCAGTTCGCCGACGGCCATGTCGACCAGATACGCTAACAGCGCGAGTTCAAAATACATTCTGTGGAATTGTCTTCAGCGTGTGGGCAAGTTGGGCTATCGCTTGCTCGTCTTTGACCGCAAAGCGGACATGGCTCTTATTCAGGCCGGCAAAGTTGTCGCAGACCCGGATCAAGAGCCGCGAAGGCGCCAGTCGTTCCTGCAGCAGATAACCGTCGCCGTCATCTCTGAGCTTCGTCAGCAGGAAGTTTGCTTGTCCCGGATAAATCGCCTCGAATAGCCCGGAGTCTTCCAGCGCCTGCTGCAAGACTTCCCGCCGCTTCGCCGTCTGCCGCCGCGTCTGTTCGATATAGGGCTGATTCGCCAAGGCTTGCCGCATGTAGGCCATATCGAAAGTGGAGAGTTTCCATGCCGGCTCGAAGCGCTTCAGCGCGTCGATCGCCTGCGCCGCGGCCAGGATGAAACCGATCCGGATTCCCGCGCAGCCGTAAAACTTGCTCAGCGACTTGATCACATAGAGTTTGTCGTACTCGGTGATGTAATCGGCGACCGAATCCGCGATGCAAAAATCCAGAAACGACTCATCGACGAGGATCGTGCAGTGCTTCTGCCGCCATTGCGCCAAGAGTTCCGGCATCGCATAGAGCCGGCCGTCGGGCGTGGAAGGGTTCACAAAGATCACCGTGCTGTTTTCGGGGACTTCCGCATGCAAGTCGGCGAAACGGTCGATGGTGTGCAGGGTGCAGCCGAGTTGCCCGGCAATCTTCGCGTATTCGACGTATAAAGGGGCGTATAACACCAGGTCGCGGGGCTGTAGCCGGCGCAACAAGGCGAAAATGGCCGCGCTGGCGCCGTTAAACACCTCCATCTCGACACCATTCGGATGCGGGTAGCGGGCTTTCAGCGCCTGTTTCAGCAGGGTGTAATCGGGATCGGCATAGGGTCCGAGCTGGATCGGCAGCAAGGACGCCGGATCGAGCGCCTGTTCCGGATTGATGTTCGCCGAGAAGTCGAGCACCGCTTCGGGCTTGCAGCCGACCTGCTGTGCAAATCGGTAAATATTTCCGCCGTGTTTCATTGGGGGTCAGGGGGATAAAAAATGCATCAATGATCGCTGGGTTTGGACCACTGCCGAATGATCCGGCGAATCTGTTCCAGGCCGTCGGTCAGCGCCGCGGGGCCGGGCTGCAGGATGTCGCAGGATTTGATTTCATAAACCCGGCCGTTTTTGACCGCGGGGATAGCATCCCAGCCGGGCCTTGCCGCAATCTGCTCCGGGCGAAGCTTCTTGCCGCACCAGGAACCGATGATGATGTCCGGCGCGCGGCGGACGATCTCCTGCGGATCGGCGATGATGCGCCGTTTCGCCGATTGTTCGGCCGCCAGTTCGGAAAAACAGTCTTCGCCGCCCGCAATCTCGATCAACTCGGAGACCCAGCGGATGCCGGAGATGATCGGCTCGTCCCATTCCTCGAAATAAACGCGCGGACGGCGCGGCAATGCCGAAGCCTCTTCGCGTACCGTGTCGATCCGTTGCCGGTATTGCGTGGTCAGCGCGGCCGCCTTTTCGGGGACGCCGACCATTGCGCCGAGCAGGGTAATCATCCGTAAAATCTCCTCGACCGAGCGCTGATTGAATACGTGCACGTCGATGCCTTCGCGAATCAATTGGGCGGCAATGTCGGCCTGCAAGTTCGAAAAGCCGAGCACCAGATCCGGTTCGAGTGCCAGGATCTTATCGATCTTCGCGCTGGTAAAAGCCGAAACCTTTGGCTTCTCTTTACGCGCCTCGGGCGGGCGCACGCTGAAGCCCGAAATGCCGACGATGCGGTCCTGTTCGCCGAGCAAGTACAGGGTCTCGGTGGTTTCATCGGTCAGGCAGACGATGCGGGAGGGATGGTTCATCAAGCGGTTTGCCGGCTTTGGTTAAACACAAGAGGGGAAGAAGACGAGAGTATGCCGCTGCGGCGAATTGTAAGCTGGCCGCAATTATATCGGCTCAAGTTGATAAAGCAAGCCGGCTCCCGTATTCTTGCCCTTTTGTAAGGTTTAATTACCAATAACACATAGGACTGATGAAAACGGCATTATTGGCAGGCACCCATTCAGGCTGCGGCAAGACCACATTGACGCTGGCATTGTTGCAGTATTTTCGGCGACACCGGCACGACATCATCTCTTTCAAGACCGGCCCCGATTTTCTCGATCCGTTGTGGCACCAGGCCATTACCGGCAAACCCTCGTATAATCTGGACACCCGCATGATGGGGGCGGATGCCTGCCGAGCACAACTCGGTCAACAGGCCGAACGCGCGGAATACGCCCTGATCGAGGGTGTGATGGGCCTGTTTGACAGCTATGCCGGCGTCGGCGGCGCAGGTTCCAGCCTCGATCTGGCCCGCGTAGTGGGCTGTCCTGTGATTCTGGTGGTCGATGCGGGCGGCATGAGCGGCACGATCGCCGCCATCGTGACGGGCTTTAAGCAGCTTGCCGAACAAGGCCATGTCCGCCTGGCCGGCATCGTCGCGAATAGGGTAGGGAGCGAGCATCACGCGGAGCTGTTAAGGGCCGCCTTGAAGGACTATGACCTGCCGCCTCTGCTCGCCTGGATGCAGCGCAACGACAAGGTGTTGAGCGAGCGGCATTTGGGCTTGAAAATGCCGGAGGAAGGGGATGTCCCCGATTATTCGGCCGCGCTGCATGTCGATCATGAGGCCTTGCTGCACGCTTTCTCGGAAGTCGCCTGCAAAGCTCCGGCGTCTCCTTCTGAACCCCGGCTGGCAGGCAAAACGATCGCAATCGCCAGGGACAGCGCCTGTTGCTTTATTTACCCCGCCAATCTGGACTGGCTGCACAGGCAGGGTGCGAAGACGGTCTTTTTCTCCCCGGTCGCCGGCGAGCCCGTGCCTCAGGCTGCCGATGCGGTCTGGCTGCCCGGCGGCTATCCCGAACTGCATGCGGAGCCCTTATCCGAATCGGCCACTTGGGATTCGCTGCGCGCTGGAGCCGAGGCCGGCATGCCGATCCTGGCCGAATGCGGCGGCGCGATGCTGCTCGGCAAAGCTCTGGTCGATCAGCAAGGCCGGCATTGGCCGATGGCGGGCATTTTTCCCTATGTCTCGGTCATGCAGGCGCGTCTTGCGGCATTGGGGCTGCGGGAGGAGGCGTCCGGCGTCAAGGGCCACGAGTTTCATTACTCCACGCGCGAGCAGGATGACGGCTTGGCGCCGGCTTTCGATGTCTTAAAGGGCGACAAAGGCGCGCGCTACCGGAATGTCAGGGCCTCTTACGTGCATTGGTATTTCTCTGACGAGCACGACCGAATCGCCGGCTGGTTTAGCGCGTAGCTCGCATGAAACGCAGTGTAATACGGGATCACCGAAGCCGGTTTTCTATCGGTTTTTACAGCCATTAAACAGCGAAATGCCGGGCCACGAAAAGTTATTTCCAACGCTTATTTAAAAATGTTAGATAATTATTTTATCAGGACTTAAAACGCCGACTGGAAACCGACTAACGCTGAATTGGGCTAAAAAAATGAATCGATTAATGAGGGGAATTTGGCTTTTACCGGTGACTGCATTTTTGTTGAATGCGTGTAGCAGCTCTGCGCCTGCGGTCAGGCCATATAATACGATGGCCTACCGCACCCCAGCTCAACCACGCCCAAGCTCGGCACCAGGCTATTATAGGCCGGCGATACAAGGCGATTATCGTCCGGCGATACAAGGCGCTTATCGCCCGACGATACAAGGCGCTTCTCGTCCGCCAATACAAGACACTCATCGGCCGACGACTTACTCCGGCATATTTGTCAAACCCGGCGCGTTGCAGCCGGCGGTGGAATTCTGGCGCAAAACCTATACGCAGTGGCATCGCTCGGAAGTCGCCATTCACGACGACCGCTATTTGGATGTGATATACGAAGTGATGGTATTGCCGGGCTATGTCGACGAAAGTCTGACCGACTTACAAAAAGACATGGTGAGGCAACGCCGTGATTTTTGGAAAGCCCAATTGTCCATGCTGGAGAGCAAAGCGCGCTACAACTCGCCGTTGAATGCGAACGACCAGCAAATACTCGCTAAACTGGCAAACGGCGGCAGGCCGCTTAACACCGTATTGAACGGCGCCTCCGAACGGGTGCGTTCGCAGCGCGGTACCCGCGAACGCTTCAAACGCGGGCTGGAGATCAGCGCGCGTTATGACAGGCAATTTAGACAAATATTCCGCAACGCCGGCTTGCCGGAGGATCTGGCCTGCCTGCCGCATGTCGAATCTTCGTTTCAACCGGCGGCCAGATCCTCCGCCGGAGCCGTCGGCATGTGGCAATTCACCAAAGGGGCGGCGAAAAGATTCATGCCCGAGAGCAATCGAGTTGACCGACGCCTCGATCCTTTTGCTTCCGCCGTCGGCGCGTCCCGCTATCTGAGTTACGCCTACGGCCAACTGGGCGACTGGCCTGCGGCGATTACCTCCTACAACCACGGCATCGGCGGCATGAAGCGGGCGCATAATCAGGTCGGCCGCGACTTTGCGCGTATCGTGCAAAACTATTCCAGCCCGGCGTTCGGTTTTGCCTCCCGTAACTATTACGCCCAGTTCCTCGCGGCGCGCGAGATTGCCAGCAACCCGATGGCGTATTTCCCGGAAGGTCTGCAAAACGGCCCGGCGTTCGTGTCTAGCGGAAATTTTGCTGCGGAATAGGCTGGACAACTTCTGAATATCTTGATTCCGCTCGTGGTTCGACAAGCTCACCCCGAGCGGAATAGCGTTAGCTGAGCGGAGTCGAAGCTAATTGTCGGCTTCGGCTCCGCTCAGCCAACGGTAACACTCTCTAATCGATTACACAACTTACTGTGCCGGCCTTCTTACCTCGCGGAACCAGATCCGGTATTTCTCCATTTTCGCCCGCTGTTCCGCCGGTGCCTGGCGGCGGCAAGTCGAATATTCCTCCGTGCCCGGCTTCGCGCCCCAACGTATTTCGACGCAGTCGTTCGGATTATAAGCCATTTGATAGGCCGGCTTCCGTGCCAGCACCTCGGCCACGGACAGCTCCCACGGGCTGCCGTCCGTGCGGGTATAACGGATGCTGCGTTCCCGGATGCGCTTGGCGTGATGCTGCTCGATTTCGGCCGCGGCCTCCTCGGGGCTGCCGCCATTGATCACGAACAATTCGGGGTGGCTGACGATCTTCTCGGGCAAGCCGTTCAGCACGTTGATCGCGATGATCAGGCGCATGTCGCGGGAGGGTGTGGAGTAATCCTCCCAGGGGCCGAGGGTCTGAAAAATCGCCGCGCCGCTTGGCATCGGGATCACGCTGCCGGGGTGCTTGCGGAAATACGCCTCGCCGTTGTCGATCGAGGTCACGCGGGTCTCGATTTGCTCGACCAAGGCGTCGAGGCTGGCTTCGTAAGCCTGCTTCGGATCAAGGCCGCGGGGGTTCACAAGCTTGGCCAGCCCGGCATAGAAATCGTCGGGGGCGAGTTGATCCTGCTCCAATGAAAAGGGGGCGAAGCCGGGATGGTCGACCAGTTCGTCATTGGCGAGCGTCCGCCATCCGCCGGAGTCGGTACGGACCAAGGGCCGGAAAGCCTTGAAGCCTGGCCCTGCGCTTTTGCTATCGGCGAACAGCAAGGTGCCTTCCCAGGTCCGCTTGCGGGTGACCGAGTTGTCCGGCTGGGCATCGACGGCCAGCAACATGCCGGGCCGGCCCGCCGTCTGCGGCACCCATTCCACCAGCACCAGCACATGGCCGTAGGGATCGGCATAGACCGTCCCCGGCCAGAGTCTCTCCCGGCCGAGAGGGATCGGGTACAGATCGGTGGATTCGTCCTCAAGCCCTGTCCGTGCGGTCCCCGAATGCACGGCATTCGCCAACTGCCCGCTGACATTCCTGAAGCTCGCCTGCGAGCGGATGCCCTGGGTAAATTCGGTCTTGACGGTGGCCGCGCCGCAACGCGGCGGCGCGTTAGCCGAGCCGCGCCCGCAGGCGCGGAAGGCGATCGGCAGGCCGACCTTCCAGGCAAAATAAGCCCGCAAGGTATAGGGCAGATCGGCGCAATCGGGGGTGAGCGGCAGGTTTTTGTCTTCGTTGAGGCCGAGATGGTTGTAGAGGAAGTTGCGCTCGGCGTTGCGCAGCACCGGCTCCAGGGAAGGGAGGCTCAGGTTTTCCTCAGGCGGCGCGCCGAACAATTCTTCGATCCAGGCGGCATAAAAGGCTTCGGTCGCCAGCCCCCAGGTTTTGGGGCTTTCCTGTGCGCCCGAGGCGCCGATGGCGAGCGGACGGCAGGCGGTCAGCTTGCCATTCCGTCCCGCCAGCACGCGATATTCCCCTTCGCTGAATCCTTCCGCAATGGCGATACGGCTCCAGGGCGGGCCGCCCCGGCGGCGGGATTTGAGTGGCAGGCGCCGGCCTTGGCTGTCGATCAGGCTCAGTCCCGACACCGGGCCGTCCGTGGACACGGCCATGATCTTGATCGGTTCATCGGCTGTGGGGTTGAGAGGCGAGATCCAGATATGCGTCTCGCCGGTTTCCTCGCAGGAGTGATTCTCGGCCAGCGCTACCGAAATGCTGGCCCATGCCAACAGGCAGGCGAGGAAATAGCGCGAAGGTTGGGTTGGCAAGCCGCCCCGAGTCCACTTTGCCGTTGCTCGGCATAAACGAATAGAGCCTAACATTAAGGCTATGAGCATACTGTCCTGCACCCTCGGCAGAATCGATTTTGAAAAGCTTAATGTGATCACCGATGCCTTCCCTTGAGGTTCTTTTCTCGGCAGACAGGCGTCTATCTTCAAAGGCGTTTTTACTTTTTAGGAACTTAATTATCCTGAAAGTGTATAGAAGACCATGCGGCAAAGGCTAAAGTTGCAATGAATAAAGATGCCGAACGGGCCGGTTTTGACCATGGCTCTGTGTGATGAGGAGGCTCAGCCACCGGGTCGGCCAAAGAGACTGACTCTGCTTGCCTGTCTCTGCAACTTGATTCAATCCAGGTTGAATCATCCTGATTCAAAACCTCTCAAATTAGCAAGGTGTTATGCGATAATGGGCGAAGAAACGACAAAATGCCTTACAGATCATAAATAAGGAAAATACATGTTCTCATTGCAAACCATCTTCGGCAAAGGCGATAAATTCTACGGCCTGCTCGAAGCCAGCGCGGAATCCGCGCGTTCATCGGCCAGAGCCTTGATCGAACTGCTGAGTTCGCCGGCATCGCAACAATCACTGGATAAATTCAAACGCGCTCGCATCCAGGAAAAAGACTTGTCCGCGCAGATCAGTGAAGAATTGGTCAATACCTTTGTAACCGTGCTCGACCGTGAAGATATCGAAGCCCTTAACGGCGCGCTTTACAAGATTCCTAAAATCGTGGAAAAGTTCGCGGAGCATTACACTATCGCCTTTGCGCGCATTGGCGATGTCGATTTCATTAGCCGTGCCGCGATGCTGCAACAGGCCTGCGACGTCTTGGCGCAAATGGTCGGACTGTTGCGTAAGGGGATGGATCTGGATCAAATCAAAAAATTAAACGACCAGTTGCACACGATTGAAGGTGAGGCCGATAAGCTGATCCTTAACCTGTATCGGGATGCCTATGTTGAAGAATCCGATCCGATCCGTTATCTGGTAAAAATGAATCTGTTTGAAATTCTGGAAAAAGCGATCGATCGCTGCCGCGACGCCGGCAATGTCATCTATCACATCGTCTTAAAAAATTCATAAAAGGCTTGCGATGCTGACTCTGCTCTTGCTTGTCATCCTGGCGGCGCTGGTTTTCGAGTTCATCAACGGCTTCCACGACACCGCGAACTCGATTGCCACGGTGGTTGCCACCAAGGTCTTGACGCCAACCCAGGCGGTGATTCTGGCCGCCGCCACCAATCTGGTCGGTGCGTTCTCGGGTACGGCGGTGGCCAAAACCATTTCGTCCGGATTAGTGGATACCGGCTTGGTCACGATCACCTCCGAAGTGCTGATCTGCGCGCTGGTCGGTGCGATTGTCTGGAACCTGATTACCTGGGCGCTGGGACTGCCATCCTCTTCCAGTCACGCCTTGATCGGCGGCTTATGCGGCGCCGCGCTGGCGGCAGGCCACAATAATTTCGATGTGCTGATCTGGTCAAAAACCGCGGCGGTCTGGACCGAGAACAAAGGCTTGCTGTGGAAGGTTTTGATCCCGATGGTCAGCTCGCCGATTGCGGGGTTTACGCTCGGCATCGTGATCATGGGCAGTTTGATGGGGATCATTAGCGGGATGAATTCCCTGGGCGGGGCAATCGCGCGTGCGGCGCGTCCGAAATGGGTCAATGCTGTGTTCGGCAAAGCCCAGCTGCTTTCGGCCGGTTATATGGGGTTTGCTCACGGCAGTAACGACGCGCAAAAAACCATGGGTATCATCGCCTTGTCGATTTTTACCGCCAACAGTGCCGGTACGCTCGATCAATTGCCGGCCTGGGCCGAATTCCTGCGGCCGGATGGGGGCGAAAAAGATATCGATGCCTGGATTATCTTTACTTGTGCGTTGGTCATGGCGATGGGCACCGCGGTAGGCGGGTGGCGCATCATCAAAACGCTGGGCCACAAAATGGTCAAATTGCATCCGATCAACGGCTTCGCCGCCGAAACCAGCTCGGCGACCATTCTGCTGACCGCCGCTCACTTCGGCATGCCGGTTTCGACCACGCACAGCATTTCAACCGCGATCATGGGCGTAGGTTTTGCCAAGAATCCGCACGCACTGAAACTTTCGGTCATCGAGCGGATCGTTTGGGCCTGGGTTTTGACGATTCCGGCCGCCGGCGGTTTGGCCTGGGGCATGGTGACTCTGCTGTTGCAGTTTCAGTAGTCCGTAGGGATTATTTGAAACTCGATAGGCAAGTGGTGGGAGCGACGCCTACGTCGCGATTAAAGCCTCAAGTCGCGACGTGGGCGTCGCTCCCACGGTGATTTATTTTGCGTGAGGAAAGCCGCCTCATGCTTGTTAAGTTAGGGATGACGGCTCCTATCTCCCGATGGGAGAGGGAGCTTTGCCCTACCTGACCGACAAGGCTAAACGCCTGCCTTTATCGATCAATTCTATCCTCGCCCCCAGCTTCTGGCTTTCCCTGTCCAATACTTGTTGCAGCCAGAGAGCATCGTGAGATGGGGCAAAATTCAAGCTGAAGCGGCTGATTTGCATCGGCGTCATCCTCAAGTCGACCAGCTTTCCTGTCTCCAAGTCCAGGGTCACAAAATACATCAGCGAGAGGTCGCCGCGGAATTCCTCGTAGCCTGAAATTCCCTCGTAGTCGTTCAGAAAGTCGCCGCAGCCGTAGAGAATCGGTTTGTCCTTGTAGACCTCGATGCCCATCGGATGGTGCGATGAATGGCCGTGCACCACGTCCACCTGGGCCTGGTCTATCAGCCGGTGCGCAAACTCTTTTTGGGCATCGGCTATCTTGTAGCCCCAGTTGCCGCCCCAGTGTATCGAGGCCACCACGCAATCGCCTTGCTGCTTGAGGGCCGAGATTCGCCTGGCGATACGGCTCACCGTGTTTTCGGACAAATCCGGCAGCAAGCTGACGCCGGCCTTGTCGCCGCGGGCGCCCCAGCGCGAGGGTATGCCGCTGCTTTCATCGCCGAAACCGAACACCAGCACGCGACCTTTTCCTGCCACCTCGATAATCGCCGGCGCTTCGGCGTCTGCCAGGTTTTGGCCCGCCCCCGCGACCTTCAGGTGGGCGTCGGACAAAGTCTTTAAAGTCTCCGTTAAGCCGTCATACCCCCAATCCAGCACATGATTGTTGGCCAGCATGCAGCAGTCGATCTTCGCCGCGGTAATGCAGGGGATGTTCTTCGGATGCATCCGGTAATGGATGCCTTTGCCTGGCCAATATTCGGTGCTGGTCGTTACCGCCGTTTCGAGGTTGATGATGCGGGCGTCGGGGGCCGTGTGCCGGAGTTCGGCCAGCGCATCCCCCCAGATATAGGCGAAGTCGACCGGTTTCGGAATGGGGCCGTTGGCTTCCTCCGCGAGTTTCACATAGCCCTGGGCGGAGGTCATATAGGATTCATGAATCCGCGGCTGCACGGGGTGGGGCAGTACCTGGTCGATTCCCCGGCCGGTCATCACATCGCCGCACAGAAACAGCGTAATCGTCCGGCTATTACGATAAGTCATCTGAGAGGGAGGGTCCGGATCGGGCATGATGTCTTTCCTGACCGTTGCCGCCTGCGCATGGCTCATCCCCAGGATAAACGCGGTGATCCCGGTTAATTTCAGGAAATCCCTGCGCGTCTTGGGTTTATGCCAATTCGTATTTCGTCGGTGGTATCTGGAGTTCATAATCCTTCTTCGCCTCATCCGCACAAACTTCGTTATTTATTGTTCTGCATTTGCGCGTGTGCGATTCGTTAAGAATTAAGCGAATGGCATTCGGATAGACTAGCGCGCGGTGTACAGTCGTTGGTTTGTGCCGGTATGGACAGTCATTCCCATCGAAAAGCTCCGGAGCCGCGAAGTTTATTTTAATCAAATCTTAATGTTTGTCTTTAAAGCGATTCGATAAGTCATGGTTTGGACAAAGAATTTGGGGGATAGAGTTGTCGGGGCGTTCTTTTTATGTCCGACGCGCCGATGGCTGAATATCAGGACGAGTACAGGTTAACGCTCAGCCATTCCGTCATCGGACATCTGATTGTCGGGCGACAATAAAGCTGTTGCTCGGCCTACATGGCTGATGACATTGAGTGTTTTAATTGAGTGATTTGGGCATTGCACCCATGTAATCTTAATGCGATTTTGTTCTTCTCATTAGGGTCTATTGTTTTTGCCAACGCCCGCTGTAAGAGGTGCTTTTTAAGGTGTTGCCTATTTGGCAGAGTTATCATTTTATCTTTGATTATTATGCCGGTGATCTCTGAAAAGTTGCCGTGATAGTGCTTTTCCTTATGATATGACAAGCCGAATCGGTGAATCTGGCGGCGAATCTGCCACATGAGGTACGGCGTTACTTTTTCGCCAGAAACTGTAAGATCGTCCATGTAGACCGTGAGAATACAACCATTCTGTTGCACTAAGTTTGAAATTTCTTCCCACATCTCTATATGAGAAAAATAACTTAAAATTGGGCTTAAAGGACTGCCAGTCGGTAGATGTCCATTATATGTTGATAGTGCCGTCAGAATACCAGCAACATCTTTAGGGCAATCCATATAGTTATGAAAAAACCAATACACTCGGCGTGAGGTAGTCGCTGTAAAATATGCTTTGATATCGAGGCAACGGACATTTCTTTGGCCGATATGCTGCTTCGCGTTTGTTATATAAGACCGATCTTTAACAGGGCAGTACAAAAAGTCTGGCGGGATTATTCTAGATAGGAGATTGGCTATTTTCCTTTGCGTCCGTTTTAGTTCATGGCGAGGATTTTCTATATGCCTTGACTTTCCTTTCTCATTAACTTCATCCCATTCATTGTAAAGATTACCGCCTTTAGTGAGGCGTTCAATATCGTCTTTAGAAATGCCTAGAATTTCAGCCAAGCGCTTTTTGCTAGATAACTTGTATAGTGGTGATTGCTTGAGTGGATACTGTTTTTTGGACTTATTCCGCATTCATTCGTCCAGATCGTTCAGCAATAAATTTCAGTAAAGCAAGGATCTTCGACGAAACCATAATCCTTGCCTTTTCATTGGGTTGATCGCTGTTTATATTTTCTGAGAAAAATAAGATGGATGATACAGGAACCCCAAACACATCCGCATATTTGCTTAGTAAAGGCAAACCAGGTGTTTTTTTGCCGGATTCAATCTCAGAAAGATGCGACTTAGATATTCCGAGTTTCTCGGAAAGCTCCGCTTGTTTCATGTCATGGAATATCCTCATCGTCCTAAGTGCTTCATTTAACATCATATACCTTAAGCTTGAGAGGATTAAGAAAATACCGGGTTAGCGATCTAACCATGGAATAGTTGCATCAATTCGATTAGGAGCCGTATAAAGCGCACGGCAATCCAACCAATTTTTATGACTAAATTCCAAGTGCGGGGATTACAAAGTTTTTGTAAAAACCATTCCCACACTTTCAACCGCTCCTGCCGTTTGTTAACAACATTGTTCATCTGAACCTCGTTCAATTGCACTCTTGCACCATTGCAAGAGCGTCGCCGGAATTGAAGCTGGGGAACAACAGTGTTAACCCGGTATTACTTTGGGCGCGGTGTCGCCGACCGCGCCCCCGTCCGAGCCTGGCACATGCCTATTGCCGGACAAGATAGAAGGCATTGTTGCCGCCTTCCTCAGATCGTCGTAACGATCCAGAGAGTGACGAATATCCCCTTTATTGTTAACTGGTAAAAATTATAGGGTGAAAATACCCTCATTGCAAGAAAAAAATTCGCTATAAGCGAACTATTTTCTTGCAAATAAGCCTGCACGGAACGGGGTTTAACCCATATCGTTATACATAAGTCAGTTCGTAGGCTTAGGTACGAAACCCAACATATAGGTCGCTGGTTTGCTGGGTTTCCGCAAAGCTCCAACCCAGCCTACTTATGAAATGTCATGAATCGTTCCGATCCGCCGGATGATTAACGCCATCATTGGTCGGAACATTATCGATCAGGAAGGGATTGACGCCCTCGAGGCAACCGACGTTATAACCATATTGCTCCGGATTGGATCGCCGCTGATGATGCGTATAAATGCCGCATACCGAACAGAAATAATGCTTCGCGGTAAGGGTATTGAATTGATAAAGGCGTAGAACATTTTCGCCTTGGACGATTTTGATTCCGGATAGAGGGACTGACGCCATCACAGCACCCTTGCGACGACATAGCGAACAATCACAATGCCGTGGATCGACAATACCGTTCGGCAAGTCCAACTCAAGCACTACAGCGCCACAGTGGCACGAAGCACGATGCTTCGGCTTAATAACCGTATCTCCAACCTTTTTGATCACTGCGATGCTCCTTCTGAATTGATGGCGTAAAGCGAACCGGGCGCGGCCCGGAATGCTCGAAAAGCGCCATTATAACAACGATCCAGGAGAGTGTGATGTTAGACCGCAAGCCTGATTGCTAGACTTGGCTCCGCTGTCATTCAAGAAGATTTCACAGGTTCCCAAGCTTCAGCTTGGAACCTAAGGATACAAAGCTCTAGCTTCGCGATCGGTTCGGAAAGCTGGAGCTTTCAAGGCGGCATTCCCAAGCTAGAGCTTGGGAACGAGCGTGAATGCGCCCCCACCAGGCTAAATTTTCATTGCAGAATAAAGGCCACCGCAACGAAAACAGCGGCTATAGAGGCAATAAGCACCGCCCCTGCGGCGATGTCCTTGACCGCGCCAATCTCCGGATGCTGTTGCGGATGCAGATGATCGGCCAGCGTTTCGATGGCCGCATTGCACAACTCCGCCATGATCACCAGTCCTACTGTCACGGCGCCGATGGCCCACCATATAGCCGAAGCCTGGGTGAGCAATAAAACCAGCACGACAGCGAAAGCCGCCAGGATATGGAAGCGCAGGCTGGGTTCGCGGCGAAAAGCCAGGCCGATTCCATTCAGGGCGAAGGTTAAGCGTTTTAAAATAGGTTGTCCTTTCATTTTTCGTCTTCCTTATCCAGTTGCATGATTTGCGCCAATGCTCCGCCGCCAAGCGCCCAGGCCGCCCCGATGGCCCAACCCGCCAGCACATCGCTGGGCCAGTGGGCGCCGAGATAGATCCGGCTGAAGCCAACCAACCCGGTCAGGATGACCGCGACGGTCATGATGTAAAGCTTGAGTAGGGGCCTGGGAGCCAGGCGTGCGATCAGTGCGGCCAAGGTCAAATAGACCACCGCGGAAACCATCGCATGTCCGCTCGGAAAGCTTTCCATATAAACCATAAGTCCGTCCGGTGCCAGCTGAGGGCGGGGGCGGGCGAAAGCTTCTTTTAAAATCGAGACGACAAATGTGCCGCCTCCCGCTGCAAGCAGCATGAACAGCGGCAGCCGGCGCTTGCCGGCCAAGAGCAGAAAAAACGAGGCTGCCAGCACAATCAACCCCAACACCGCAGGGCTGCCCAGCGCGGTAATATCGCGGGCAAAATCCTCCAGCCATTTGGGTCCCAAAGGATCGTTCGGATCGCCGGCGGCGCGAAGCCATAAAATGATCCGCATGTCGATCTTGTGGGTATCGCCTTCGACGACTTCCTCTGCCACCTTGATAAACAAAGACAGCGCAGCCGTTGCCGCGGCAACCATGGCCAGGACGCTAAGCACGGGAGGCCAGTTATTGAGTTTGAGCATCGTTATGTCGTGTTTCGGAAAATGCCAGTTTCTCAAAGATGTTTGCCGGGAACAAGCCTCTTTGAGCGGGACGTGGTTTGCATACCCCTCCGACGGCGCGAGGGGTGGGAGCGACGCCTACGTCGCGATTAAAGCCTCCAGTCGCGACGTGGGCGTCGATCCCACGGGCAAGTTTTATTTTGCGGGGTGAGGGAAAGCCACCTCATCGCTGTTAACTTAAGCCTTAGCTGAGCAAAGTCGAAGCGATTTGTTGGCTTCGGCTCCGCTCAGCCAATGGTAAGTCTTGCAAGGACGGGTTGACTTATTGGTAGCCATCCGGCGCACGGTTATTAAGTATTTCCAGATGTTAGGCCGTAGTGGGATAATGAGGTCACAATGAATGCTGATGGGAGATGACAACGGTGCCCGTACTATTACGCAGATTGCTTGGTTTTATCGTGCTGGTCGCAACCATTGGACTGGCGACCTGCCAGGCGCTGGTGAAAGCCTTTCCGACCAGTGCCGACTATGCGGCTGAATCCTCTGTAACCCACCGTTCGCAGGCCGAATGATGAATCAATTCAGGAAACCCAAACGGCTTGTCGCGGATCTTTTGCAGCGCTATTCCCCGCGCGGCATGCTGCTTTATTTTTTGCCGGCGGCGCTGATTCCGGCGACGTTTATCGCCTTGGGCAAAGGCCAGTTGCTGGACATTCTGGTCGACGCATCCGGTTTTGCGCTCTACATGCTGTCTGCCTGGTGCTTGCGCAAGGGTCTGCAAGCCGAGCATCTGTACGCCAATAACCGCCTCGTCCGCGCCACCCAAAAACCGTTAAAAACGATCGCCGCCGTCATCGCGGCGCTGACGACCGGCATGGTCGCCTGGCTGGGCGTGGGACATTCGCTGCCGGTGGCGCTGATGTTTGCCGGCGGGGCCTTGCTGGGCATGTACCTGAGTTACGGCTTCGATCCGCGCGCGGAAAAGACAATCATCGCCGCGCATGGCTATTCCGGTGATGAAATCCTGCAGGCTCTCGAAGATTCCTCGCGCATCGTCCGCAGTATCGAGCAGGCCAACAAGCAGATTCGAAACGCCGAGTTGAACCGGCGCATCGAGCGCATTTGCGAAGTTGCCGACAGCATTCTGGCGGAGATTGAAGCCGATCCGAAGGATTTCCGCCGTGCGCGCAAGTTTCTGAATGTCTATCTGGACGGCGCCCGACAGGTGACCGAAGGGTATGCCAAAACCCACCAGCAAACCCAATCCGGGGAACTGGAACAGAATTTCCGCAATGTGCTGGATACGCTTGAAGAAGTATTCCAGGAACAGCATCAAAAACTGCTGGAAGACGATGTTTTTGATCTGGATGTAAAAATCGAAGTATTAACCACGCAGCTCAAACGGGAAGGCATCCTTTGACGCCGTCAAACCATCGAGGATTAAATCATGAGTGAACAGCAGGCTTCCACAACGACCGCAGAGAATCTTGAGTCGAAGGAGATTGTCCCCGGCGTTACCGCCGAAATCGTCCCGCTCGCAAAGGCGCCGCCGGAGACGCAGCAGCGCATTCAGCAGTTGCAGAACGAAATCGATTTCAGCAATACCCAGTCGATCATTTTTTTCGGCAGCAAGGCGCAGGAGCAGTTGACCACGATTTCCGACCGCATGCTGGATGGGGTCAAGAACAAGGACATTGGCCCGGCGGGCAATGATCTGAATGAAATGGTGGCGACGATACGCGGTTTTGAAGTCGACGATCTGGACCCGAACAAGAAACAGGGTTTATTCGACAAGTTGCTGGGCAGGGCCAAACCGGTCGTCAAGTTCCTGCAGCAATACGAAGAAGTGCGCAAGCAGATCGACATCATCACCGACAAGCTGGAGCGGCACAAAACCCATTTGCTGACCGACATCACCTCGCTGGATCGCCTTTATCAGGCCAACCTGGATTACTTCCATACGCTGGAGGATTATATCGCCGCAGGCGTTGAGAAACTGCGGCAACTTGACGAAGTCATCATTCCGGAACAGGCCAAACAGGCCGAAGCCAGCGCCGAAGTGATCGCCGCGCAAGCCCTGCGCGACCTGCGCGCGGCCCGCGACGACCTGGAGCGCCGCATTCATGACCTGCGCCTGACCCGGCAGGTTTCGATGCAAAGCCTGCCCGGCATTCGCCTGGTGCAGGAAAACGATAAGGGCCTGGTCAACAAGATCAATTCGACCATCGTCAACACCGTGCCGCTATGGCGTCAGCAACTGGCGACGGCGGTGACCATTTACCGCTCCTCGCAGGCGGCCGAAACGGTCAAGGCGGCGACCGATCTGACCAATGAGCTGCTGGCCGCGAACGCCGAAAACCTGAAACTGGCCAATGCCGAAACCCGCAAACAACTGGAGCGCGGCGTATTCGACATCGAAACGGTCAAGAAAGCCAATCAGACGCTGATCGCGACGATAGAGGAAAGCCTGCAGATCGCCGACGAGGGCAAGAAGATGCGCAGCGAAGCGGTCGCGCAGTTGGAGCAATGCGAAACCGAACTGCGCAAAACCCTGGCTTCCGCGCATGCGAAGTCGACCAGCTGACGCTGGTTTTTTTGATAGCCGTGTAAAGGGTACGCTCCCCGTATCTTTGGGGGGCTTGATTCATCGGAACGCTTTGAGAAGGTACGCGCAGCGTACCTTACGACAGACCTTAGGATAGGGTCATAAATAACGTCCCGATAAAATTTTCCGTTCGTCCTGAGCTTGTCGAAGGATGGACGGAAAATTCCCGAGTGAGTCGGCGCGAGGTGGGAGCGGTTTGCAACCGCGACTTAAGGCAATGTTCGCATGGCTCCATGATCGCGCTTAAAAAGCGCTCCCACATGTGATGCATCCGTTTGCGGGACGGGATTTGTAACCTCATCGCAAATGTTTGAAGACTGATCGTCTATGCAAATTATCGTTCAGCCCAAGCTCCCCCAAACAGTCAGGACAGGATGAATAATCCCGTCCGGCACCAAAGTCTAGCCTGATTTTTTTGCACCAAAAACCGACTTGCCCGCTTTGGCCGAGATATGCTGGTATTTGGCATAAGCGATGCCGGCGGAGCTGCGCAATTCCTCTTCACTCGCGCCGTTTGCAAAACCACGGGCAACCGCTTCCAGCACATAGGCTTCCGGCGCCATGAAACTATGAGTCGTGACCACCGGCTTTGAACCTGCGGCACGCAAATGATTGGCGAAAAACATGTTGCTCATGCAGGCCAGCACAACCGCTTGTTTATCGTGCTCGGCATGTTTGGGGAAGCGATTGACGATGGGCTGGTTTTGTTCGTCCATCAAGCCGTCATGGCCGATGAACACGACCATTTCACGTTTTGCCGGATTGGGCGGCGTCGCGGCTTGCTGCATAAAGTCGAGCATCGCCTGGTCGATCCGGCGGCCGCGATAGGCCTCGGCGGTCACGGTGAGCTTGTCCTTCCAGGCAAACTCGCAGCGCTCCAGGATGGTGTCGCTAATCTCTTGTTCACAGCCCAGCTTGCGCCAGCCATCGGCCTTGCTCAAAAAGGTTTTCACGCCGTAAAGCGCTCCCCAATAGAGATTGGTGCGCGGGTCATCGCCATTGCCGATTTTCGCGGGAACCGGCACGATGCCTTGCGATGCATTGTCGACCAGGGACACGATCACATGAACATGCGTATCCGGCGTAGCTGCGGCATGGGACGGCAATGCCGTAGCAAACAGCGCAGGGACTAAACAAATCGAGCGTAGGGTAATCATGAAGGAACCCTCCAGAGGGTAGAGAATTTGATTGAACATAGCTTTTGAATAGAGGGCGTCAATTCAGACTGTGCATTGCCAAGGATGCAATAATCGCGATTAGACATTCCTGGGTCGACAAAATTCCGTGTGATGCTTTCAGGGAAACGGTTATGGTGCAATAAGCTGACACGGCTTCCCCCTCAACAACTCGGCCAGTCGATCGAAAGCAAAAATTTGATAGACAAAACTACCTTTCAGCCTGAGGAATCAGTTTGCGGAACAGGCCATCCAGTCCCCATCCGATGATTAACCCTAGCCCATCCGCAAACAGGTCTGCCCATTCTGCAAAGCGGTCGGGCGTGAAAGACTGTAAGACTTCGATCAGTCCCGCATAAAACAGCAAGCCAATGAACACGGCCGGCTTACGCCCCGGATAGCCTTGACGCCCTAAGATAGTCAAAACGGCAAAAGCGAGGAGGTGGTTTAGTTTGTCCCAACCCATCGTGGGCATTTCGGGTCCGGCAGGCATTAAGGCCAGGAATAGGATGGCGATGAGGCTGGTCCAAAAAATGAGGCTCCAGCGTCCCGTTGGGATAGTCATGGGGAATGATAAAGATAATGAAAAAGGTGATTTTCAATTATGTCATAGATAGAGACAAAGTCTGGAAAAATGACATCGAGAATGAAAAAATTTTGCTTGGATGCCGTTCTATCCAGCCCGGTTGCGTCTTAATCCTTAGCCCTCAGCACCAGCATCTTCCCGATCGATTGCAGGCCTACCTCCTCCTCAAACGCCAATCCGGATTGCTCGAAAAGGTTTTGCCATTCCGGCAGCGTTCTTTCCCTGCCCCGGGTATTCATGAACATCTGCATATCGAAAGCCGCACTGGCAAAATCGGTCTTCCATTCCGCAACAACCCATTCGAGCAGCGCCATGCGGGCGCCGGTGCCCGCGCTTGCCGTGGCCAGATTGCGCAGCACCTTGATGCAGTTTTGATCATCCATGCCGTGCAGGACGGCGCTCAACAAGTAGATGTCCTTGCCGTCTTTGGCGGCGGGAACCGATTCGAGCATGTCCCCGGCTTGGAAGGTCAAGCGGGAAAGGAGGTCGGGAGATGCTTTCCCGGTCCAGTAGCCTGCCGCCGTTTGCACGACCTGATTCCGATCGAACACGATCGCGTTGAGATGCGGATGCCGCTTCAATATGGCTAAGGCTTTACTGCCCTTCGAGCCGCCCACATCGATGATGCGGTCGAATCGTTCCCAGGCAAAGTCGATGGCGAAACTGTCGCCTGTCAATGCCGCCACACTGTCCATCGCAGAGGCGAACAGCGCATCGAACTCGGCGTGGCCATCCAGATAGGCATAAAATTCGCAGCCGTGCGCAATTTCGAACGGGACTTCCCCGCAGCGTATCCCTTGCTCCATGTGCTCGTACCAAGGCCGGTTCATCTCGACCGAATTGTGCATCAGGATCATGGCTCTGACGTTCTTGGGGTGATCTTTACGTAGGTAGGCCGATAGCGCATTGTTACGGAATACCCGAGGCGACACTTCCTCGAATACCCCCATCGCCGCCAGCATACGCAGCAGTCGGTAGATAGCGTCTTCTTGTGCCGAGACACGCGCTGCAATCACGTCGGCTGGGAGAGTCTCATCCCCCAACGCGGATGCGATGTCCAAACGTACCACGGCATGCAGCGCGCGCGACTGCCAAAACGCCGAGCCGATTTGGATCAGGCGAAAGGGCGGGGGCGTGATCTTATTCGGAAGGTTCTGTAGCCAGGCGGCAAACTGGATCAATTTGGCAAAGCGGCGCACCGCGCCTGCATTTTTTTGCAATGACATCATAAGCCTCCCGTTACTCCGTCTTTGCCTGTGCCAAACCGGCGGCAAATAGGCGGCCGTTGAATCCGGCCAATTGTTCGAGGAAAGCGGTGTCCATGCTTCGCTCCATCTGCTCCTCGAAAATATCTTTCAGCAGCATCGGCATCATGGCCAGGCTGACAAAGGCCATCCGCACGATATCGGGATCTAATTCTGGTATGACTTGCCCGGTGGATTTCAGCGCTTCCATCTTACGGGCGCCGCGCGTGCGTCCGCGCTCCAATAATTGCCGGATAAAGCGCCGGCCCGGGCCTTGGTTGAGCGCCAGCACTTTCAAGATCAACTTCGGAAATTCTGGCCGTTTCGACATCGTCTGGTAATACATTAGGAGGAAGTCTTCGAAGCCGTTGACCGATTGCAGCATTTGTCCGTCCAACACGTCGAGCAGAGGGACCATCGTGTCGCGGATCATCTCCTCGTACAAGCCCTCCTTATTGCCGAAGTAGTAACGGATCATCGAGATGTTCGCGTCGGCCTTTTCGGCGATCATACGGGTCGTGACTTTGTGGTAGTCGTCGGATAGAAAACTGTCGAGAGCGGCTTTGAGCAGCCGTTCGCGCACGGGATCGGAAGCGGCCTCCGGGGGACTCATCATCGCCTTCTCCAATAGCAAAAATAAAAAGGCAGATTAGCAGAGGCAGGGCAGGAGCCTCCAGCAGTTTCGTCAATCAATATTGGGGATTTGATTGGCCTGAAAACTCACTGTTCAGGCGGGCGTTCTGAATCGGGTCGATCCATTCACGCCTCTCTTCAACACATAGAGCCATCCGCCACCCCAAAACAATGGGGCCAACGAAACCCAAACAAAGACGCTGGCATCCCGTAGCTCGCCGGACGGCGACAAGGTATAACCATGGGGACTCATGCCGAATAGCGCAAGCATCGCGATAATCGTGGGTAAAGTCACTTTCGAAAGAAGTTGGCCTGACTGCAGCCCGACTTCCTTCATGCTAAGTATCCGAGCAACACCAAACCATTGACCGGAACCCGTGGCCGGGCTCCCTCGATAAAGCAAGATCCCCGTCGCAAGGTACCCCATCCCGGCGATTAAAAAATACAACTGCCCGTCTGTACGCCTGCATGAATAAGTCCGGGGCGGCGGCAAGCGCAATGCCCAGTATGGCGAGCAGGACGCCAAGAACGCGTGGGGCTTTTGTGATGCATGGGTTTATTTCCTGATACTGAGGGGTATGCCTGACGTAAAACTGAACAACAAAACCCAAGTATAGCCATGCCTCCGTCCAACGTGATCTACAGTTCGATACGAATACCGAGCTCGACCACGCGGTCGACCGGAATTTTGAAAAATTCGATCGGGCTCGAGGCGTTATGGAATAAGAAGCGGAACAAGCCTCTGCGCCAAGGAGGCATTGGGCTTCTCATACGGAACGTGACGCGTTCGCTGCCGATGAAAAAAGAGGCTTTTTTCGGATCGAATACCAGTCCTTCCTGTCTCACCAAATCCATCGCCCGGCGCACATCCGCGTTTTGCTTGAAGCCGTAATACAGTTTCACCCGGTAGAATTCGCGGTTTTGGCCAAACTTTCTGATTTTGACGCGGTGCGCTTCGTCAACAAAGGGGGCTTCCGTCGTGACGATGGTCAGCACGATGATCTGCTCATGCAGCGCGTGATTGTGTTCGAGGTTATGCAGCAGCACCTGGGGAACGCCGTGCAACGTTCTGGCTAGATAAATCGCGGTGCCTTCGACGGTCACGAGCTTTTCGGTCAGTTCTTTTTCGAGTTCCTCAAATAGTACATGTTTTTCTTCCAAATAGTCATGGAGCAGCGCACGCCCCTTGATCCAGGTCGTGATGATCAGAAACAGCACGGTGGCAACCACCAGCGGCAACCAGCCGCCGGTCGGGATTTTCAGGCTATTGGATGAAAGAAACAGAAAATCGATCACCAGAAATGATGATAAGAAAACGGTGCTGGTCGTCTTGCTCCATTGCCAGAGCGCCTGGATGATGATGTAAGCCAGCACGGTATCGACGATCATCGTGCCGGTCACCGCGATGCCGTAAGCCGAAGCCAGCGCGGACGAAGACTGAAAGCTCAGCACCAGGATGAACACCGAAACCATCAACAGCCAGTTGACGGCGGGAATGTAGACCTGCCCCTTTTCGTCATCCGAGGTATGTAATATGTTCATGCGCGGGCAATATCCCAGTTGTATCGCCTGCCGCGTCACCGAAAACGCGCCAGAAATCACCGCTTGCGAGGCGATCACGGTCGCCATGGTCGACAGGATCAGCAGCGGATACAGCGCCCAGTTCGGGGCGAGTAAATAAAAGGGGTTTTGGATCGCGTCGGGCCGGTCGATCAGCAAGGCGCCTTGTCCGAAATAATTCAGCAGCAGCGCCGGAAACACGAATCCGAACCAGGCGTAACGGATCGGCTTCAGACCGAAGTGGCCCATATCCGCATACAGCGCTTCGGCGCCGGTAATCGCGAGCACGATCGCGCCCATGATCACAAATCCCTCCCAGCCCAATTCGAACAATAAATGGATCGCGTAATACGGGTTAACCGCCATCAACACCTCCGGGTGATGAATCATGTTCACCACGCCCATCACCGCGAGCGAGCCGAACCAGAAGACCATGATCGGCGCAAAGATTCTGCCGACATTGCCGGTCCCCTTGGCTTGAATGATGAACAGCCCGCCCAGCACGGTAATGGCGATCGGCAGCACATAGGCAGCCAGTGGCGGCGCAATAATTTGCAAGCCTTCGACCGCGCTGAGCACCGAAATGGCCGGGGTAATGATGCTGTCGCCGTAAAACAGCGTGGCGCCGAGCAGTCCGATGGTGGTGATAAAAGCCATTTTTTGCGGATTATCCCTGGACCCGTGCAGGGCCAGCGCCATCAGCGCCATGATGCCGCCTTCGCCCTTATTATCGGCGCGCATGATGAAAATCGCGTATTTAAGGGTGACGACCAGCGTCAACGACCAGAAGATCAGCGACAAGACACCGAGCACGTGAAATTTATCGATCGGCATGCCGCTGTGGAAGACTTCCTTCAGCGCATATAAGGGGCTGGTGCCGATATCGCCAAATACGACGCCGATTGCGCCAAAGGTTAATCGAGACAACTGCTGATGTTTACTCATGGATGACCTTACAGATGGGTTGATCAATTGAACGTGTCAATCGAGTTTTCTTCATTGATCGAAAGCCTATAACCTACGCCAACCTCGGTCAACAAATAACGCGGCCGCGCCGGATTGATTTCCAGCTTGTGACGCAATTGTCCCATATAGATGCGTAAATAATGCTGATCTTGAATGTGTTGCGCTCCCCACACTTCCTGCAACAATTGGCGATGCGTGACTACCGTTCCCGCATAACGTATCAATATCGTGAGCAGGCGGTACTCGATCGGGGTAATGTGGACTTCATTGTTCGCTATAAAAACCTTACGCCGGACCAGATCGACTTTCAACTGTCCGGTTTCAAAGACTTCCATCGTGCTGAAGCTTCTGGAGACTCGGCGCAACAAGGCTTGCAATCGCGCATGGAGTTCGCCGCTGCCGAAGGGTTTGGTTAAGTAGTCGTCTGCACCGGCATCCAGCGCCATGATTTTATTTTGCTCCTGACTGCGTGCAGACAAAATCAGAATCGGTACATCGGATAACTGCCTGAGGCGCCGGGTTACCGCGATGCCGTCCATATCCGGCAATCCCAGATCGAGAATTACCAAATCGGGATTTTCGCTGTTCAGCACCGCCAGGCCGGTTTTACCGCAGTCTGCTTCCACGGTGCGCCAGCCACGATGGTGGAGGCTGGATTTCAGAAAGCGCCGGGTTTGCATGTCGTCTTCGATGATAAGGATCAGTTGTTCAGCCGGCATCACAAGCTCCCGCCGACTTCAGTCTCGGTAAGCCGAGGTGGCTCGTGCAGCGGCAACGTAAGCACAAATTCCGCACCTTTGCCGGGGCGATTGCCGGCTTGGATAACGCCGCCGTGAGCCTCGATAATCGCTTTGCATAAAGCCAAGCCCAGGCCGACGCCGCTTTGATCGGATTCGGCGACGCCGCGATAAAATTTATCGAAAATTTTGCTTTCCTGGCCCTTCGCAATGCCTGGACCGTAATCGGCCACGGTTATAAGGCAGCAGCCCTCCTGAGCTTGCCCGCCGATGTCGATCGGACTACCCTCCGGGCTGTACTTGACCGCATTTTCGATCAGATTGACCAGTACTTGCTCTATCAGGACCGCATCGATATACAGTAGCGGCAAGTTGTCCGGCAGCACGGTACGTACCGGCCTGCCCTTTAGGCGCTTGTCCAAACGATGCAAGGCGCTGCCGACGATTTCTTCGATCGCGTTCCAATCCCGATGCAGTGTGATTTTGCCGCTGTTGAGCCTGGCCATATCCAGCAGTTTTCCGGTTAATTCAGACATGCGCTGTGCTTCATCCAAGACGAGTTGGTTGCATTCCAGACGCTCTGCACTGGAAAACTCGGCATCGTTCTCGATCAGTGCATTGGCCGCGCCGATGATGCGTGTCAATGGGGTGCGTAAGTCGTGCGAGATGGAGGTCAATAGCGCATTGCGTAGGGCTTCGGTTTCGGCTTGCAGCGTCGCTTCTCCGGCCTGCGCGGCGAGTTGTAAACGCTCCAGGGTCTGGGCGATCAAGTTACAAAAGGTATCGAGGAAAGCCGCTCGCTCTGGGGCTTGCCGGGGAAATGGCGGGGTTGCTTGAATAATCAAAAGTCCCTGCCAGGCGCGAGAGCCTTTGAGGGGGTAATACGCGCTATGGTTTTCTTGTTTGGCCTCTCGGTTTTCAAAAACGCGTTGCGCCTCGGTTAAGTCGATGCCTTTTGAAGGCATCGGCAATGGCGAACCGGGCGGGGTTTGTAAACGATTCTCGCTGTCGACGTTTAATAGAATTGACTCGACGTCGAATTCAGCGTGAATATGTTTGACTGCGATGTCTGCGACAGCCCCGTGGTCTTGCGCGTCCGACAGATCGCGGCTCAAGCGGTAGAGGGCGCTGGCGCGGTTTTCACGTTGCCTGGCTAATTCTGCCTGAAGCCGGGCTTTTTCGAGAAGGCCGCCGGTGACATTGGCCACCACGATCATGACGGCCAAGCCAATCATGTTTTCAAAATCATGGATCGCAAACGAAAAAATGGGGTTGGCAAAGTAAAACGCGAATAGCGGTGCGCTGAGTAATGACGCGACAATGGAAGCTCCTCGGCCGTAACGGCTGGCGACCATAAATACGCCGAGCAGATAGGTCATCAAGATACTGGCCGGTCCCAACCAATGCCGTAGCGGCCAATCTAGCACGGTGCAGATTAAGGGTGTCACGACGCCCCAGGCATAGCCAAGCAGTCGCTGCTTGCCGGTGAGTGGGGCTGAAGCGTCCGGGTTTATCGGGTTTTCACGGTGTTCACTTTGCACTTTTAGCTCCCCGTGGTATGGCTTGCCGCCAGTTCAGAAAGATCCGGAATTGACCAAAAAATGCACGCCGATGCTGGCGAAATAACCCAGCAAGATGACCGGACACCACTTCATGTGAGTACGGAAGGTGTATAAGCCCTTGGCTTGTCCTAAGAGGCCAATACCGGGCGCGGACCCGATGGCGAGCAAACTGCCGCCGACGCCCAGCGTCAAGGTCAACAGCAGCCATTGGCCTTGGGGAATGTCCGGATGCATGGTCAGCACCGCGAACATCAAGGTTCCATTATCGACGAAGGCAGACGACAAACCGATCATGATATTCGCCAGGGTCGGGCTGAATTGTCCATATAGCACTTCTGAGACCGCGTCCAGATAGCCAATGAAGCCCAGTCCGCCAATGCCCATCATCGCGCCGTAGAAAAACAGCAAGGTATCCCAATCCAGCCGGCCGACTTTCTTGAAAATATCGAAGTGATTTTTTTCGGTACGGGAATTTGGCTCCGCCGCATCGCCGAAGAATAGCGCCAGCTCCAGGTTATGTCGAGTGCTCAATTTATAGGACTTTTCCAGAAAGTAATAAAAAAACTGCAATAACGATAAACCGGCCATCATGCCGGCCGCCGCCGGCAAGCCCAGCGCCATATCGAAGCTGACCGCCAGCGCGATCGTGACGCCAAACAAAATCATGATCCGTTTCGCGCCGCGCGGCAAATGTATCGCTTCACTTTCCACCAAGGGTTTATCTTTTGGCAGGGCGAAATGCATCGCCGCTGCCGGCAGTAAAAAATTCACCAGGCAAGGGATGAACAACTTGAAAAATTGGGTAAAGCCGAGCATGCCGTGCTGCCAGACAAAGAGCGTCGATATGCCGCCTAAGGGGCTGAACGAACCGCCGGCGTTGGTAGCAACGACGATGTTTAAGCAAGCCAGCGAGACGAAACGCGGATTGTCTTTACCCACTGCCACCACCACGGAGCCCATTAGCAAACCGGTCGTCAGGCCATTGACGACACTGGATAGCAGAAATACCAAGCTTCCCGTTATCCAGAACAGTTGCCGATAACTCAAGTTTTTACCGACCAGCCAGACCTTCAGTGCGTGGAAAATGCCCATGTCTTCCATCGCATTCAGATAGGCCATCGAGACCATGATGAACAGCATCAACTCCATATAAGCCAGTAAGTTGCTCTTGAATGCGGCAATAGCCGGCAGGCTGCTGCCTTGTTGTTGATAAGCCAGTGCGATGGCAAACCAGATGATGGAGGCCGCCAACAGCATCGGTTTGGATTTGCTTAATTGGATTGTCTCTTCTAACATCGCAGTAACATAAGCCACCACCATGATGACCAAGGAAAAATAGCCGATCCAGTGATGGGTCAAGTCGATATGCAAGGGTTGCGACGCTTCCGCGGTAGACTCGGCAAAGCCAAGTCCAGGAATTACCAACGACGCCAAGCCAAGAAGGCGCACAACAAAAGGCAACATACTCTCTCCGGTTGAATGATGAAAAGCCCGCGAAATCGCTTTATTCCTCGGCTATTCAAAGGGGCGAGTAAATTGTATTTATAGACGTGTAAAAAAGGTGTAAAGAGCTGCGATTAAATTGTCCCATTAACTCATGGATTTTCGGACAAAAAAAAAGCCCAACCGACCGGTTGGGCTGGGTTTATAGAGACTAAACAGGGTAGGGCTGTCAGCCGCTAACCACTGCCTCACACATCCAAATTCGCCACATCCAGCGCATTCTTCACGATAAAGTCCCGGCGCGGCTCGACCACATCGCCCATCAAGGTGGTGAAGATTTCATCGGCCGCAATCACGTCTTCGATTCTGACTTGCAGTAAGCGGCGGTTGTTCGCATCGAGCGTGGTCTCCCAGAGTTGTTCCGGGTTCATCTCGCCGAGGCCTTTGTAGCGTTGGATGTGCTGGCCTTTTTTGATCTCCCGCATCATCCAGTCGAAGGCTTGCTTGAAGTTCGCGACCGGCTGCTGTTTTTCGCCCATCTGCATGTACGATGCGGCGTTGAACATGCCGGCGGTCAATTGCGCATAGTGCGCGATCCTTTGGTAGTCCTTGCCGTTGAAAAAGCTGGCCGGCAGCACGAATTGCTTGTTGTTGCCGTGCCGGCGTTTGTCGACCGTAATGATGAAATCCTGTTCGTGCCGGTATTCCAATTCGACCGCATAGAGGGTTTTGGCGTCTGCGGCGGAAAGATTGCTTTGCAATCTCATCAGCCAGGCGTGCAAGGCTTCCTTGTCTTGGAGCAGCGGCTCGTTCACTACGTCCATCAGCGTCAATTGTTCCAGGAAGCCGCTGTCGTAGCGTCGGGCCAGGCGGTCGATCGTGCGCGTGACTTCGGTGAATTCCTGCGCCAGTTTTTCGAGGCCCTGGCCCTGAATCGGCGGCACATCTTCGCTGGTGAACAGTTGCGCCTTGTCCAAGGCCTGCTGGATCAGATATTCGTTCAGCGCCGCATCGTCCTTCACATAATGTTCCTGCTTGCCTTTTTTGACCTTGTACAGCGGCGGCTGGGCGATGTAGATGTAGCCCTTTTCGACGATCTCGGGCAGTTGCCGGTAGAAAAAGGTCAGCAGCAGGGTGCGGATGTGCGAGCCGTCGACGTCCGCATCGGTCATGATGATGATGCGGTGGTAGCGCAGCTTGGCCAGATTGTATTCTTCCTTGCCGATGCCGCAGCCGAGCGCGGTGATCAGCGTGCCGACTTCCTCGGAGGAGATCATCTTGTCGAAGCGGGCCTTTTCGACGTTCAAAATCTTGCCTTTCAACGGCAGGATGGCCTGGGTGCGGCGGTCGCGGCCCTGTTTGGCGGAGCCGCCCGCGGAGTCCCCTTCGACGAGGAAGAGTTCGGACAGGGCGGGGTCCTTTTCCTGGCAATCGGCCAGTTTTCCGGGCAGACCCGCGATGTCGAGCGTGGTTTTCCGGCGCGTCATTTCGCGGGCCTTGCGCGCCGCTTCGCGCGCCCGCGCGGCATCGACGATCTTCATCGTGATCGTTTTTGCGATTTGCGGGTGTTCGAGCAGGAACTCCTGCAATTTCTCGTTCATCGCCGATTCGACGATCGGTTTGACTTCGGAGGAGACCAGTTTGTCCTTTGTTTGCGAGGAAAACTTCGGGTCCGGTACCTTGACCGACAATACCGCCGTCAAGCCTTCGCGGGCATCGTCGCCGGTCGTTGCGACCTTTTCCTTCTTTGCGAGTCCGCTGGTTTCGATGTATTGATTGACCGTGCGGGTCAGGGCGCCGCGAAATCCGGCCAGATGGCTGCCGCCGTCGCGCTGCGGGATGTTATTCGTGTAGCAGAATACGTTCTCCTGATACGAATCGTTCCATTGCATCGCCACTTCCACCACGACGCCGTCTTTTTCGGTCACGAAATGAAAGACTTCCGGGAACAGCGGGGTTTTGTTCTTGTTCAGATGCTCGACGAAGGCCGAAATGCCGCCTTCGAATTCGAAAACGTCGCGTTTGTCGGTGCGTTCGTCTTCGAGGATGATGCGCACGCCGGAATTCAGGAACGACAGTTCGCGCAGGCGCTTGGCCAGGATGTCGTAATGAAACTCGACATCGGCAAAGGTCAGGGTGCTCGGCTTGAACTTGATCTTGGTGCCGGTGCCTTCGGCAGGGCCTGCCTCCGCCAACGGGGCGACCGGTTCGCCCATCTTATAGGTTTGTTTATGCAGCTTGCCGTTTTTGCGGACTTCGAGTTCCAGCTCTTCGGACAAGGCATTCACGACCGAGACGCCGACGCCGTGCAGGCCGCCCGAGACTTTATACGCGTTGTCGTCGAATTTGCCGCCCGCGTGCAGCACGGTCATGATCACTTCCGCGGCCGAGCGGCCTTCTTCTTCGTGGATATCGACCGGAATGCCGCGGCCGTCATCCTTGACCGACACGAAGCCGTTGTTGTGAATGATCACATGCACTTCCTTGCAATGGCCCGCCAGCGCCTCGTCGATCGAGTTGTCCACGACCTCGAAAACCATGTGATGCAGGCCGGTGCCGTCATCGGTGTCGCCGATGTACATGCCGGGGCGTTTCCTGACCGCGTCGAGTCCCTTCAGCACCTGAATATTGGTGCTATCGTACTGATCCTTAATGTTTTCCTGACCGTTTTCTTGACTCATTTGTGTACCTGCTTCTGGTTTTTTCGTATGTTTCACATGGAACAATCGACCGGATTGATCCTGCCATGTTCCACATGGAACATTTTATGGTTGTGACTGTTGGACAAATCGCCAAAATCGGTTGGCGAGGTGGCGGTAATGAATGCCTGACACTGCATGCTGCTTAAATAACCCAATACCTTCGCGCGATTCGCCAGATCGAGTTCGGCGGCGAAATCATCGAAGAGGATGCAGGCCGCGTCTTGTTCATTTGAGTTTAATAGTTGAACCTGCGCGAGCTTCAGGCTGATGACCAAGAGTTTCAACTGACCGCGTGAAACAATGTCCCGGGCGGGCAGGCGATCCAAGGTCAACAATAAATCGGCGCGGTGGGGGCCGTTCTGCGTGAAGCCGTAGCGCAAATCTTTTTCGGCGTCTGCGGACAAGACTTGCAGCAAGGATTCGGTGCTGTCCCAGCCTGGCGACAAAGACAGCGTCATCGACGGCAGGCCCAGCAACTGGCCGGCGATGCTTTGAAAAACAGGGGTAAAAGTCTCCAGATAGCGACGCCGGCAATCGGTGACTATTGTACCGTAATACGATAACTCCTGGTTCCATACTTTAAGATGCTCGGGCTGCCGGTTTTTCAACAAGGCATTGCGCTGCGCGAGGGCTTTTTTATAATTGCGCCAGGCCGGCAAAAAGGCCGGATCGTGATGAAAAACGCCCCAGTCCAGAAACTCCCGGCGCGCCTGCGGGGCGCCATCCAGCAGCTCGTAGCTTTTCGGATAGATCAACTGCAACGGCAAGGCATAGGCGAGGCTCGACTTGTTCGGCATGGTCTGCTGATTGATTCTAATCTCGCAAGTCTTGGTGTCGAGCCTGACGCCGACGTATTGGTGCGCGCCGCCCGTGAAGACGGTTTGCGCGGTGACCAGCACATGATCGTGGGAGAAATGGATGACGGGCTTGATCGAGGAAGAGCGGAACGAGCGGGCGCGGCCGAGCAGGAAAATGGCCTCCAGCAGGGCGCTTTTGCCGGAGGCATTGGCGCCGTAGATGAAATTCAGCGTCGGCGCGGGATACAGGGTGGCGTGTTGGATATTTCTGACCGAAGCAATATCCAGTCTTGATACAGTCATTGCGCGCGCATCATAACCGCATCGGCATCACGATGAATTTGTAAGTCTGCTGTTCGGGTTCGTTGATGAAGCAGCTGCTCAGGTTTGACGCGATCGTCAATTCGGCGGTATCCGCATCGAGATTCGACACCGCATCGAGCATGTATTGCGCATTGAACGAGATGCTGAATTCATCGCCGCTGTAAGCAATCGGCAGTTCTTCGTCGGCTTCCTCGTGCTCGGGGTTGTGTGCGTTGATATGGAGCAAGTCGGCGGCAAAGCGGAAGGTCACGCCGCGAAATTTTTCATTGGCCAGAATCGAGGCGCGGGTCAGCGCTTCACGCAGCAGCGGTTTTTGAATCGCCAGCGGGGGCAGGAAGCCTTGCTGGAAAACCTTGCCGAAATCGGGATATTTGGAATCGACCAATTTCGCCGAAAACACGCTGTGATGCACCTCGACCTTGATATGGTTGCTCGAAAAACTGACCTGGAGCTGTGCGTCGCTGTCGTCGAGCAGGCGCGACAATTCCTGTACGCCTTTGCGCGGCACGATGATGCGCGCTTCGAGGCCTGTGGGCGTTTCTAGGGCGTCCTCGTAGATCGCCAGGCGGTGGCCGTCGGAGGCGACCAGTTTGAGCGCATTATTCGAGATATGCAGCAGCAGGCCGTTCAGGTAGTAGCGAACATCCTGGTTGGCCATGCAGAACATCGTTTTTTCGAGCGCTTTTTTGAGCTTGCCCGCGCCGATCTGAAAACTATTCTCCATCTGCGATTCGGCGAATTCGGGATAGTTTTCGGCCGGCAGGCAGGACAGCGAAAAGCGGCTGCGCGGGGAGGCCAGTTTGACCATGTCGTCATGTTGTTCGATGCGGATCTCGGTATTCGGCGGCAACAAGCGGCAAATATCGAGAAATTTACGGGCGGGCAGGGTGATCGCGCCGGGCTGGGCGCCGATCACGGGCAGGCGGGAAACGATCTGGATTTCAAGATCGGTGCCGGTCATGGTCAGCGTGTCCGCGTCGATCACCATCAGCACGTTCGAAAGAATCGGCATCGTTTGCTTTTTTTCGATCACGCTGACGATTTGTTGCAAAGGGGGGAGCAGGGTGTCTCGATTGATACTGAATTTCATAGGCGAAGGCAAATAAAAGGGCAGTGGTAGATGTTACAGACTTTATTATATCTATTAGGAGCGGATATCGAGTATCAACGGTGGCAATCGCGGCTCACATCCTGATTAAGCATTGTCCACAAAAAACACGAAAGGCACGAAAAATTTCATGGCGCAATCCGTTCATCTGCTGCTTTCGGATAGTGGCTAACGTTGAGCGGCAAACTCAGGTGCATTCCCGTCGCTTCCAGGTAATTCAGCGGCGCTCCCGTTGTAGCGAAAAGCGCTTTTATTTCAACAGGGATGGAGGCGTAACAAATTTTGTAACGGCCTTGTTTGCACCCAATTTCCTTATTCATGTTTTCGTGCTTTTTGCGTTTTTCGTGGATATTTAATCGTGCATAACATCCGTTACATCATTTTGGTCGTGTCCCCGGCCCCGACCCGCAAAGATCAATGCGACAGTGACCGCAATAGGTTCGCATAATCCTCCGCGACCTTGACGTCCGATTCTTTCAGTTCGACGATGCGCTTGCAGGCATTGATCACGGTCGTATGGTCGCGGCCGCCGAACGCGTCGCCGATCTCCGGCAGGCTGTGCGAAGTCAGCTCGCGCGCGAGACTCATCGCAATTTGCCGGGGGCGGGTAACCGATTGGCGGCGGTTTTTCGAGGACAAATCCGCGATGCGGATCTTGTAATAGTCAGCGACCGTTTTCTGGATATTGTCGATATTGACCAGTTTGTCCTGCAGCGAAATCAGGTCGTGCAGAGCCTCCTTGGTAAACTCGACCGTGATCTTCTGGCCGGTGAATTGCGCATTCGCAATCACCCGTCGTAGCGCGCCTTCCAGGTCGCGCACATTGGACGGAATCCTTTTCGCGATGAAAAACGCGACTTCCTGCGGCAGTTCGACATGCGCGATGTCCGCCTTTTTCATCAGGATCGCGGCGCGGGTTTCCATGTCGGGCGGCTCGATCGACACCGGCAGGCCCCAGCCGAAACGCGATTTCAGGCGGTCTTCGAGGCCGTCGATTTCTTTCGGATATTTGTCGCAGGTCAATACGACCTGGTGTTTCTTTTCGAGCAGGGTATTGAAAGTATGGAAGAATTCTTCCTGCGAACGCTCCTTGCCGGCAAAAAACTGAATGTCGTCGATCAGCAGCACGTCGAGGCTGCGGTAATATTCTTTAAAACTGTTGATCTGGTTTTGCTGCAAGGCCTTGACCATGTCCTGCACGAATTTTTCCGAATGCAGATAGACGATCGAGGCGGTCGGATTTTTTTTCAGCACCGCATTGCCGATCGCGTGCATCATGTGCGTCTTGCCGAGGCCCGAGCTGCCGTAGATCAACAACGGATTGTAGGCCTTGCCGATATTTTCGGAAACCTGGATCGAGGCCGCGCGTGCGAGCTGATTCGATTTGCCTTCGACAAAATTATCGAAGGTAAACGCCTTGTTCAGAAAATTGGGGTGCTGTTTTTTGGTTTCCGCAGGTTGCAGGGTTTTAACCGCCGCCGGCGCTTCCGGTTTTTTCGAGCCGATTTCAAGAACCAGCGTTATTGAGCCTTCCGCGAACTGATGGATCGTTTCCTCGATCTTTGCGAAATGATGTTCCTTGATCCAGTCGAGTACAAAACGGTTAGGCGCCAACAATCTGATCCGTCCTTCGCTCTCGACGGCCTGCAACGGCCGAATCCAGGTGCTGAAATCTGAGCTGGAAATTTCGTTTTCAAGCTTGGCGAGACAGTTGCTCCAAATCGAACTCATGAGGTTTTTAAAATAATAATGGTAAAACAATAAGACAGGGAGCCTGTCATTTTGCTGACGCAATAAAGGCTAAAGCGTAATAAAATTGACAGGTTAAGCAGATTATTCTATCATCCTAAGGCTTTTTTATCTGTTTTTCTTAATTTATTTCTATCGGGCAAAGCCAATGAAAAGAACATACCAACCTAGTAAGATTAAACGCGCAAGAACTCATGGTTTCCGCGCCAGAATGGCAACCGTCGGTGGCCGCAAGGTCCTCAGCGCGCGCAGAGCGAAAGGCCGCGCCAAATTGACAGTGTAGTCGGCAATCGGGTGACTGAGAACAGTTTAAGTTTTCCTTCAGCGTTGCGTCTGAACAAGCCGGATGATTACAAAAAAGTTTTTGCCAAACCGGTAAAGTCCGGCGACCAATATTTTACCTTATTAGCCATCAGGAATGACCTCGATCATCCTCGGCTGGGCTTGGCAATCGCGAAGAAACAAATTAAAAAGGCCGTGCATCGGAACGCAATCAAACGGGCTGTCAGGGAAAATTTCAGAATGAGGCAGCATAATTTGGGCAGTATGGATATTGTGGTGTTGGCGCGCAGGGAAGCGATCGACGCACCCGAGGAGGCGTTAAGCCATTCCCTGGAAAAGCATTGGTCAAGACTGGTATCCCGATGCGCTTCGTGCTCATAGCGATCATCAAGTTTTACAAATACTTCATAAGTCCCCTGCTTGGAAACCGTTGTCGGTTTTATCCAAGCTGTTCAACTTATGCCATCGAAGCGCTTCGGCTCCACGGTTTCATGGCTGGTTCCTACCTCACCCTGCGCAGACTATTGAAATGCCACCCTTTCCACGAGGGCGGCATTGATGCCGTCCCGGAAAAATTTGGTAATAATAAGAATGGATAATATAAGATTTCTTCTCATCTTTAGCTTTGGCCTGCTGGTCTTCATGCTGTACCAGCAATGGCAGATCGATTACGGCCCGAAGCCGGCCGTGCCTCAGGCGGTAGAAAGCGTCGCGGCGAACCTCAAGGAAGGCTTGCCGACCGTAAGCGGCGAGACGGCTCCAGCGGCCGCCAATGCACCGGCGCAGGCCAGTATGGCCGCTGTCGCGAGCGCGCCTGCTTCCAAGACCGTCAAGATCAAAACCGACGTGCTGGCGCTCGAAATCGACCTTTTAGGTGGCACGATCCAGAACCTGGACCTGCTCGCTTACCCGGTTCAGCAAAGCAATACGATCGTCGATGCCGCGCGCCGTTTGATCGGTTTCGAAGCGGAAACGATCGACAGCAATCCGGTGCGCCTCTTCAATGCCGCCCAGGATAAATACTTTATCGCGCAAAGCGGTCTGATCTCGAGTCAAGGCTCCGTTTCGGCGGCGAACCATCTTACGGTCTTTGCCAGCAGCCAGGACAGCTATACGCTGCAAGACGGCCAGGACAGCCTGACCGTGCCGTTGACCTGGACCGACAGCAACGGCCTGACCGTGACCAAGGCGTTTACCTTTACGCGCGGCAGCTACGAAATCAAACTCGCGCAAAAGATCGACAACGCGTCCGCCCAACCCTGGAGCGGCAGACAGTACAGCCAATTGCTCAGAACGCCGCTCAAGGAAAACAGCGGCAGTGCGCTGGCAGGCGGCATGCGCGCCTATAACGGCGGCGTGGTCTATACCGAAAAAGATAAATATAAAAAGATCGACTTCGACGACATGCGCGAAGAAGTGCTCGACGCCGGTACGAAGGGCGGCTGGGCGGCGTTTATCCAGCATTATTTCGCCTCCGCCTGGATTCCGCCCGCCGAGCAGGACAACCATTTCTATACCAAATGGCTGCAGGAAGACGACCGTTATGTGATCGGCTCGTACTCGCCGGTGGTGACCGTGCCGGCAAACGGCTCGGCAAATCTGACCGCAAGTTTGTTTGCCGGTCCGAAGATTCAGCCGGTCATGGAAAAGGTCGCCAAAGGCCTGGAACTGACCGTGGATTACAGTGTGCTGACATTCATCGGCAAACCGATCTACTCGTTGTTGAACAAGATTCACAGCTTTACCCACAACTGGGGACTTGCGATCATCGGCGTAACCTTCTGCATTAAACTGTTGATGTTCCCGTTGACCCAGGCCAGTTTCCGCTCGATGGCGAAGCTGCGCAAGGTTCAGCCGCGTCTGAAAGAACTGCAAGAGCGTTTCGCGGACGACCGCATGCGCCTGAACCAGGAAATGATGGTGCTGTACAAGAAGGAGCAGGTCAATCCGCTCGGCGGCTGCTTGCCGCTGTTGTTACAGATTCCGGTGTTCATGTGTCTGTACTGGGTGCTCGGTGAAACGGTCGAATTCCGTCAGGCGCCGTTCGTTCTCTGGCTGCAGGATTTGTCGGTGCAGGATCCTTTCTACATCCTGCCGCTGATCATGGGCCTCACGATGAAGATCCAGCAGGGCCTGAATCCGGCTCCGGTCGATCCGGTGCAGGCAAAGGTGATCAAGCTGTTCCCGATCATCTTCACGATCTTCTTCCTTTTCTTCCCGGCGGGTCTGGTGCTGTACTGGGTGGTCAACAATACCTTGTCGATCTGCCAACAAATGTACATCACCAAGCAAATCGAGAAAGCCGGTCTTGCATCATAAGTGCTGATCGATTTTAAAGACACCATCGCAGCGATTGCGACACCGCCGGGCAACGGCGGTGTCGGCATCGTCAGAATTTCCGGCAGTCTCGTCAGCGAGATTGCCGGCCAACTGCTCGCCAAACCCCTGGCGCCGCGACTGGCGCAATACACCCCCTTCCTGGATGCCGACCGGACCCTCATCGATTCCGGCATCGCGCTGTATTTTCCAGGCCCCCATTCCTATACCGGCGAAGACGTGCTCGAACTTCAGGGCCACGGCGGCTCGGTCGTGCTCGACATGGTGCTGCGCCGCGTGCTGTCGCTCGGCGCTCGGGTCGCAAATCCCGGCGAATTCACCGAACGCGCGTTTTTAAACAACAAACTCGATCTGGCGCAGGCCGAAGCGGTCGCCGACCTGATCGAAAGCAGCACCGAACAATCGGCGCGTTCCGCGCAGATGTCGATGCAGGGCGTATTCTCGACGCTGATCAACGACTTGGTCGATGAATTGACGGCGCTGCGCACCTATGTCGAGGCCGCGATCGATTTCGTCGAGGAAGAGATCGATTTTCTGAGCGACGGCGTCGTCGAAAACCGCATCACCGCCTTGCTCGGCCGGATCGAGCAAATCCAGCAAACCGCCAAGCAGGGCCGCCTGCTCCGCGACGGCATGACGGTCGTATTGGCCGGCAAGCCGAACGCCGGAAAATCGAGCCTGTTGAACGCCTTGGCCGGCTTCGAGGCCGCGATCGTGACCGACATCGCCGGCACCACCCGCGACGTGCTGCGCGAAAGGATTCAACTGGACGGCATGCCGCTGCACATCATCGATACCGCGGGGCTCCGGGACAGCGACAATCCGGTAGAGCAGGAAGGCATCCGCCGCGCCCACGCCGAAATCCGCAAGGCCGACCTGATCCTGCTGTTGATCGACGCCCGCGACCCGGATGACGAAGCGATTCGGCAAACCCTGCCGGACAATATTCCGCTCACCGAAGTCTATAACAAGATCGATCTGCTCGGCCGCGCGCCGGAAATGATCGAAACGGCCGCCGGCACGCAAATTTATCTGTCGATCAAAACCGGCGAGGGCATGGATTTCCTGGCTCGCCACCTCAAACAAAGCGTCGGTTTCAACGACCGGGCCGAACACGTCTTCATCGCCCGCCGCCGCCACCTCGAAGCGCTTAGCCTGGGCCACGCCTTCGTCGAAAGCGCGCTCTACCAACTGCAAGCCAACCGCGCCGGCGAACTGGTCGCCGAAGACCTGAGACAGGCGCAAAACGCACTGGCCGAAATCACCGGGCAATTTACGTCCGACGATTTGCTCGGCAAGATTTTCTCCAGTTTCTGCATCGGAAAATAAGCATCCCTTTGCAAGACATTCCAGCTACGCTGTTAGAATGTCCAGCAAATCAACCTGGAAATCAAGTACCGGAGTGAAAGGATGAATCAGCAACAAAAACAACTACTGCTCGATCTGGCGAAGAGCTCGATCCTTCACGGCCTGCAATCCGGCAAGCCGTTGGCGGTCGATCCGTCCGCTTTGCCGCCGGAATTGCTGGAGCCGCGCGCGACCTTCGTGACCCTGCATAAAGATTACGAATTGAGGGGCTGCATCGGCACGCTGAAGGCGGTGCGGCCGCTGGCCGAGGATATTGCCGAAAACTCGTTTGCGGCCGCATTCAGGGATTACCGCTTTCCGCCGTTGACCGCCGACGAGTTCGAGCAGTTGGAAATCCATTTGTCGATCCTGACGCCGCCCGAGCCGATCACGTTCGGTTCGGAAGAGGATTTGCTCAGGCAGCTTCGGCCCGGCGTGGACGGCTTGATCATCGAGGAGGGCGCGCGGCGCGGGACTTTCCTGCCGTCGGTCTGGGAACAGTTGCCCGATGCAGAGCAGTTTCTCCGGCATCTGAAACAAAAGGCCGGGCTGCCGGCCGATTATTGGTCGGATACCGTGCGGGTATATCGGTATCAGGCAGAAAGGATTGGTTGATTTGTAAAAGTCTGAATTCTCAGCCGGACGGGTTTTGTAAACCCGTCCACACGTTTAATCGCAGTTGCGATGTTGCAAAAACCCTCCTGCCTGAGGGGGGGGATAACCTTTGTACAAGACAAAAGTTTTCGAGGCAATGTAACTTATTGATTTATAAAGATAATTAATTATTTTGGAGGTGCAAAATCAATGACTTACAGAGCTTTTGGCCTTCATCATGGGAAGCACCTCAAGCGTTATTCGTCTCCTTAGAATCCGGTTACGGCAAACCAAACATCTCCTTCAGCAGAGTCACCATTTAGAATCATGACGGCCGGTGCTAAACAGGGGGATGGGAAATTTTCAAGCTGAACTTTGATATTAGCATTGCCCTTGCCAATAGGTTTGTGGACAGGAAAGGGATCAGTGATAACATTAGAGAAAGGGGTGTTTGTAGTACTGTCGGGAGCAGTCTGACAACTTACAAGTACCCGAAAATGGTCTTCATCATTGGGACTTCCGTTACCAAAAATGAGTCCTTTAATGTTAATAATAAGCTTGCCGTCTGAAAATAATTTCCCATCGACAGATTTGGCAACCTTCCATGATTGATAATCGCCGAGAACATCACGGACCTTAGGATCGGAATCAAGAGGGCCATTCCCAGGAGGATTAGCATCAGGAGGAGGGGTTGACAAGAATGGGGCATCCACACCAAACATAGATTTAAAATGCAGAATAATTTTTGCCCCCTTATGGTGATCTTCAGCTTTTGCGGAACTCGCTGCTAATGCTGGCATTGCCAATATAGACAGTATTAGGATAAGGCTGTATTTTATAAACATAATAACTTCCTCGCGTATTTGATGGATATTAATTGTTTACGAACTTTTTGCATTTCCCATGTATGAGTTAATAAACAGTGGTCCCCCTTAATCTCTTTCTCTTGTCTCGGTAAAACCCGGTGTACGTCTTATGTTCCATACGGCTACACAGGTATAGATTCCTTAAACTGTTAAAAAGGTTCAATAGAATGCTAGGCTAGACCACATTTTCCTGCTAATAAAGGCGAGATAATGCAATGACTACAACAATTGATCAGATGTTATTTTGATCATTCCGCAGGTAGAAACCATGCGCTGCTGATTTCTCCATGCACCTGATCGAGCGCGATCTGCACTTGATCGATGAAATCATGTAGCGGCGCGCATTTCATTTTTTCGACCTGGGTCGACAGAATTTGGGTCTTGATTTGATACAAAATGCGGACCGCCGGCTCGTGGTTCGGCAAGGTCTTCAGGCTGCGTTCGATGTTGCACAGGTTATGCCGGATCGAGCGCGGAAAATCCTGGCTTTGAAATAAAAAGATCAGCACATCGCCGCGCCGGACTCGGGCCTGCATGCTGCGGCGATACATTTGATACGCGCTGAGGGATTTCAGCAGGCTGACCCATTGAATCGTTTCGAACGGGCGCAGTTCGCTATCCAGGGGCAAGAGGCCGTCCGTGCGCACGTCGATGATGCGCGAGGTCATGTCGGCGCGTTCGATATTGCGGCCGAGCAGCAGGAAGTGATAGCCCTGGTCGTGGTTCATCGTGCCCGCGAGCATCCCGTTCAGCGTTTGCGAATTGTGGATGATGCGTTTCAGATAGTCGTGCCGCCCGCGTTGGGACAGGCCTTCGTTGAGCTGCTCGCCGGCGTCGAGATGGTGCTTGTTGATCAGTTCCCAGGCTTCGCGCGGCAGATAATCGCGGATCGTGCGCGCATTTTCGCGCGCCGCGCGTAAGGAACTCAGGATAGAGCTGGGATTTTTTTCGCAGCCGATCATGAATCTGACGACTTCCTTTTCGCTGTAATCGGGATGCTGCCGTTCGAACAGTTCGCGCGCGCCGGCCATCGCGACCAAAGGCTCCCAAGCCGGCGTGATGCCGCGCGGCAGGTCGAGATGCAGCGCGGCGTTGGCGGCCAGCAGCCGGGCGGTGTTTTCGGCGCGTTCCAGATAACGCGCCAGCCAGTAAATATTTTCAGCGACTCGCGATAACATCTTTTACTCCTTATCGACCGGTACGATCCAGGTATCCTTGCTGCCGCCGCCCTGCGACGAATTGACGACCAATGAGCCTTTACGCAGCGCGACGCGGGTCAGGCCGCCCATCGTGACTTGCTGTTGTTCGGCGCTCAAGATGAACGGGCGCAGATCGACGTGGCGGGGCTCCATCTGCTTCTCGACGATGGTCGGCACTGTCGAAAGCCCGAGCACCGGCTGCGCGATGTAGTTGCGCGGGTCTGCCTTCAGGCGCCTCGCGAATTCTTCGCGTTCTGCCTTGGTCGAGGCGCTGCCGACCAGCATGCCGTAGCCGCCCGATTCGTTGGCCGGCTTGACGACCCGGTTTTCGAGGTTGGCCAGGGTGTCGGCGAGCGCCTCGGGCTCCATGCAGCGCCAGGTCGGCACGTTCGGCAGGATCGGTTTTTCGCCGAGATAAAATTCGATGATGTCCGGCACATACGAATAGACCACCTTGTCGTCGGCGACGCCGGCGCCGGGCGCATTCGCGAGCGCGACCTTGCCGGCCTTCCAGGCGCGCAACAGTCCCGGCACGCCGAGCATCGAGTCGGAGTGAAAGGCTTCCGGGTCGAGAAAAAGGTCGTCGACGCGGCGGTAGATCACGTCGACGCGGGCCGGGCCGCCGACCGTGCGCATGTACACGCAGTCGTCGCTGTCGACATAGAGGTCGCGGCCTTCGACCAGTTCGCAGCCCATCTGCTGGGCGAGGTAGCTGTGCTCGAAATAGGCTGAGTTGTAGATGCCCGGTGTCAGCACGACCATTTCCGGGTATTCGATGTCGCGCGGCGACAGCGCGGCCAGCGTGTCGTAAAGCTGCGAGGGATAGTCGTCGACCGGTAGCGGCGCGTAATCCTCGAACAGTTCGGGAAACACGCGCTTGGTGACCAGGCGGTTTTCGAGCATGTAGGAGACGCCGGACGGCACCCTGAGGTTGTCTTCGAGCACATACACCGTGCCGTCGCGGTCGCGCACCAGGTCGGAGCCGCAGATATGCGCCCAGATCCCGAAACGGGGCGACATGCCGATGCATTGCGGGCGGAAGTTGCTCGAACTGGCCAGGATTTCCTTCGGGATGATGCCGGCCCTGATGACATCCTGATCATGGTATAGATCGTTGATGAAGCGGTTCAGCGCCATGACGCGCTGCTTCAGGCCTTCTTCTATCCTGTCCCATTCGGCCTTCGCGATGATGCGCGGCACGATGTCGAACGGCCAGGTGCGGTCGATCGCGTCCTGGGTTTCGTCCGAATAGACCGTAAAGGTGATGCCCATTTCCTTGAGCGCCAGATCGGCCGCGGCCTGCCGGGACGCCAGATCGTCAGCGTCCATGCCGGCCAGCAATTTAGCCAGTTGTTCGCCGTGCGGGCGCGGTCGGCCCTGAGGGTCGACCAGTTCGTCCCAGACCTTGCCTGTGTCGTAAGTTTTCCAATCGATGTGTTTCATGCGCCATTCCTCGCTGTTGACTGGCGGTCCAGGGTGATTAAGTCCTTAAGTCCAGGGTATAAGGGCATTCGTCGTTGATCTCTTCGCCCGGTACCGCGATCGGCCCCGGCGTATGCCCGTGCGCCCAAAACCGCGCCAGCCGCCGGGCTTCCGCTGCGTTCGCGTTGACCGGAAACGATTCATAATTGCGTCCGGCCGGATGCGAAACATGGTAAGTGCAGCCGCCGAGCGCGCGGCCGTTCCAGGTATCGACCAAATCGAACACCAGCGGCGCCTGGCTCGGAAGCGTCGGATGCAGGCCGGATGCCGGTTTCCAGGCCTTGTAGCGCACACCGGCGACCCATTCGTCGCGGCGTGCGGTGCGGTGCAGCGGCACCCTGCGGCCATTGCAGGTCACCACATGGCGGCCTTCGGTCAAGCCCCTGGCCTTGATTTCGAGGCGTTCGACCGACGAGTCGACAAAACGGGAGGTGCCTTGCGCTGTGACTTCCTCGCCGAGCACATGCCAAGGCTCGATCGCAAAACGCAGCTCCAATTCCGCATCGCCGATTTGCGCCCTGCCATAATGCGGGAACCTGAATTCCAAAAACGGCGCCAGCCAGTCCATCGCAAAGCCGAAGCCCCAGCGCTGCATCGTTTCGGTCACATCCTTCAGGTCGCTGGCGACATAATGCGGCAGCAGAAAGCGGTCGTGCAGGTCGGTGCCCCAGCGTACCGGTTCGAGTTCGTACGGATGATCCCAAAAGCGCGCCACTAATGAACGAAGAAGCAACATCTGTACCAGGCTCATTTGATGGTGCGGCGGCATCTCGAAGGCCCGGAATTCGACCAGGCCGAGACGTCCGGCCGGGCCGGCCGGCGAGTACAGCTTGTCGATGCAGAATTCGGCGCGGTGGGTGTTGCCGGTCATGTCGGTCAACAAGTTGCGCAGTGCTCGATCGACCAGCCAGGGGGCAGGGGAGGAATGTTGCGCAATCTGCTTGAGCGCGATCGACAATTCGTACAGCGCATCGTCGCGCGCCTCGTCGACGCGCGGCGCCTGCGAGGTCGGGCCGACGAATAGTCCCGAAAACAGGTACGACAGGCCGGGATGATGCTGCCAAAAGCGCAGCAGGCTGGATAACAGATGCGGCCGGCGCAAAAATGGCGAGTCGGCGGCGGTATGGCCGCCCAGGGTTACATGATTGCCGCCGCCGGTGCCGGTATGGCGGCCGTCGAGCATGAACTTTTCGGCGCCGAGGCGCGTGAGCCGCGCTTCCTCGTACAGGCTCTCGGTCAGTGCGGACAATTCAGCCCAATCGGCCGATGGCGGCACGTTCACCTCGATCACGCCGGGGTCCGGGGTGATGTTGAAGCGCTTCAGGCGTTCGTCGCGCGGCGGTTCGTAGCCTTCCAGCAGGATCTGGATGTTCAGGTCGGCGGCGGTGTTTTCGATCGCGGCGATCAGGCGCAGCCAGTGTGTCAGGTCGGTCAGCGGCGGCAGAAACACATGCAGTCGGTTGTCGCGCATTTCGACGCAGAGCGCGGTGCGGACCAGCTGGCTCTCCCCCTCTTGATCGCGCGCATCGGCAAAAACTTGCGCGCTGATGCCCTGATCTGGCGCGTTTGCACCAGAGATGTGCGTATAACGGCTCTGTAATTCACTGTGCTCGGCGGGCAGCGGAGACTTTGGTGCGAAAGGGTCGATGGGGATCAATTGCTGGCGCAAGTCTTCCGGTTCCCACTCTAAACTGTCCAGCGGCAGCCGGTAACCCATCGGCGAATCGCCGGGCAACAGGAACATGTGTTCGCGGCGGAAATTCCAGCGCGAGGAGCGCCAGCCGTCTGTACCGTAATCCCAGGCGATCGGCAGTGCGTAGCCCACCACATAATCCGTGCCCAAGCCTTGCTGGAATATCTTCCGGAGGCGCGCGCGCTCGATCGGGTCACGAAGCTGCGAACACAGCGCGTCCACATTGGCTGGCAGGTTGCCTTCCTTCCAGAGATAGTAGATGCCGTCCTCGAAGCCCGGCACCGCAAAGTGACCCGGAACGCCGAGGAAGCCGGCGAGGCGCTTGATAAAACGCCCCGATACATTGCCTTGGCTGTGCAGGCGATCGTGATAGGAAGCGAGCAGGGCAGGATTGCGCCACACCGGCACGCCGTCCGCACGCCAGAACACGCCCAGCGCCCAGCGCGGCAGTTGCTCGCCCGGATACCATTTGCCCTGGCCGTGATGCAGCACGCCGCCCTCGGCCCAGCGGTGATAGAGGCGGCGCAGCAGATCCTCGGCGCGTTCGCGCTTGTGTTCGCCGAGCGCTTCGGTGTTCCATTGCGGCGAGTCCATGTCGTCGATCGAAACGAAGGTCGGTTCGCCGCCCTGGGTCAGGCGCACATCGCCGAGCTTTAGCCGTGCATCGACTTCGCTTCCCAGTTGCTGAATTTGCGTCCATTGTTCGGCGCTGTAGGGCTTGGTTACGTGCGGGTCTTCCTGGATGCGGGTCACCCGGTTTTCGAAATGAAAGGTCACCTCGCATTTGCCGACCGCGCCGGTGATAGGCGCCGCGCTGACTGGATCGGGCGTGCAGGACAAAGGAATATGGCCTTCGCCGGCGAACAGGCCGGAGGTCGGATCGATGCCGATCCAGCCCGCGCCGGGCAGATACACCTCGGTCCAGGCATGCAGATCGGTGAAATCCTGTTCCGGCCCCGAAGGGCCGTCCAGGCTCTTCTGGTCTGCTGTCAACTGCACCAGATAGCCCGACACGAAGCGCGCGGCCAGTCCCAGATGGCGCATGATCTGCACCAAAAGCCAGGCGCTGTCGCGGCAGGAGCCGGTGCCGAGCGCGAGCGTTTTCTCGCAGGCCTGGATGCCGGGTTCCATCCGCAGGGTGTAGCCGATGTCCTGTTGCAGGCGGCTGTTCAGCGCGACGATGAAGTTGACCGTATGGTCCGGCCGCTTCGGTACCGCTTGCAGCCATTTTTTCAACAGAGGCCCAGATTCCTTGAGTTCGAAGTAGGGCGCCAGTTCTTTGGCCAGCTGGTCTTCGTACTTGAATGGAAAGCTGTCGGCGTATTCCTCGATGAAAAAATCGAAGGGATTGACAGTGACGAGTTCGGCGACCAGATCGACTTCGACCGACAGTTTTTGCGTGGTTTCGGGAAACACGTAGCGAGCGACATAATTGCCGAAAGGATCCTGCTGCCAGTTTACGAAATGCTTGGCGGGTTCGACTTTCAACGAATAATGATGCACCGGCGTGCGCGTATGCGGCGCCGGGCGCAGGCGGACCAGATGCGGCGACAGCGTGATCGGGCGGTCGTATTCGTAAACGGTCAGGTGATGGATCGCAATCTTGACAGACATCGGCGTACTCGGCAATAGGGCATGTTGAAAGGCAAGAGCCGGCAGCGGTATCGGCGTGCGTCTTGCCGTTGTACAAAATTACCAAGCAATAATTGCACCAATACAAAGCGGCAGTTCGCGTGCGGATCAGAAATCATCATGACAGGAAAAAGATCGCTTTAAACCAAGCCATCTTCTAAAATGGTGCTGTTTGATTTCAGGATTATCGAGGGGATTGCAATGACGTATTGTGTGGGCTTGTTACTTAACGACGGTTTGGTGTTCGCGTCCGATTCGCGCACGAACGCCGGCGTCGATTATGTGACTTCGTTCAGCAAGCTGCATATCTTTACGCCGGCGCCGGACCGCTTCTTCGTGCTGTTGTCGGCGGGTAATCTGGCGACCACGCAGGGGGTGTTGAACCGTATCGTGCGCGATCTGGAATATCCTTCGGAGAGAGGCAGTTTGTTGAGCGCCCGCTATTTATTCGAAGCGGCCGACTATATCGGCAAAGTCAGCCAGGAAACGCAACGCGAGCACGGACCGGCCTTGCAGTCGTCCGGCGTCAGCGTCGAGACCACGTTGATTCTGGGCGGGCAGATTCAGGGGCAGAATCCGGGTTTGCTGCTGATTTATCCGCAAGGCAACTATTTCGAGGCGACGCCCGAGACGCCGTATTTGCAGATCGGTGAAACCAAATACGGCAAACCGGTTCTGGACCGCGCGGTCGGCGCGTTGACCGGCCTGGAGGAAGGCGCGCGGCTATTGTTGGTGTCGCTCGATGCCACCTCGCGTTCGAATGCCGCGGTCGGTCCGCCGTTCGAGGTGGCGATCTATCGGCGCGACGACATGAAGATCAGCCATCATCTGAAACTAGCCGCTAACGATCCGTATCTGACGCGATTGCAGCAGCGCTGGAACGAAGGGCTTTGCGCCACGCTGCACAGCCTTCCGGCATTCGACTGGGAAGCGCCGGCGGAATTATCGTAGATGATGTTGTCCTGCCTAAGACGCCTGTTCGGCGTCCTTTCGATACCCGGCGTTCACGTTGAAAAGCGGCTTTTTCCGCGGCCCCATTTAGCCAGCCTTTGCGTCTCCCCATAAAAAAAGCCGCACTGTCATAAAACAGTGCGGCTTTTGCTTGTCTATCACCTACTTTAGGTTCGTCGGTTTGGCTGGGGGATAAAACCTAACCTAACGAGCCTGATATAGCCGTTACCAATCAAGTTGGACACGCGTTTCAAGAATATCCAAATCCGCATTATTGAAGGCTAAACTACGTGTATCTGCTACGTCACCGGTATTAATATCCAGCGCATGAATATAGTTGGCCATCACACGGACATGCGAATTAGGATACCAGTTGATGCCAAACTTGGCGGTTTGGGCTTTACCACCATGAATCGGGCCGCTTTCCAGATCGATTGAATCGAAGCCTGTGGCAAGTTCCCAGGCGCCCCAACCGCCTTTCATATCAAAGTTGTGATTAGGCTTTATCCGATCCCAGGCGCCGGTTTTGGCTTTGTAAGCGCGCGACTCACCGGTTAAGAAATAGGTCATATAGGCGTAGTAACCATCCAGGGTGTCACCGTCATAGCCTTTGCCTGAAAGGTTCGTGGCAATATACTCGCCTTGTACAGAAAAGGGTCCGTAAACCAGAGCAGTTTCTGCGCCAAAACGGGTAAAATGATCAACTTGACGCGAATTTGCTGCCCCCAGGGCACCTGAAGTCAACTGTCCCGTATTTAAAATATTGGTACGGTCTACGTTGGTATCAAGGCCGTTGGCGAACGAAATACCACCATTACTAAATGTTTGATCAGCCTTATAATTGTTATTGACACTGATATAGGATCCCGAAGTACCCACATGCCAGAATTTGGTTTTGCTTTCCATCCAGGGCAGACCACTCACCCGCGCGTTGACTTCCCAATTGGTATCGCCACTGCCGTTATTGCGATTGCTGCCTCCGTTTGTATTGATTGAGCTGTTACTCGCTCCGTTGGCCCCAACAGGTTCGGTTTGGAGGGATGTAGCAGCCTGCCAGCGATCGGCTGAATAGTTGGCACCGATACCTACTTTGTAAGTATTGAGGTTGTCGATGAAGGTGTTGGTTATCATGTTACGCTCAATGAACGTAATGTAACGGTTACTGGTGGCTTCTTCTAAACTGAACGGCTCTTTAAAGGCACCGAATTTAACTGAAAACGGCTTGGAAAAATTATAACGGATGAATGCATCGGTAACCCCGGCGCCAGTCGTGCCGTTGCCTCGAGTAAAGTCATACTCAAATTTGTAATCGGTGTTTTTGAAAAAAGTCCCTTCAATGCCCAGACGCGCGCGACGAATACCTACGCCATCATTCAATTCATTAGGCAAAGCCGATCCGGTAGCAGGGGCGACTTGGTTGTTGAGATTGGTCTGCGAATCCACCTGCATGCGTCCGTTAATGCCGGCTGTAAAATTGCCGTCTCTGGTTGCAAAATGTATTCCGTCGTCGAGTTTGACTTTTACCGAGTCAGGCGCTGTAGCTTCTTGGGCATGCTCTTCAAGCGCCTTGATTTGGTTGTCTTTTAATGCCAACTCTTCGCGAATTGCTGCGATTTCGCCAGCGTTGCTCGTTTGCTCGGAGGTTTTCGCGGGTGCATCTTCGACTCTTTCGAACGAGCCCATTTTTTGCCGGTGCGGACCGGGTTCGGCATAAATCTGTTTGGTTTTGATATCGACGTATAGATCGATCGCAAAAGCAGATGAAGACGCTCCGGCGCCAAGGACAGTTGCCATGGCCAAGGTCAGTTTGGAAAAGTTCATGCGTTGCTCACAGTGATGATAGAAACTGCGGCAAGGATAGGGAATTCAGATGACAGAAAAATGACGGAAATGTTACGAAATGATGACAGCGCAACAAATCAGTGGGGTCGAAGCGAATTTACAACAGGCGGTAAGAAATCGGCGAAAAGGAGAGTTGACGCATACGAATTAGCAAGAGTGTTAGATTGTTCAAGTCAGGGTCTGCCTTATCAACAAGTATTGAAAAACATAACTTTATAAGACTAGAGTCGTGTTTCGATACGCATCAGGTGCATCGGTGCAACAACGCTTAAGCTTTTAAACAACAATGCAACGAGTAGCGCATGGCCGATGGTTTCGCTAAGCGGGACAATATCGGGGCCATCAGCCAGTTTTTACTGGATATGGCCCTCTTTCTTTAACTTTTTTACTGCGACTGTGACTGCTGCAGCGACAAACGATTCACCGCGTCGATGTCGTGCTCGGCTTCCTTGATCGCTCGCGACAATTCCGCGCGTTGTTTGTCCAGCACCAGCCATTCGATTTGCCGGTGCAGGTAGGCGTCCTTGTTTTTGGTCACTTCGACGCGCAGTTCCAGTTCCTTGATTTCGGCCTGCAACTGCATTTCCTTCAGGCGGGTTTGATGCTCGATGCGTTCGGCTTCGAGTTGCTCCTCGTATTTTTGTTGTTCGTGCTGCAATATTTCCTGCGCCTTGTATTCGGACTGCAGTTCCCTTTCTTTCAAGATCGCTTCGTGTTCGAGCTTTTTGGCGTGTAATTGCAGTTCCAGCTCTTGCTGGCGCGCCTGCTGCTCGATTTCATATTTCAGCGCGGCGGCCTGCTCGATGCTTTGCAGATGCTTTTCGTGGTTGATCTTTTCTTCATGCAGCTTGGCCTCGATCGCAAACTGATCGGCGTTTTGTTTTTCCTGGGTGGCCAGCAATAGGTGTTGGTTTTCGTTTTCCAGGGCCAGTTTTTGCTGCTGCAAGACATTCAGTTGATGCAGGTGCTCGAGACGCTCTTTTTCGAGCATTTGTTCCTGACGGGTCTTCTCGCGCGCCTGTTTTTCACGAAACTCGAAATTTTTTTCGAGGATGCTCAGATAAACGGCCTCCTGTGTGAAGCGTCCGTCGAGACCCTGGCTGTCTTCTATGTCGGCGAAGGCGGGGGTCAGCGAGCAAATCGCGCGGCACTTGATGTGTTTGACGGCCAGCGCTTCATTGATCGTGCGTTCGATCTGTCTTTCGGTCGCGGTCAATCCGGATTCTATCCAGTTGCCGTTGCGCAGGTTTCTGAGTTCGGCGTCGACGGTGGTCTTGATCAGGCCGTCATAGCCGGTTTTGATATGCGCGTTGATGTTCGAGAGTGTATCCAGGTTGCGTTCGGCATAGGTGAATGTCGCCTGGAAATGGATCGTCAACTGGGCTTCGATCGTGCAAAGCCCCCCGTACAGGCTGGTGGAGACCTTGATCGGCCATTCGGCAACCGGCAGCAGATAGACCTGATGGTAGAAGCGCGGAAAAAATTTCGCTGGATAGGCGAACAGCTTGTAATAAGGACCGAGCTTGGACAGGACGACGCGGCTCTCGCCGTCGAAGCCGGGGTCCCAGATTTCGTCTTCAAACTCGTCAGGGAATGTTTGCGGGGCGAGGCCGGCCAGCCAGGCGTCGAGCAGGGCTTGTTTATTCGTCATCGGACACCTCCAGCGCGACTTGTTGGCTCGCCGCCGGTAAGGCCTGTTGCGACTTCAGCGCGCGCAGTTGGGCGCTCATCCGCTCGGCGATCAAGGGATACAGATTCGGCGCAAACTCGACCGATTTGGAATCGATCTTGCGCAAGAAGCCGCGGCTCAACAAGAAGCCGACCGCAAACATCCGCGACCAGTCCGAATAACGCCGGGCTTTTTCGATTTCGGATTTTTCGATCACCATCTCGAGTTCGTCGTTTTCGTTGATTCTAAACTCGGTAAACTGGCGCAGGCATTCGAACACCAGTTCCTGTTCGCGCTCGCTCAAGGGGCCCGGCGCGGTGAATTCCAGGCGGTAGGACAAAAACACGGTAAAAAAATCCGCCATCGATGCGCACAGGAAAGCAAACAGTGAAAAGTCCTGCCACATCGCAAACGACGGCGTGATGCCCTGGACCACTTCGGAGTAAGTCATCAGAACCGGCATGTTCGGCGCAATTACACCGTTATTGGTCGCCATCTGGTTGAATTTGATCGAGACCTCCTGCAAACTGGAAACGATTTTCCGATAACGGTCTTCCGTATCGGGCGCCTTGATGTTCCACTCGGTCAGGCCGTTTTGCAGCACGCGGATATCCTGATTCAGTTTCTCGAAGTTTTGCACGACCTGCGCGGCTTCCTTTTTTTTGGTCTCGAAAACTTCTTTTTGATAACGGAAAAACGGCCCCTGGCCGACCATGTTTTTCTGCGTTTGCGGCGCATCCGGATGGGTGCCGAAATAGGCCTGGGTGACATTCGACGAAGCCTTGTCGAGTTCTTCCTGCTGCTGTTTCAAAACTCGGGTTTTGGTATCGGCGACGTTCTTCAGATAGACGTTCACATCGGAGCGGATTTTGTTCAGCCGGTCGATTTGAATCGTTTCTTTCTGCGAAATTTCATAGAACTTGAAATAAGAGAAGGTGATCGAGGCCGAAACCGCGACCAGCAAGGACACGAGCACGCTGAAGAAGCGAAATTTATTCGCTTTCCAGTGGATGCCGGCGATTTCCAGCGAGCTGATCACGATGATCGACTGGATCGCAACCGTGATGATCAGCGCAATCCAGGAGACGATGAAATGCGACAAGCCGTAAAAGGTGGTAAAACCTGTCGCCATACTCAGCATCAGCACAATCGGAATGGTCCATACTCTCAGGCCGGCAATAAACAGAGTCTGAATGCTGTTGATGATGCCGCCGATGCCGCCGGCATTGTGTGGTTTGTTTAGTCTATTGATGTTCATGGTTGCCAGATTGGGGATGAGTCGCGCGAAAAATCCCTCGGAATGGAGAAGGCGCCGATGCTTGAAATGAAACGCAGTCTATTTGATTTATAAGGAAAATGCAATTGGCGGCGCAGGGCAGACGCCAAGGTTTCGGGTAAGAAAACTCAGTTTTTCCGTTTACCGCCGCGGCCTTTCGGGAGGACTTTTCAGTGCTCTTCCGGCGTGTGCGGGCATTCCCGGCGGGTCAGTGAATTATAAATTTTGACGTACAGGATCGAGGCGGACAGCAGCAGGGTGACCGCATTCGCCGCGATGATCGCCAGATTGTGCAGAAAAAGGCCATAGATCAGCCAAAGCGACACGCCGAGCGTAAAGATGCCGTACATCGACAGCGAGAGCGCGGCGGTATCGCGGGTCCGGATCGTCAGAATTGCCTGCGGCAGGAACGAAGCGGTCGTCAATAGCGCGGCTGCATAGCCGATCACATCAGGCAGAGCGGGCATGCCGAGTACTCCAGTATTGCTCAGGAGACCTGCCGGGTTTTCTTATCCGGCTGGTCTTTATGACGTTAAACGGCTTTGCCATGCCGCGCCGGCACATCGCGGCGGGTGGCGCCGGTGTAAAGCTGTCTCGGCCGGCCGATTTTTTGCTCGGGATCGGCAATCATTTCGTCCCAATGCGAAATCCAGCCGACCGTGCGGCCCATCGCAAAGATCGCGGTAAACATCTTGCTCGGAATGCCGAGTGCATGCAGCACGATGCCGGAATAAAAATCGACGTTCGGGTACAGTTTTTTCTGGATGAAATACTCGTCTTCGAGCGCGATGCGTTCCAGTTCGATCGCCAGCTTGAACAAAGGATCGTCCTGCAATCCCAGTTCGTTCAGGACTTCATGGCAGGTCTCGCGCATCAGTTTGGCGCGCGGATCGTGATTTTTATAGACGCGGTGGCCGAATCCCATCAGCCGGAACGGATCGTTTTTGTCTTTCGCCTTGTTGATATAAAGGCCGATACGGGAAATATCCTTGATTTCCTGCAGCATGTTAAGCACTGCTTCGTTCGCGCCGCCGTGCGCCGCGCCCCACAGACAGGCGATGCCGGCGGTGATGCAGGCGAACGGGTTCGCGCCGCTGGAGCCGGCCAGGCGGACCGTCGAGGTCGAGGCGTTTTGTTCGTGGTCGGCATGCAGGATCAGAATCCGGTCGAGCGCCCTGACCAATACCGGATTCGGCACGAATTCATCGCACGGGGTCGACAGCATCATGCGCATGAAGTTTTCGACATAACTGAGTTTGTTTTGCGGATACATAAACGGCGAGCCGGTACTGTATTTGTGGCACATCGCCACGATCGTCGGCACCTTCGCCAAAAGCCGGATTGCGCTTATTTCACGGTCGCTTTTCGAGCGAATATCCAAGGCGTCGTGATAAAACGCGGACAACGCGCCGACGACGCCGACCATGATCGCCATCGGGTGCGCATCGCGGCGGAAACCCTTGAAAAAGTTGGTCAACTGATCATGCACCATCGTGTGCATCGTGATATTGCGCTCGAACTGCTGCAATTGATCGTAGTCCGGCAGTTCGCCTTCCAGCAACAGATAGCACACTTCCAGGAAGGTGCATTGCGTGGCCAATTGCTCGATCGGGTAGCCGCGGTACAGCAGGATGCCCGCTTCGCCGTCGATGTAGGTAATCGCGGAACGGCAACTGGCGGTCGAGGTAAAGCCAGGATCGTAGGTGAACATGCCGCCCTGTTTGTACAGGGACTGGACGTCCAGCACGTCGGGTCCCATGGTGCCGGACAACACCGGCAATGTACACAGTGGCTCGGATTCGGGAGTGGATAGGACGATAGCGCTGGGCTTGTTCATGATGGTCAATCTCGGTTGTGGCGCCGATGCGGCGTGTCTTACTTAGTGTCGTTTTCGAAAGCAATTAATCGGGATTGGCGTTAACAATCGCCTGTCTCGCCAGTTCGGTGACTTTCGCCCAGTCTTTCGCATTCAGCGCATCCTGGGGGGCGAGCCATGAACCGCCGACGCAGGCGACATTGGGTAATTTGAGGTAGGCCTGATAATTTTCGGGCGAGATGCCGCCGGTCGGGCAAAAGGTCGCCTGCGGAAAAGGGCCCGCAATCGATTTCAGCATCGGAATGCCGCCCGCGGCTTCGGCCGGGAAAAACTTGAAATGATCCAGGCCGTATTCCATGCCGAGCATCAGTTCGGACAGGGTCGCAATGCCGGGAATCAGCGCGATGTTGCCTTTCACCGCCGCATTCAGCAACGAGGCGGTGATGCCGGGGCTGATCGCGAACACCGCGCCGGCGTCCGCCGCGGCTTGTAATTGCTGAGGGTTCGCTATCGTGCCGGCGCCGACGATCGCGCCTTCGACTTCCCGGCTGATCCTGTTGATCGCCTCCAGCGCGACCGGTGTGCGCAAGGTAATTTCCAGCACGCGGATGCCGCCCGCGACCAAGGCTGTCGCCAATGGCACCGCGTCGTCAAGATTTTTGATGACCATGACCGGTATCACGGGGCCGGCGGTCAAAACTTCGTTAGGCTGAATTTTCCAGTGCTGATTTGCCATGTGTTCGTATGAGATTGGGGTGATAATGTCGGTCTTCCATGACATTAAAGTGTTTAAGGATCGCCCGGAACAAGGCTCCAGGCTATTGATTTTCGGCGATAAAAGCGGTCATTTCCTCATTTGGCGGAGACGGGCTCGGCGCCAGCAAGGGTGAAACTCTCCACCAAAATCATGATTTTAATATCTATAACATTGTATCGAGCGGTGGGCAAATGTCAAAAAAGGAAAAACAAGTCTATGAATCCAACGCAATAGTATCGATTAGCTATTGAATCCAAGCCGCTTACGCTTTTTTGCCCCATCCGATTTCTTCCTCGCTTCGGCTGGCGCGGCAACGAAAATCAGTAATACGCCCGCCGCCATCGTTGCCGCGAGCAGCGGCAGCGCCAGCTTGAAATCGCCGGTCGCGGTCTTCAGCCAGGCCACGATAGAGGGGCCCGCAAAGCCGCCCAGATTGCCGATCGCATTGATCAGCGCCAGGCCCGAGGCCTTGGCCGGACCTTCTTTCAACAGCGTGTGCGGCAGGGTCCAGAACGGCGCGAGGATGCTCCAGATGCCGGCCGCCGCGATCGTGATCGCGCCTATCGCCAGGACCGGCGATTCGAGATAAGGACTCAGCGCGAACGCCGCGGCGGCCACCCAGGCGCAGATTACGATGTGCCAGCGCCGCTCGCGGGTCTTGTCCGAGTGCGCGCCGACGATCACCATCACGATCACGGTCGCGAGGTAGGGCAGGCCGGTCAGCAGCGCGGTGTGTACATTGTCGAGTCCTGACCAGGTTTTGATCATTTGCGGCAGCCACAGGCTGATGCTGTAATAATTGATCACCACCGCAAAATAGATCAGCGCCAGCAGCCAGACCTTCGGGTGGCGCAGCGCCTGGCCCAGATCGGCGGCGTGATGGTGCGAGTCGGCCTGCTGTTCGGCGGCCAGCGTGCGTTCGAGCCAGGCCTTCTCTTCCGCATTGAGCCAGGTTGCCTTGGCGGGACGATCGGTCAGCCAGAAATACAGTATGAAACCGAACAGCACCGAGGGCGCGCCCTCGGCCAGAAACAGCCATTGCCAGCCCTGCAACCCGAAGGCGCCGTCCATGCCGAGCAAGAGTCCTGCCAGCGGCGCGCCGAGCACGCCGGAGGCCGCGGTCGCGGTGATCAACAAGGCGCCGTACTTGGCCCTGACCGGCGCCGGAAACCAATAGCTGAAATACAGGATCATGCCCGGAAACGAGCCCGCTTCGGCGAGGCCGAGCAGAAAGCGCAGCACATAAAAGCCTTGCGGCGTTTCGATGGTGACCATCGCGCAGCAAATCAGTCCCCAGGTGATCATGATCCGGGTCAGCCACAGTTTCGCGCCGACTTTTTCGAGGATCAGATTGCTCGGTATCTCGAACAGCATGTAGCCGACAAAAAAGATGCCCGCGCCGAAGCCGTAAACCGTATCGCTAAACTGCAGCGCATCCTTCATCTGCAATTGGGCGAAACCCACGCACAGGCGGTCGAGATAGGCCAGGATATAGATGATGTAGAGCGGCGGCAACAGGCGCCAGGCCAGTTTGCTGTACAGATGAGTTTCGTTGATAGGCATGATCACAAGGGGGTTGGCGGCTGTGGCCGGAAGCTTCGAGATTATAAACGTAATAAACGCGCGGCAGCGCCGAATCGTGACGCCGATTTTTACGCCTTTGGCCGCGTATAGGGTAAAATCTGAGACTGATCTCTTTTTCCTGCCGAAACGCCGCTATGTACAAACAGTATTTTCATTTTGCGGAATTACCGTTTTCGATAGCCCCCGATCCGCATTTCATGTATATGAGCCGCCGCCATCAGGAAGGCTTGGCGCATCTGCTTTACGGCATTACCGTCGGCGGCGGCTTTGTTGCGTTGACCGGCGAAGTCGGCACCGGCAAGACGACCTTGTGCCACTGTCTGTTGAAAGAGTTGCCGGACACTATCGACATCGCCCTGATCCTGAATCCGAAGTTGAATGCGATCGAACTGTTGGCGACGATCTGCGACGAGCTGGGCATCGCCTATGACAAACAACAACAGACGCTGAAACAGTTGGTCGATGCGTTGAATCATTATTTGCTCGCCAAACATGCCGCCGGGCGGCGCACCGTGCTGCTGCTCGACGAAGCGCAAAACTTGAGCCTGGAAGTGCTCGAACAGATTCGCCTGTTAACCAATCTGGAAACCAGCAAAACCAAATTGCTGCAAATCATCCTGGTCGGCCAGCCCGAATTGAAGCAGATGCTCAAACGCCAGGATCTCAGGCAGCTCAATCAAAGGATTACCGCGCGCTATCATTTGCTGCCGTTGTCGTTTGTCGAAACCCGCGCCTATATCCGCCACCGCCTGCGGGTTTGCGGCGGCGATCCCGATCTATTCAAGGACCGGGCGATCCGCAAGATTTATAAACTGTCGGCCGGCATTCCCAGAATCATCAACATACTGTGCGACCGCGCCCTGCTTGGCGCCTACGCCGGCAACGCCCCGCAGGTGACGCCCGCCATGGTCAACACCGCCGCGCAGGAAACACTCGCGCCGGCCGAGACAAAACTGCCGAGACTGGGTTTGGCGCTGGGCTTGCTGCTCGGCGGTATCGCGCTTGGCGCTTATTATTACGCCCCGGATCGTTTCGCGGCGGTCAAGAGCCGGCTTATTGAACCTCGCCAGGTCGAAACCGTCGTAGCAAAGCCCGCGCCGGTCGTGACAGAAACCGTAGCGGCCGCGCCGAAGATCGAACCACTGCAGCAACCCAAGCCGCTTCAATTTGCCGAATGGATGGCCGATCCGCGTTCTACGCTGCAATTGGGCTTCGCGAATGCATTCAAAGCGCTCGGAAAAACGCCGCCTTCGGTCGCGACGGCCGATTGCGAAACGGTCAAGACTGCCGGAGTTTTATGCCAGCTCGGCAAGGCCAGCTGGAAGGAAGTGCTGGCGATGAAGCGGCCGGCCATTCTGGAATTTGTGCTCCTGAACGAAGAAAAGCGCTATGCGCTGTTGACCGGCATCAAGCAAGGAAACCCCGTGTTGATCGCAAGCGAGCAGCATGATTTTGCGCTGGCCGATGTGTTGAATCATTGGAACGGCTATTATTTATTGTTATGGGAGCCGCCGGGGGCGGATTCGCGAACAATTTTTCCGGGGCAATGGTCAGATAGAGTCGTCTGGCTTCGTCAGCAAATGGCCGCTTTCGATGGCTTGAATCCGCCTGTGCCCGTGCCGCAAACATTCGATCAGGACCTGAAGGCGCGCGTGATCAAATTCCAACACCAGCATCACCTGGCCGAAGATGGTGCGGTGGGCGCCCAAACTCTGTTTTATCTCGATAATTTGACCGAGGCGTCGAACAGGCCTCATCTCCATCTAACCGATTAACGCCATGTCTTATATTCTCAATGCTTTACGCAAGTCGGAGCAGGAACGGCAAGCCCAGCAGCCGGAAACCGTCACCGAACAAGTGCTGATGCCGCCGCCGCAAAAAAGCCGGAAAACCGCCGTGCTGATCGGCGGGCTGCTGGCCGTCAATCTGCTGGCCGTGCCTTTGATGGTCTGGTATCTGAAAAATGCCGATGAGGCGCCGGCCAAACCGCAGGCCGGCGTGCAGCCGGTGCAGGCAAAAGCCGCGCCAAAGCCGCCGCTGCCGGCTGCCGTTGAAGTACGCGATGATGCGGCTGATGTCGAACAAGACGAAGAGGAAATGATGGAGTCGGTGGCCGAGCCGGATAGACCGGCGGCTGCGGCAAACACAAAAACGCCTTCGATCGAAGAATTGGCCGCGGCAAAACAGGCCGAGGCACAGAAAGCGGCAAAGCCGGCTCAAGAAGATAAAAAGGCGCCCGCCGTTCAGACCGCTCAAGCGCGCCCTGCTGCCGCAATCAGCCCACAGGAACAACTCAGGCAGAAAATCCAATCCAGACGTGCCCAACGTCTGCTGCTGGCGGAAAACGCGGACAGTCTTGATGCACAGGAAGATGCCGAACCGGAAGCCAAGACCAAGGCGGCAATGGCAAACAAGGCAGATGACGCGCCGGCAGCCAAGCAGGGAATTCCTCTATTCAAGGAACTGCCCTATGATTTCCGCAGCTCCGCGCCGAAGATGACGATCAATGTCTTTATGTACGACAACAAGCCCGAGGATCGCTTCGTCGTGTTGAACATGACCAAGTACAAGGCCGGCCAAACGACCAAGGATTCGGTCGAAATCAAGGAAATTCGCGCCGACGGCGTGGTCGCGAGTTACGGAGGCAAGGTTTTTCGCATCGAGCGGCCTTGAAAACACAAACAGTTTGAGCCTTTCACAACGCATACTTTCCTCTTAGGGTTTCCACGTCTTGCGTGGAAGCTCTGCCAAGGACGCTCCGGGTCATGAGACGCGGAGCGCTCATCGTTTTACACCAGGCCTTTTATTCCGGCAGGTATGACGGAATCGGCCAAAGTCCCGCATGCCGATACACCAAAATCCAACCCCTTTCCGCAAAGACTGATCGAGCCATAGGAGGTTTTATGGCGGGATAGCCATTCTTTAAATTTGATAACAAATGATAATCATTTGTAATTACAAAATTGTTTGCACTATAATCCCAGAAAAATTTTATTTTTGGGGGGTAGTGATGATGATCGATCGAAAAATTTTGTTGAGGGGAAGTGCTTTAGCCGTGCTGGCGGCGTTGAATACGCCGGCCGAGGCGCTGCAAAAACCGCAAACGATGGAAGAAATGTGGAAAATCATCGAGGCGCAGCAAAAGCAGATCGATGAAATGAAGACCTTGATGGCGGATGCGACCAAGAAGCAGGAGTCTCCGGCACCGCAAGGTAACGTCAAAACGCTGGAGCGTAAGACCGATATTTTGAGTCAGGAAGTCGAAAAACTGCGGACCAATCTGGTGATTCCGGAAGAACCCAAGTACAAGAGCGCCTATGGTCTGGGCCCGGCCGCCTCGAAGGTCTATCAGGTCGGTAAGGGCTTGTCGATCGGCGGTTACGGCGAAGCGATCTATCAGGCCAATGTCGGCGAGAAAGGCGATAACAAAGACAACGCCGATCTCGAACGGATGGTGCTTTATGCCGGTTACAAGTTTACCGACCGCATCCTTTTCAATAGTGAACTGGAATTCGAACACGCCACGACCGGTGAAGGTGATGAAGAGAAGGGCGAAGTCTCGGTCGAATTTGCCGCGTTGGACTTCTTTTTACACAAAATGGCCAATGTTCGCGCCGGCTTAGTGCTGATGCCAATGGGTTTCATCAACCAGATTCACGAACCTCCTTTCTTCTTCGGTAACCACCGTCCAGAAGTCGAGCAAAGGATTATCCCTTCAACTTGGCGGGAAGTGGGATTGGGATTGTTCGGTCAACTCACAGACGACCTGGCTTATACAGCCTACGCCGTCAATGGCTTGGATGCGTCCGGCTTCAGTTCTGACGGTATTCGTGAAGGCCGCGGCGGCGGCAGCCAGGCTAAAGCCGAAAACTTCGGGTTTGTCGGCCGTTTCGACTACACGCCGAAGGCTGTGCCGGGCGTCATGGTCGGCGGCTCCGCCTATTTTGGCAAGTCCGGGCAGAATCAGACCTTTGCAGGTCAACACCCGGATGTCTTTACGCAATTGTATGAAGGCCATTTGCAATGGAAATACCGCGGGTTTGAATTCCGTACATTGGGATCGTGGGGGCATGTCGGTGATGCCGATCTGTTGAGCCTGGATTCCCGATTGAACCAAACTCCAGAAAATGCACAAATCATCGGCGCCGAGAGTTTCGGCTGGTATGCGGAAGCCGGCTATGACGTTTTGCCTTGGTTGTTCAAGGATACAACACAATATCTCGCGCCATTCGTCCGTTATGAACGTCTGGATACGATCGCCAAAGCGCCGAACGGCTTTCCGGATGACCCGACCAAAGACTGGCAAATTTACCAGGCGGGCATACAGTACAAACCGATTCCGAATGTCGTGATCAAGGCCGATTACCGGAATCGTGTCGCCAAACAAGGACCGCTTTCTGACGACTTCAATTTGGGCTTCGGCTTCATTTTCTAGGCCTGAGCCATTCGCCTTGTTGCAGTATGATATGATATGAAATCATTGTCGCTCCGCGAGAATTTGCATGTATTGGCCCGATAATCCGCAAGTCTTCGCATAAGGCGCCGAAATCACGGTTTTGTGGTTCGGCGGTCTTGGGGCGTTGCTTATACCAACCGCCAGCATTCGATTTTCCTGTCGCACGGATTTTCGGATATTGGCGGTTTGTTTTCTTGATGTTGGAGAGTCTAAATGAAAGCAATCAGGCAAAGGGGAGGATTTCTTCTCTTTTTATTTCTGGTGACTGCGGTAACGCAGAGCTTCGCGACAATTTTCTACAGTAAAAACGAAGCGCTTGAACTGGCATTTGGCAAAGACAAGCAAGTCGAATTGTTATCGCTTTTCCCTGACGAGAGTCAGACGGCTAAAATTCAGGAGTTGGCAAAAGTCAAACTCGAATCGGGCCTGTTCACGTTCTATGTCGGCAAGGAGCAGGACAAAATCTTGGGCTATGCCGCGATCGAAACGATTACGGTCAGAACCAAGCCGGAAACGCTGATGATCGTGCTGACACCTGAAGGCGAGTTGCGCAATGTCTATACGCTCGCTTTTCACGAGCCGCCCGAATACATGCCACCGGAGCGCTGGTTCGAGCGACTGTACAAACGTCCACTCACGGACATGGATTTCAGCAAGGGCGTGGACGGCATCAGCGGCGCGACGTTGAGCACGCGTGCCGGCCTCAGCAGCGTCCGCAAGGTGATGGCGATGTATCAGGTCATGATCAAGGATCAAAAGCAATAGCCATGCGTTATTTCGTGACCGGCGAACAACACCGGAAATCCCTTCTCAATGCGCTGGTGCTGATGTTTCTGGGCTATATCGTGCTGCTGTGGCTCAGCAACGGCCTGATGTATTTTCACCGGATGGATCTGACTCCCGAATCGGTCAAACTCTACTACTTGGGTTCCGAAGAGCAATTCAAGCCGCCGCGCAGTTATGAGGGCATGCTCGAAGTCTCGCATTTCCATCTGTTTTCGATGGGCATGCTGGTCGTGACCTTGACCCATCTGATGCTGATGACCGATTTTTCGACGCGGCTCAAAATCTGGGTCAGCGGTCTGACTTATGTTTCTGCCATCGCCGATGAAGCGGGCGGCTGGCTGGTCCGCTTCGTGCATCCGCACTTCGCCTATTTCAAGATCGGGGCCTTTTTGCTGCTGGAGTCTTCGCTGGCCGTTTTGTTGGTCGTGGTGATCTTTGCGATGATCCGCGCGCGTGTCAGGATGCACCAAAGCCATCCCGGTTAACTGTCTGTTAACCGCATTTGCTATCGGCTATGATAAACTTTAGCTGAACCTAACACTCACGGAAAACACATTGATGAAAGCAAATATCGGATTGATCGGCCTCGCGGTGATGGGCCAAAACCTGGTGTTGAACATGAACGACCACGGCTTCAAGGTCGCGGTTTATAACCGCACCACCAGCACGGTCGATGAATTTCTGGCAGGCCCCGCGAAGGGCACACAGGTGGTCGGTACGCATTCGCTCGAAGCACTCGTCGACAGCCTCGAAACGCCGCGCATCGTGATGTTAATGGTCAAGGCCGGCGACGTGGTCGATCAATATATCGAAAAACTGCTGCCGCTGTTGGCGCCGGGCGACATCATCGTCGACGGCGGCAATTCGTTGTTTACCGACACCAACCGCCGCACCCAATATCTTGCGGACTTAGGTCTCAATTTCATCGGCGCCGGGGTTTCCGGCGGCGAGGAAGGCGCGCGCAACGGACCTTCGATTATGCCCGGCGGCAACAAGGCGGCCTGGGCGGCGGTCAAGCCGATTTTCCAGGCGATCAGCGCGAAGGTCGGCGGCGAACCCTGCTGCGAATGGGTCGGCGACAACGGCGCGGGTCACTATGTCAAGATGGTGCACAACGGCATCGAATACGGCGACATGCAGCTGATCTGCGAAGCCTATCAATTGCTGTCCGAAGGCCTGGGTCTTTCTGCCGACGAATTGCACGAAATTTTCGCCGAATGGAACCGCGGCGAACTGAGCTCATACCTGATCGAAATCACCGCGAACATCCTGGCTTATAAGGACGCAGACGGCCAGCCGCTGCTCGAAAAAATCCTCGATACCGCCGGCCAAAAAGGCACCGGCAAATGGACCGGCATCAATGCGCTGGATCTCGGCATTCCGTTGACGCTGATCGGCGAGTCGGTCTTCGCACGCTGCCTGTCCGCGCAAAAGGACGAACGCGTCAAGGCCGCGAAGGTTCTGCCGAAACAGCAGGGCGCATTCAGCGGCGACAGGAAGGCGATGATCGATGCGGTCCGCGACGCCTTGTATGCGGCCAAGATCATTTCCTATGCGCAAGGTTTCCGGTTGATGCGGGAAGCGGCAAAAGAATACAAACTGGCGCTGAATTATGGCGAAATCGCGCTGATGTGGCGCGGCGGCTGCATCATCCGCAGTCAGTTCTTGAACGACATCAAACAGGCCTACAACAAAAATCCGGATCTCGAAAACCTGTTGCTCGACGATTTCTTCACCGCCGAAATGAAGAAGGCCGAAGCCGGCTGGCGCAAGGCGGTCATTCTGGGTATCGAGCTCGGAATCCCGACCCCGGCGTTCTCGTCTGCCTTGGCTTACTTCGACGGCTACCGGACCGAAAGACTGCCGGCCAATCTGTTGCAGGCGCAGCGCGACTATTTCGGCGCACATACCTATGAGCGGATCGACCAGCCGCGCGGCCAGTTCTTCCATACCGACTGGACCGGACAAGGCGGCAAGGTCGCTTCGTCTACTTACAACGCATAAAACCGCAAGCGTTCCCGCGCTCCTGCGCGGGAACGCAAGTTGCGCCGCTTCGGCGGTGCGTGACGTAGCCCGGATGCAGCGTAGCGGAATCCGGGAGTGGAGGAACACCGGCCTCCCCGGATTCCACTGCGTTTCATCCGGGCTACACACCATAATCTTTGCGCCCTTAACCTTATCGACTTTCCCATGAACGCCGAACCCTGTACCTACGTAATCTTTGGCGCCACCGGCAACCTCTCCCGAATCAAGCTGATGCCGGCGCTCTATCATCTCGATGTTGCGAAACAATTGCCCGAAGGCACCCGCATTGTCGCGGTCGGCCGCCGGCCCTGGGACCAGCAGAAATGGCTGGCCGAAGTCAGGGAAATGATCCAGAGCAAGGTCAAGGCCGATTTCGACGAGGCGGTCTTCCAGAGTTTCAGTCAGCGCCTTTACTATCATCAGGCGGACATCCAGAAGCCCGAAGACTACAAGGCATTGGCCGAACTTTTGAACGGCAAACAAGCATTTTCGCGGAACATCGCGTTTTATCTGTCGATCAGCCCGTCCGATTTCGGCACCGTGCTCGAACAATTGAGTCATAACCATTTGTTTGACGAAGAACTGGGCTGGCGGCGTGTGATCATCGAAAAACCGTTCGGCTATGATCTGGACAGCGCGCAGGCCCTGCAAAAACGCATCAGCCATTATCTGACCGAGGAGCAGATTTATCGGATCGATCACTATCTCGGCAAGGGCATGGTGCAAAACGTGCTGGTGTTCCGCTTCGCGAACGTGATGCTGGAACCCTTGTGGAACCGCAACTACATCGATCATATCCAGATCACCCATTCGGAAGAAATCGGCATCGACAGCCGCGGCGACTACTATAACGGCGCCGGCGCTCTGCGCGACATGCTGCAAAGCCATCTGCTGCAACTTTTGACCCTGGTCGCGATGGAGCCGCCGGTGTCGATGGAGGCCGAGGCGCTGCGCGATGAAAAGGTCAAGGTATTGAAATCGATCCGCCCGATTCCGAAAGAAGCGGTGCACGCGCATGCCCACCGCGGCCAGTACGCGGCCGGCACGGCCAAAGGCGAGAAGGTCAAAGGCTACTTGCAGGAAGACAGCATCCCGGCGGACAGCGTGACCGAAACCTATGCCTCGATGAAGCTTTACATTGACAACTGGCGCTGGCGCGGCGTGCCGTTCTATATGCGCACCGGCAAACGCATGGCGAAGGCGCAGTCGACCATCTCGATCTGCTTCCGTCATCCGCCGCTGCAATTTTTCCGCGGCACCAACGTGAACTGCATGAGCCCTAACTGGGTGCTGCTCGGCATTCAGCCCGACGAATGCATCAAGATCGAAATGACCGTGAAGGAGCCGGGCCTCGAAATGGACACCCGCTCGACCACGCTGGATGCGAGTTTCCGCAATCATGACGAAAAGGCGATCGACGCTTATGAAGACCTGCTGCTCGATGTGCTGAAGGGCGACCGTTCGCTGTTCCTGCGCTTCGACGAGGTCGAGCACGCCTGGCGCATCGTCGATCCGATCCTGCAAACCTGGGCGGTCGAGCGCGACTATATCGCGACCTATGCTGCCGGTTCGTGGGGACCGGAAGACAGCCGCCTGTTCGATAAAGACAGCCAATTCTGGCGCAGTTCATTAACCCCGGAGTGTAAATAAATGCAAAAAAACGCCAACTGGCGGACGTTCGCGACCGCCGATCAGGTGGCCGAAGCCGCTTGTGCACAAATCTTGACTGCGGCCGAAGCGGCCATCGCCGAGCGCGGCCGCTTCAAACTGGTATTGGCGGGAGGCACCACGCCGGAAAAAGTCTATCGTTTGCTCAGCAAGGCGGAAACCGACTGGTCGAAATGGTATATCTATTATGGCGATGAACGCTGCCTGCCGGCCGATCATGCGGACCGCAACAGCATGATAGCGACGCAGACATTGCTCGCGCAGGTGCCGATTCCGTCTGCACAAATCTTCACGCTTCCGGCCGAACTCGGTCCTGAAGAGGGCGCCCTGCAATACCGCCAAACGGTCGCCGATGCGCTGCCTTTCGACATGGTGCTGCTCGGCATGGGCGAAGACGGGCATACCGCCAGCCTGTTCCCCGGACATGTGCACAACCCCGATGAGCTGACGCATCCGGTTTACAATTCGCCGAAGCCGCCGCCCGAGCGCGTTTCGGTCAGCGCCAAGGCATTGAGCGACACCCGCCGATTGATTTTTTTGATCACCGGTAAAAACAAACAAGAGCCGGTCAAACAGTGGCGCGAAGGTGCGGATTTGCCGGTCGCCACGATCGAACCGGCAACGCCGGTTGAGATTTACATCGACAGCGAAGCCCTGCCATCCTGATGTTTTTCGAACGTCGGCGCATTTCGGTTGCGCCGACGCTTTTTCCGTTCGCCCCCCTGTAATAGAATAAGCGCCCGAAGGACGCGTTGATCCGATCAAAGCCTCCTCGGCTTAACAGCTTTTTCAATAATTATTATAAGAAGGTTCATTATGTGTTGGAGTGGTGAAGCGTCAGGCGTCCTGGCGGCCGCAGGACTTAGTACCGCGGCTTATGTCGCTTACAAGGGGGAATCGAAGGAGTTGTGGATTCCGTTGACTTATTTTGCGTTGATGGAATTGTTGCAGGCCGGGACCTATGTCTATATCGATCTGTGCGGCAATCCGAAAAATCAGATTCTGACGATGTTTGGCTATATTCACGTCGCGTTCCAGCCGTTTTTCGTGAACATGGTCGCGATGTACTTCATCCCGGAAAGCGTCAAACTGAAAATCCGCACGACCGTCTATACGATTTGCGCGATCGGCTCGCTGACGATGCTGGTCAAGATGTATCCGTTCGATTGGGCCGGGCATTGCGTGATCGGCACCGAAGGCTTTTGCGGTACCGGCGTCTGTTCGGTCTCCGGCGATTGGCACATCGCTTGGCAAATGCCGTTGAACGGCCTGCTGTCCGGTCCGCAGGAATGGCTGTTCGGTTTCGATTGGGGTTTACATGCGCTGACCTATATCCTGGTCTCGTTCTGCCTGCCGACCTTGTACGGATCCTGGCGCTTCGTCGGCTTCCATTACCTGATCGGGCCGTGGATTTCGGACGTCACCACCTCCGATCCGAACGAATACGCCGCGGTTTGGTGCCTGTTTTCGATCGCGCTCTGCGTTTCGGTGATCAAGACCCCGATCCGCAAACACTTGCACGTGAAGACCTGGTTTTTTTATAACCGCTGCACGCCGTTGGAATTGCGCCCAGTAGAGCAGACTTCGTAGTGGACAGCGCCGAGAGTCCCCAAGGCGTTTCTTGGGGCTCTCGTGCGGTTGTGACAGTTCTTTTAAATTCCTCTCCCGAAGGTTTGCCGGGCTTGGCGAACCAGTCGATCGTTCCGGTCTCTTTCCGCGTTGTTTCGGGTGCGATGAATATCCTCTCCGGGCATATCTATTTTATCCAATCAGTCCTATTTTGTGCCTATAAGGTCGATGCGTCGTTGTTCGGCCTGTAGCAGCCTGCGAGAATCAACGCTATCGGTTAGTAGAAAAACTCCGTGGTAATCGCTCTAAAATAGGCATTCTTACCAATTGCTTCATGCGGTATTTTCTGTTCACAATAGGGTCGCATTTTTTCAAACGCAAACTCTGTACGAGGGTAGAGTTTTGTGCAGAAAAGTCTTAATGTTAGAATCAGGTATCCCGGCACAAATTGAATTCAGGTGAAATCGTATGATCAAGGGTCTTGTAAAATCGATGCTCGTTGCTCTGCCGCTGTCGTTTGCAAATCAGTTATTTGGATCGCCCGCCGGTACGCTGGATAAAAGTTTTGGCGGCGATGGTTTGGTGACGACTGCCGCCGGTACTTCGCTCTCCGTCGCTGAAGATGTGATCCTGGTACAGGGGGACAAAAAACTGCTCGCCGTCGGCCGCAGTAATGATGGGGCCGGCGCCTTTGATCGATTTGCTCTCGTGCGTTATGATTTAAGTAATGGCGCTCTCGATACGACATTTGGTAGCAATGGTATCGTCAACACGACTGTTGGTAGTGGAAACGCGGCCGCGTTCGCGGGCATCCAACAGACAGACAGTCAATTGGTCGTAGTAGGGCAGGCGTTAAATTCGAATGCACAACCGACCAACGATTTTGCGGTGGTGCGTTATAACCCCAACGGTTCCTTGGACACCGGTTTCGGCGATGAGGGGAAAGTGCTGACGCCGCCTCATTCGACGGAGGCCGCAGATGTGTTTGAGGATGGCGCTCATGCGGTCGTCGAAACGCTGGAACATAAGTTGGTCGTGGCGGGGTTCAGCGGCACGGCAACCGACAGCGATTTTGCGCTGGTGCGTTATGACTCGGACGGCTCTCTCGATCTCAGCTTTAGCCCCATAGGCGAGAAGGGCAAAGTGACGACCGATTTTGGCAATAGCAGGAACGATGTTGTTTTTTCGATGCTTCAGCAGGCTGACGGCAAGCTCTTTGTGGCTGGTTTCAGCAATAATGGCACTAGCGATGATTTTGCGGTCGCGCGCTATGAGGCCGACGGCACGCTCGATACGACCTTCAATTCGAATGGGAAGCAACGCAACTCGGTCGGTAGCGGCGATGATCGCGGCCTTTCGGTGATTCGACAAACGGACGGTAAATACGTGGTTGCCGGCTACAGCACGACGAACGGTGATGAGGATATTGCGCTGGTTCGTTATCTCCCCGATGGACACTTGGATTCCAGTTTTAGCGGTGACGGTAAAGTCATCACATCGATGGGTACAAGAAATGCCCGGGCTTATCAGGTCATGCAATTGCCCGACGGCAAATTGCTGGTGGCCGGTTATACGCAAGTTGGAGTCAATGACTTTGATTTTGTGCAGGTGCGCTACAATCAAGACGGCAGCCTGGATACCACTTTCAGCGGAGACGGCAAACTCAGCACAAGCTTCGGTGCCGGTTCAGACCAGGCTTTTGCGGCCGTGCAGCAACCGGAGGATGGGCGTATCGTGTTGGCGGGAGTAGCCGAAATCAGGGACAATTTAGTCAGCCAGCAGCGATTTGCGCTTGCGCGTTATCTTCCCGGCGACCTAGACGACGATGGAGTTCTCGATTATCTGGATAATTGCCCGTCCGTAAAAAATCCTCCAGTAGTAACTCCCCCATCAAACGATTTGCTGCAACCCGATCAAGACCACGACATGATTGGTGATGCCTGCGATGACGACAGGGACGGCGATGGCGTGCCCAATGACAAGGATGCTTTTCCGGATGATAAAACGGAATCGAATGACAATGACGGCGATGGCATAGGCGATAATGCCGATCCGGATGACGATAATGACTGCGTTCTGGATGCAGTCGATAATTTCCCGCTCGTTGCAAACTTGTTGAATCGTTTCGACGGCGAAAATAAAAGCGATTTTCTTGGCTATAGCGTCGCCGCCGGCGATATCAACACGGATGGCAAGGACGATGTGATTGTCGGGGCTCCTCGCTTTGATAAAAAAGAGGGCAAGAAAACCTTGAGAAATGCCGGCTTGGTCCATGTTTATTCGGGCGAATTGACAAAACAGCCGACTATTTTGCGGACGTTTATAGGGGAGGGTGCCGGCGACCAGTTTGGCAGCGCGGTAGCCGGCGGGGGCGATGTCAACGGTGACAGTATTCCCGACATCCTCGTGGGCGCGCCAAAAGCCGATGTGGTTGGCGGCGACGGAAAGAAGCGCAAGGATGCCGGGATTGCCGTGGTTTTTTCGGGAGCGCCTAATGGCTCAGAGCTATTTCGCATCGAAGGCGAGGCGGCCCGCGATAATCTGGGCATGGCAGTCGCTTTTGTGAAGGATATCGATGCCGACGGCAGGGATGAGGTCATCGTGGGCGCGCCGAAAGCGGATGGAGTCGACAGCAACGACAAGAAAATAAAAGATGCGGGTTCGGCGTCTGTTTATTCTTACAAGGAAGGGGAGCGTGTCCGCGTGCATACGTTCGAGGGCGAAAGCAAGGGCGATCTATTTGGCTCCAGCGTCGCTGCGAATGATGTCGATAAGGACGGCAAGGCGGACGCGATCATCGGGGCTTACCGAGCCGAGGCAAGCAACAGCAGCGGCAAAAAACTGAAGGATGTGGGTCGTGTCTATGTTTATGCGTTGAGCGGCGATTTTCCGGAGATCTTTCACCAAAATGGCGAGCAGGCCGGCAGCCGGCTCGGCTTCGCGGTGGCCGGGGCGGACGTGAATGGCGACGGCTTTGCGGATGTTTTGGCCGGCGCGCCGCAGGAAGATTATATTCAGGAGGCTACACCGGCAACCGCGAAAAAAACGTTCAAGGATGCCGGAATAGTGCGTGTCTATTCCGGACAAAACCAGTCCAAGTTGTATAGTGCGCACAATGAAGTGCCGCAAAAGGGAGCGCTGTTTGGCAGCGCGATCAGCGATGCCGGCGTTATCCCCGGCGAAACCGCACACAATTTCATCGTCGGCGCCTATAAATACGATGCCACCAGCAAAGGTAAAAAACTGGCGAATGCGGGGAGAGCCTCTTGGCATCGGGGCAGCGATGGCGTCGAACAGTTTGGGTTCGACGGTCATAACAAGAATAATTATTACGGTTTTGCGGTCAGCGGAAGCGGCGACCATAACGGCGATGGTTTTACCGACATGATCGTAGGCGGTTATCAGGATGATCCGCTTGCCGGCAACAAAAAAATCACTAATGCCGGTATTGTGGAACTCTTGACCGCGGAAGACCCGAGTTCTTCCTGTCAGCCACCACGGCAGTGAGTTTTAACAATTCGCCTGAAACCTGTTCGCCAGGAAAAGAATGGGACTGCGTTGGGTATTTCCGGCGATCAGCCCCATCGCGCCTACGCTGTGTGGTGCGTGGCGCAGAGCGCGGGATCTGCGAGAGAAAATTTAATTAGCGAAATCCTTGTGCATTAGCCAAAGCGGACTCCAAGTCAGTCATAAACGCTTCAATGATTTGCCGGTTCACATGCGGCATTACGACCACATGCGCGTAATCCTGCTGTTGATGGTTTATCTCTAAATGCATCGTGGCCAGAGAATATTTTTTGACGACCCGGTCGCCGGGATTTTTGAAATAAATCGTATTCGACAGAGCGTTCGCGCGTACCGCATCCAGCTGAGGAAAGCGGGATTGCAGCTGTTGCAGAAAATAATCCGAATTTTGCAGCATCGAGCGAGCGTCTGCGGTCAGTTTTACCATCGCTTCCGGCGATGAAAAGAAATAAAATTCCGCCGGTTTGACACTATCCCGTGAACAGGTGATCGTGCCCGGTACATGGTGGATGTATTCGGGATTATGAATTCGGGTGAACAGCGCATTGAACTCGTCGAAATGGCTTTGCGTGGTGATGAACAGGCCAGCGGGCGCGGGAAAGCCGAAAAATTTGTGACAGGAAACCGCGATCGAATCGTAGCGCGGCGCCGGCTTGCCCGGCAAACGGTAGGCGACTTCATCGGCATGGGGAGTAAAGGGCAGATAGCCGCCGAACAGCGCCGCGTCCAGATGCAGATAGCTCGGATGGCCTTGCAAGACATCCTGAATACGGTCGATCGAATCGACCGCACCTTTGAAGGTGGTGCCGATCGTCGCGATCACCAAAGCTGGCTGCGATCGGTTGGCCGTGAGCTTTTGCGCGAGATCGTTCGGGTCCATTCCGCCATCCGGCAGCGTGTCGACAAACACCGTTTCAAGCCCGAGCAAGTCGCGCAAAATTTGCACCGAATAATGCGCTTCCTTCGTGAAATAGGCTTTCGGAAGCCGGCCGGTGCGTCCCTTCAGAATCGTCCGTCCCATGTACATGCCGTGCATGTTGCTGTCGGTGCCGCTATGCGAAAGGAAGCCCCAGGTGTCATCGCTTGGAAACGCATAGCGCTTGCCGAAGCGTAGGATCACTTCGCGTTCAAAGTCGTGCGTGTTGTAAGGGATCGGGCTTTCCTTGAACGGATTGCCGACATTGTTGAACGCAAACACGCCGATGCCCGCCTCGTTGAGCTGTTTGCGCCAGGCGAAAAAAGCCTCGGGCGGCGTGTTCATGTTGATCGGGTAGCCCAGCAGGTTGTTTTTCAGCTTCGCGAGCTGCATCCTGTCGGCCAGTGGCAACCGCTTGATCGCGGCGACATCATCCTCGGCCGGCAATAAATTCAGATTCGCCGGCCTACAGCCGGCAGCCATGGCGAGCATGCCTGCGCCGCCATAGCCTAAAAAACGTCGTCTGGAGAGCATCATATTATCGTTTTTGAAATTTATTCAATGATGTTTTTCTGGGCCGAGAAGTCGCCCTTTCGGCACCCGCATTTGGCAAAGGTGCATACCTATACTAAATATAGGGATTACATTATGTAAGCGTCGTGGTTTTTCGACAACCGCCGAAGCTTGCCAAGCAGCAATTTTGCTTAACGCATCGGTACGCTGAGGCGTTTTGCGCCCCAGCCACCGGGTTTTTCGGCAAAGACGCCCGCGCATTTTGTGCCGCAAAACTTGCATTTGCCGGCGGCGTCTAGATTCCAGTCCGACAACTCATACCAGTCCCGCCCAATCAATAATTTGCCGCAGCCGTGACAGTAGGTGCTTTCGGCCAGTTTGTCGTGCACATTGCCGACATAGGCATAGCGAACGCCATTGTTGGTCGCGATCTGCCGGGCTTTCAGCAGCGAATGGCGCGGCGTGGGCGCTTTGTCGAGCATCTTCCAGTCAGGATGAAAGGCGGTGAAATGCATCGGCACGTCCGGCCCGAGATTTTCGACGACCCATTGCGTCATTGCTTCGAGTTCCGGCACCGAATCGTTTTCGTCCGGGATGAGCAAGGTCGTCAACTCCAGCCAGACCGAGGTTTCGTGCTTGATGTACTTCAGCGTGTCGAGCACCGGTTGCAGATGGCCGCCGGTAATCTGGTGATAAAAGCGCTCGCTGAACGCCTTCAGGTCGATATTGGCCGCATCCATCCATTGATAAAATTCGGCGCGCGGTTCCGGCGTCACATAGCCGGCCGAAACCGCGACCGATTTCAAGCCGAGACTGCGGCAGGCCTGGGCGGTATCGATCGCATATTCGTGGAAGATGACCGGGTCGTTATAGGTATAGGCGACGCTGGCGCAGCCCTGGTCGAGCGCAGTCTGCGCGATTGCCTCGGGCGAGGCTTTGCTCATCAGGGTATCCATTTCGCGCGATTTGCTGATGTCCCAGTTCTGGCAAAATTTGCAGGCCAGATTGCAGCCGGCGGTGCCGAACGAAAACACCGGCGTGCCGGGTAAAAAATGATTCAGCGGCTTTTTTTCGATCGGATCGATCGCAAAGCCGCTGGAACGTCCGTAGCTGGTCATCACGACCTGATGGTCCAGATTCTGCCGGACAAAACATAGGCCGCGCTGGCCATCATGCAGTTTGCAAAAGCGCGGGCAGGCGTCGCACTGCACCCGACCGTCCTCAAGCATATGCCAGTACCGGGTACGGACGGTATCGGGGGAAACAAATTCGGTCATCGCCATTCTCCAGGAACCATTAAATATTCAATTGGTCATTTAGGAATTAGAATAATAATATCAACCTGCAGGATTGCTGACGGGTTGAACATGCGATTTGGCTTGATTTTGGTGAAAGGCAACATTATGAATAGACAACCCGCTGTAGCAGGAAGCTTTTATCCTGCCGAACCCCAGCAACTGCATCTGCTGATCGATCAATATCTCAATGATGCCGAAACCGCGCCGAAAGTTCCCAAGGCGATGATCGTGCCGCATGCGGGCTACATTTATTCGGGGCCGGTGGCGGCTACCGCCTATGCGCGGCTGATCAAGGCGCATGATCAGATTACCCGGGTGGTGCTGATAGGACCTTCGCACCGGGTCGGTTTTACCGGCTTGGCGGTAACCAATGCGCAAAACTTCATCACACCGCTCGGCAGTATTACCGTCGATCAGAAATCGGTCCACAAGATCGCGAAATTGCCTTTTGTCGATTACATGGAACAGGCGCATGCGCAGGAACATAGCCTGGAAGTGCATCTGCCGTTTTTGCAGGAAACGCTGGATGATTTCGTGATCGTGCCGATCGTGACCGGCGAGGCGTCTGCCGAGCAGGTCAGCCAGGTATTGGAGCTGCTGTGGGGTGGCGAGGAAACCTTGATCGTGATCAGTTCCGACCTGAGCCATTATCACGATTATGCGACCTGCCAGCAACTCGACAAGGCGACCAGTTCGGCGATTGAAAAGCTGCAATACGAAAGCCTGGGCTTCGATTCGGCCTGCGGCCGGGTCGGCGTCAGCGGCCTGTTGAAGCTGGCGCGGGAAAAGTCGCTGGTCGTCAAGACCATCGACCTGAGGAATTCCGGCGATACGGCGGGGGATAAAAAAAGGGTCGTCGGCTACGGGGCTTATATTGTCGAAATCTAAGGCCAAGAGGATAGGCGTGGGCTTTTTTAACTGGCTTCGGCTAAGTGTTGAAAAATCATCTTATTAATCGAGCAAACCAATATTTGCCCTTCTGACGGCGAAATCTATCTGGCCAAGGCATTTTATGCGCCGCCGGAGGCCGATCGGCTGTTTACGGATTTTAATCGGACACTGGCTTGGCAGGAAGAAGCGGTTTTCATCTTCGGCAAATGGTGCAAGGTGCCGCGTCTGATGTGCTGGTACGGCGATGCTGATGCCGTTTACCGCTATTCGGGCGTGGAACACGTGCCATTGCCGTGGACGGCCGAATTGCCCGCGGTCAAGGCTCGGGTCGAAACAATGAGCGGCTGCCCATTCAACAGCGTGCTGGCCAATTTGTACCGCGACGGCCGGGATTCGATGGGTTATCATGCGGACAATGAAAAGGAGCTCGGCCTGAATCCGGTGATTGCCTCCTTGAGCCTCGGTGATACGCGCCTGTTCAGGCTGCATCATAAAAAGCGCCGCGAAAATCTGGACATTGTGCTGGAGCACGGCGATTTGCTGATCATGGCGGGCGCGTTGCAGCATCACTGGGTGCATGCCTTGCCGAAAACCCGGCAAGCGAAAAATCCCCGGATCAATCTGACTTTTCGCAGGATTCTGCCGGCGACTCCCCCGACTTCAAATCACTCAAAACCTTCCTGATTGCTGCCGTAACCCGCCCAGGCAAGCCGTTGCTGTGACCGGTGGACAAAGGCTCGATTGACGATGTCTTGCAGGAAGGCTTGCGCCCTAAAATTAATCAACACGGAAACCTATGATTGACAGCGACGATCTGCAACAGCTTCACGAAGACATGCGCGCATGGCGGCAACACATTCATCAACATCCCGAAACCGCCTATGAAGAAGTCGAAACGGCGCGTTTTGTCGCCGAAAAATTACAGTCATTCGGCTTGACGGTGCAGCAGGGGCTCGGCAAAACCGGCGTAATCGCTGCCTTGTCGGCCGGCGACAGCCCCCGGAAAATTGCGTTGCGCGCCGATATGGACGCCTTGTTCATCGAAGAAAAAAATACGTTTGCGTATAAATCCGCACATCACGGCAAAATGCACGCCTGCGGCCATGACGGCCATACCGCGATGCTGCTCGGCGCAGCCAAGCTGTTGGCCGAAAAACCGCATTTCAACGGTACGGTCGTGTTCATCTTTCAACCGGCCGAGGAAGGCCGCGCCGGCGCGAAGCAAATGATCGACGACGGCTTGTTCGAGCAATTTCCGGTCGATGCGGTCTTCGGCATGCACAATTTTCCGGACATTCCGCTTGGCCATTTCGCGGTCAAGTCGGGGCCGATGATGGCGTCTTTCGACTGTTTCGAGATTCGCGTGAAAGGCCGGGCGACCCATGCCGCGATGCCGCATCTGGGAACCGACGCGATCGTCGCGGCCGGGCAAATCATCAATGCGCTGCAGACGATCGTCAGCCGGACGATCGATCCGGCCGATTCGGCGGTGGTCAGCATCACTCAGGTTCATGCCGGCAATACCTGGAATGCGATTCCGGAAGAAGCGGTCATTCGCGGCACCTTCCGCTGCTTCAAACCCGGCGTGCAGCAGGCGATCGGCGAGAAAATCCGCCAAATCGTCGACGGCGTCTGCGCCGGGCTCGGCGTGGCCGCGGAAATCGCCTTCAATCCTGAAAATCCGGGTTACCCGGTCACCTTCAATAGCGAGGCGGCAACAGCCCTCGCAACCGAGGCCGCGATTGCGGTGGCGGGAGCGCAAGGCGTTAATCTTCAGCCCACGCCGTGCACGGGTTCGGAGGATTTTGCGTTCATGCTGCAGCAAAAGCCGGGCTGTTATCTCTGGATCGGCAACGGCGCATCGCATAACAGCTGTTTGCTGCATAATCCGCACTATGACTTCAACGATCGGATCTTGCCGGTTGGCGCGGCGTACTGGGTCACGCTGGTCGAAACGGTGTTGCGGGACGACATCGGGTTCTGAGCGTTGGTCATCAAACTTACATATTTGCCGGCTAATATAAGCCCAACTTTGTAATTTCAGGCTTACAATCCTCCGGTCGACGGAGTTTATGGAACTTTCGCTGCTCACGCTAAATTTGCATACGTATCAGCAACATCCGCGTGATTGCCCGTTTGATGCGATGCATCGGCATGAGCGGGAGGTGCAGATCATCGCGGAGGCCATTGCGCATCTGAAAATCGATTTGATCTGTTTTCAGGAGGTCGGCGAGTACATGCACGATCCGATCACGCATCCCTACGGCGAGTCGCCTTCGAACATGGCGTTTCGGATTTGTAGCAAATTGCGCCACTGGGGGCTTTGGTATCACATTCATCAAGACTGGAGCCACATCGGTTTTTACCGCTGGCGGGAAGGCACCGCGATCATGAGTCGCTATCCGATGCGGCATAATTATTCGGCCTATGTGTCTTTGAATCAGCGCAAGGACAATTACATGTCGCGCAATGTAACCCTGTCCTGCATCGATGTGCCATGGTTCGGCTTGCTGCATATCGCGAATGTGCATTTGAGCTGGGCGCATCACGGTTTTTATGAAGAGTACGCCAATTTGCGGCGCTTGATCGATTCGCGCCGGCATTTCGGCGTCAAGGGCGAGTTGATCGCCGGTGATTTCAACGCGCCTGCCGGCGGCCATGCCTATCATCATATCGTCGGCAATGCCGAGTATGTGGATCAGTTTCATGAACTGCATCCAGGTCGCTTTTACGAGCCGAGCTATCGCGGTCAAATCGACGGCTGGAAACATCATCCGCCTTGTCGAGTCGACTATATCTTCAAGCGTAATGGTCATCCGCTGCGGATCGAGTCGATGGATATGATTTTCAATGATCATTTCTATCCGGCCGTTTCGGATCATTTCGGCTATTTGGCAAGGTATTGGCTGTATTGATGGCGGTGCTGATGCGGCAGCGTCGAAAGCAGTACAAGGGCTGAATGGCTACCGAGAGATTATCCGAGGCATTCGACGCAGGCGAACTGTGTCATTTGACACACGCCTCTTGGCTGGATTCGATCTGGGTCGCTGTTTTGCGAAAGGAATACCAGGGAAGTTGCAAGGAATTATATGTGGTACTTGGCCGAAGATCGCACTAAAACGGCTGGTTTTGGCGCCAATCTGAAGCAAATGATTTAGCCGCCTAATCGTTTGCAGGTAATCCCGCCTAGCCGGGGGGCACAAGGTTTAGCTATGGCATGGAAAGTGCTTAAGATAATTGACCCCCACGATGGATGGGGTTGCTGGACAATCGCCGGCAAAGCAGCGATCGTGCTGTACCTGTTGAAATTGAATTGTGACGAGGAGACGTCTTCTTAATTGTGCCGAAAACCTGAATAACCCTTTGCTTTAGTAATATTTGTTTCTTTTATATCAGCCAATAGTATGAAATCATCTGCCGAGTTCTTGGCGGATACCCTGCTGACGCTCGGGTAACTGAATGTCGTCAGCGCGCCCCTCGGAGCCTCGGCTGGCGCAAAGAAATCCTGTAAACGCCATCGAAGGTATTGACGGTCCTGACCCCTTGGATTATGACTATACCTTCGATGCGATTACGGCGATCTTCTTGTGGCCGTCCGCGGTTTTCCTGTCACTACCCACGGCAGCTATGCATCGCTCAAGGAGTGAACGGTTTTGGCTTCGCCATAGCGAATTATCCCGTCTGAGCTATACGAAATGGCCGCATGATGCGGCCATTTTCATTTTGCAGGAGGGGGCGATTTTAGTGCCGAGATCAGTCGTTGTCCTATTTGCGTTCAAACAGCATGTGCGCCATCTTTTTGGCTTTGGTTTTCAGATAATCGAGATTGTCATTGTGGGCCGCGGCAACAATCGGAATCCGACCTGCAACATCGACGCCGAGCTTTTGCAGGCCTTCGATTTTTTTTGGATTGTTCGTGATCAGCTCGATCGATTTGACCTGGAGCGACTCCAGAATCAGCGCGGCAATGTCGTATTCGCGTTCGTCGGCGAGATGGCCCAGGTGAATGTTCGCATCGACCGTGTCCATGCCCGTATCCTGCAAATTGTAGGCTTGCAGTTTCTTCAACAGGCCGATGCCGCGTCCTTCCTGACGCAGATAGATCAGAATGCCGGCGCCTCTTTCGGCTATCATTTGCATCGCCATGTCGAGTTGTTCGCCGCAGTCGCAGCGTCTCGAGCCGAGCACGTCGCCGGTAAAGCACTCGGAATGGATGCGCACCGGGACATGCTCGACGCCGTCAACCTTACCCCTGACCAGAGCGACATGCTCCTTGTCGTCGAGCGTGTTGCTGTAATAATGCAGGATGAATTCGCCGTGCCGGGTGGGTATCGGCGTTTGAACTAAATCGTCTACTTTTGGTTTCACATCAGTTATCAATTCAAAAACTCCTTATATTCTACTCAAATCCGGCGTTCAAGATACATTTTCCGGTCATTTAACCGCTACGATCAATTTGATGATGCCGCTGCTGCGTTCATCGACGCGCACATGGCTAAAGCCGCAGGCCTGCACATTTTTGACCGTATTGCGGTTGATATTCGCACCGACCAGCGAGACGACCAAGGGGTTCAACAGATTCATCATGCCGGCCAAAACCGGATTCGAACTGATCACATGCTCCAGCAAGATGACTCGTCCGCCCGGCTTGCAGACCCGGTGCAATTCCTTCAGGCCTTTCATCGGCGCAGGCACCGAGCAAAACACAAAGGAGCAGACGACCGTATCGAAACTGTTGCTGGCATAATGCAGCGACTGCACATCCATCAGTTCCAGATCCACATTGACCTGTTTCCTGGTCTTTTTACGCCGCGCCTGTTCGAGCATTTTCGGGCTGAAATCGATCGCGGTGATGCTGGCGCCGGCAGGATAATAGTCGAAGTTCTTGCCGGTGCCGACGCCGACTTCCAGGATGTGTTGACCTTCGACGGATGCCCAGAGTTTTTTCCGCCAGCTCCTGAAAAACAGGCCTTCCATCATCGCCTCGATGCCGTCGAAATAGGGCGCGAGCCGGTCGTAACGCTGTTGTATCTTGGCGCTGTCGATTTTCATGAGCTGAACCGATCGGTTAAAAAGTGCCTTGAGGGGCGGGGTTATTTGCCTTTGGCGATGGGCCGGTTTTTATTGCGGATCCATTCGCTCCACGAGCCGGCATAAAGTTTCGAGCCCTTAAGCCCCGCATGTTCCATCGCCAGTAAATTATGACAGGCGGTCACGCCGGAGCCGCACATATGCACGATCTGTTCCGGCGGCCTATCGCCGATCAGGGCCTCAAATTGCCGGCGCAGTTGCTCGGCGAGCAGGAATTCGCCGCTGCTGGCGAGATTGGCCTGAAAAGGCCGGTTGACCGCGCCCCTTACGTGCCCCGCAACCGGGTCGATCGGCTCCACTTCGCCGCGGTAACGCTCGGGCGTGCGCGCGTCGATCAGGCTAATCGATCTGTCAGCGAGACGGTTTTGGACTTGGCCTGCGGTCAGCCAGAACGATTCTTGCAGATAGGGCCGGAAGGTCGTCGGAATAATCGCCGGCAGCGCGGTCGTGATCGGATAACCTTTTTTTTGCCAAAGCTTGATGCCGCCATCCAGCACCGCCACCTTGTCATGGCCGAGAGTGCGCAGCAGCCACCACAGGCGTCCCGCGAAAGCGCCGCCCGCATCGTCATAAACGATGACCTGGCTCTGATTGCCGACGCCCCAAGTGCCGAGCTTTTGGCTCAAGGCGCGAAAATCGGGAAGGGGGTGCCGGCCTTTCTGGCTGGTAATCGCGGAGGACAAGTCCTTGTCGAGATGGGCATAGCGCGCATTCGGCAGATGCCCGCGCCGATAATTTTTGGCGCCGAGCTCGGTGTCGGCCAGAGAAAACCGGCAGTCAATGATGATCCAGTCCGGATTGTCGAGCTGCGCCCGCAGTGCATCGGCGGTGATGAGTGTGCTGTAAGACATGATGATTTATACCTTCAAGATGATTTTACCGATATGCTGACCGGATTCGAGGCGTTCGTGCGCCTTGCCGGCATCGTTAAGTGTAAAAACGCTATCGATTACCGGCCTGATTTTACCCGATGCTAACAAAGGCCAGACCTTTTCGCGCAATTTCCAGGCGATCTGCTGTTTGAAAAGATCGTCCCTGGCGCGCAATGTCGAGCCGGTCAGCGTCAGACGCTTGAGCATGATCTGCCAAAGATCAACCTCCGCCTTGGCGCCATGCTGTATCGCGATTTGCACCAGCCGGCCGTCGTTCGCTAGGCACTTCAGGTTTTTGGGCAAATAATCGCCACCGATCATGTCCAGAATCACATCGACGCCTTGCTTATCGGTCAAATGTCTGACCTGATCGGCAAAATCCTGGCTCTGATAGTTGATCGCGGCATCGGCGCCGAGCTGCCGGCAAAACTCGCATTTGGCATCGGAGCCTGCCGTTACGAAAACCCTGGCGCCGAAGGCCTTGGCCAGTTGTATTGCGGTCGTGCCGATGCCGCTGCCGCCGCCGTGGATCAGCAGTGTTTCGCCGGCCGACAAATGGGCGCGATCGAAAACATTGCTCCAGACCGTAAAAAACGTCTCGGGCAGCGCGGCTGCCTGGATAAAATCGAAGTCGTCAGGAATCGGCAGGCAAAGCGCGGCCGAGGCTGCGCAAAACTCGGCGTAACCGCCGCCGGTCACCAGCGCGCAAACCGGTTCTCCGATGCTCAAATGATGCACATTATCACCCAAGGCGGCGACCGTGCCGGCGATTTCGAGGCCGGGAATATCCGACGCGCCGGGCGGCGGCGGATAAACGCCGCGGCGCTGCATCGCATCGGGGCGGTTGACGCCGGCGGCCGCAACCCGGATCAGCACCTGCTGCGCCGATAGGGGCGGTATGGGCCTTTCCGCGAGACCGAGTACCTCGGGGCCGCCGGGCTGTGTGATTTCTATCGCGCGCATCGAATGAGGCAGGGGCATGTGAGCGGTCGTTTAAAAGGTGGCAGCGGGTATCCGGTGATGTTAACAATTTTTGAGAATCAGGAAGTATTATATACTCACGCAATTTCAAAGAAATGAACAAGAAGGATTTAAACCAATGATTCGTGCAGGAATAGTGGGCGGCACCGGCTACACCGGCGTAGAGCTTTTGCGGATTTTAGCCTTGCATCAGGAAGCCGATGTCGCGGTGGTCACCTCGCGCGCGGACGCCGGCGTGCGGGTGGATGCAGTCTATCCCAGCCTCCGCGGCTATGTCGATGCGGTTTTCACCGCGCCCGATGTCGAGGCGTTGGCTGCCTGTGACGTGGTATTTTTTGCGACGCCGAACGGCACGGCGATGCTGATGGCCGAGCCATTACTGGCGCGCGGCGTCAAGGTGATCGACCTGTCCGCCGATTTTCGTTTGCAGGATGCTAAGGAGTGGAGCCAGTGGTACGGCATGGAACACGCCTGTCCCGAGCTGATTGGCGAAGCGGTTTACGGCTTGCCCGAAGTCAACCGCAAAGCGATTAAATCCGCGCGGCTGATTGCCTGTCCGGGTTGCTATCCGACCTCGGTGCAGCTCGGCTTCTTGCCGCTGCTGGAACAAGGCTTGATCGATGCGGATCATCTGATTGCCGACGTGAAGTCGGGCGTCAGCGGCGCCGGGCGCAAGGCGGAACTGGCGACATTGATGAGCGAATGCGGCGAAAGTTTCAAGGCTTACGCTGTGCCGGGGCATCGGCATTTGCCCGAGATTCGGCAGGGTTTGCGGGCCGCGACCGGCAAGCCGGTCGGCCTGACTTTCGTGCCGCATTTGACGCCGATGATTCGCGGCATTCATGCGACCTTATACGGCCGTTTGCAGGCGGACGCGCAGGATTTGCAGGCGCTTTATGAACAAAGATACCGGGACGAGGTCTTTGTCGATGTGTTGCCGAAAGACGCGCATGCCGATACCCGCAGCGTGCGCGGCAGCAATCGCTGCCAGATCGCGATTCACCAGCCGCAGGGCGGGAAAACGGTGGTGATCCTGTCTGTGATCGATAATCTGGTCAAAGGCGCCTCGGGACAGGCCGTACAGAATATGAATCTGATGTTTGGCCTGGAAGAGGATTTGGGGCTCAGGACGGTGGCCTTATATCCGTGAGGGTCAAAGGATAGGGCTGGCAGGTCAGTACCGGCTTACGGCTGAAGATCGGAAATCTTGACTCTTCTACTAGGTATAGTCATAATTCCTATCATCCCTCAATTTTTTTAGTGTATTTAAAAGCTTATGGCAAATCCAATTAATTTCACCGACAGCGCGGCCGCGAAGGTCAGCGAACTGATTGCGGAAGAAGGCAACGACAATCTCAAGTTGAGAGTCTATGTGACCGGCGGCGGCTGCTCAGGTTTTCAATATGGCTTCACGTTCGACGAAGACGTCAATGAAGACGATACCCGCATCGTCAATGGCGGCGTGACGGTGCTGATCGATTCGATGAGTATCCAATACCTGCAAGGCGCCGAGGTGGATTACAAAGAGGATGTGAACGGCGCGCAGTTTGTGATTCGCAATCCGAATGCGTCGACGACTTGCGGCTGCGGATCGTCATTTTCTGTATAATAACAGATCCGTATAACAAAAAAGGGCGGTTTTAACCGCCCTTTTTTATGCTGCCGATTAAATGAACTAAGCTTTATTGGTTTTTAGCCAGCAAATTGCGAGATTTGGTTTGATAGAGTTTCGCCAGCAGCGGTTTGGTCTGGTCTTTAAATTCGGCCATGTGTTGACTGTCCAGGCGCAACGGACGTTTGAACTCCAGTGATTCCGGGTTTTGATGCACCCCGTCAATTCGAAACTCGTAATGCAGATGCGGGCCGGTTGCAAGCCCTGTCTGGCCGACGTAGCCGATCACTTCGCCCTGCATCACATGATCGCCGTCGTTCAAGTTGCGTTTAAATCCGGAAAGATGAGCGTATAAGGTTTCATAGCGATCGCCGTGTTTGAGGATCAGCACCTGACCGTATCCGCCTTTCCGGCCTTTGAACGTGATTTCGCCGTCGCCGGCGGCTTTGACCGGGGTGCCGGTGCGAGCGGCGTAATCGACGCCTTTATGCGCGCGAATACGGTTAAGAACCGGATGTCGGCGGTGGGTATCGAAGTGCGAGCTAACCCGGGCGTAATCGACCGGCGTGCTCAAAAAGGCCTTGTGCAGGCTGTTGCCTTCGGGTGTGTAATAATTGACATTGCCGTCGGCATCTTCAAAGCGGATAGCGGTCAGAAACTTGCCTCCGCTGACAAATTCGGCCGCATAAATGCGTCCGGCTTTGGCGTTGCTCGCGTCGGGGGAATTTTTGTAGAGTACGGTGAACTGATCGCCAGGGTTTAAGTTCGATGCAAAATCGATGTCCCAGGCGAAAATACGGGTCAATTCCTCGATCGTTTCGTCGGACAGTCCCGCCTTGTGGCCTGCGTCGGCAAGGTTCGTTTCGATTACGCCGTAGGCCCCGGACATGCCCGATGATTCGCTTGTCGCGCGCGATTCCAGGTAGCTGGAACGGCGAGTGCTCGAAGACGTCATGTTTGGGGGTATCCGAACGGCTTCGTAACGCGGCCCGTCCTGAAGATCTGTTTGGCGAATGTGCAACCGGCTGGTCGCTAAAGGATATAACGTAGTCGAAATGCGGGATGAATCGGTCTCTGCCGAGTCGATAGCGGGGCTATAATCCTGATCGCGCTCAATATTAGAAGCAGACGCTATGTGCTGATGGTGCTTCGCCTTCGTCGGCCGGTGTTTGTAGTGTGTGGCGGATAAGGAGGATCGGCCGGAAGAAGCGCGATGGCTCGTCGCCTTACGCGGATGCGCTTTGGTGCGCTTGGATGCGTCGGCCGCATATTTCTTAATGGCCAAATGCGAGGTTCTGGCATCGACAGTGGTCGTCGTAAGCGCCAGGCCCACGCTGATCAGCAAAGGAGCGTAAAATTGAATTTTCACGATGAAGAAGATAAGTTATTGAAGTTAAAGCAATAAAGTACTAATTAACTCTATCCTTGCGTCATTGTACGGTTTTTTTTGATATTTGCCAATTATAGGCGGGTATTTTTTTTCTTTATAATACCTATTCCACAATATTAAATATAGATTATCTACCTAGTTTCAATGGAGAAATAAGTTGCAAGCGGAAATAGTGGCGGATTTATTAAGAGGGGCGCAAGATGTGCTGCTCGAACAGGACCTGGTTAAAAAACTTGAGGAAAAACGGCCGCTTAGAATCAAGGCGGGATTCGATCCGACCGCGCCCGATTTGCACCTGGGGCATACGGTTTTGATCAATAAGTTGAAGCAGTTCCAGGATCATGG